>CAYSAT010000073.1:13665-13903 GCA_964429035.1 uncultured Candidatus Cloacimonadota bacterium | reverse complement strand
ACTTGAGCGCCAGGTCGTTCAGGGCGGGCATGCTCAGTTTGCAGGGCTGGCAATAGTCGGCCCAGAAGTCGATGAGGACGGGGCCGCGCCCCAAAAGGTCCTGCAGGGCCACGTTTTTGCCCAGTTCGTTGGGCAGCCTGAATTCCGGCATGGGATCGGCAAACGCCGCGCCCATCAGGATCATGAGGGCTATCAGAAGCATCCATTTACGCATTTATCTATCTCCTTGAATTTTTGC
>CAYSAT010000073.1:0-13565 GCA_964429035.1 uncultured Candidatus Cloacimonadota bacterium | reverse complement strand
CGTAACACTGCCTTCAGGCGGTTGAAACAAATCCGTAACACTGCCTTCAGGCGGTTGAAACAAATCCGTAACACTGCCTTCAGGCGGTCGTTCCGCCGCGTTTACGCGGTTTAAACATTACGGCAATCTATCTTCTCTTACATCATTCTTTGCGTTGAGCCTGGAGCCGCCTGAAAGCAGCGGAACAACCGCTCAAGCACCCCAACGCCCAACAAGTTGTGCGTCGAGGACCCCGGCGTACGCAGTGTTACGCTCCCGTTAACATTGCGGGGTCATTGCGCGGTCATTGCGGGCAAAGCGCGCAGTGAGCGCGTAATTACCCCGCAATGTCCACGGGAACTCCGCGAAAAAACCGGCAGTATCCTGTACACCGGATTCATCTGGTTTTTCAAACTGGTATCCGCACCCAACTCTTCAACAGACGGACTTTCGTAACTTCCAACCGGATGACCACCCCACCAGCCAACAAGTTGTCTGGCGAGGAACCCGGGAATCCGGTGTTCCAGTTATGCGCGGCACTCTTACAATACATCATTTGACCGAAATCACTGCTTTATTCAGGATGACTTCGATGCCGCCGTGGATCGTGGCGTTGTTGGCAAAGGAACTGGGCTTCGTCTGGGCAAAGATCACCAGCGACGCGTCGTCCGGGATCGGAACCGTGGACTGCAGCGAGAAGAGGACCGGCGCGTTCAGATCAGCCTGGGTGATGGTTTGGAAGCCTTTGGCGCGCACCACGTTGCGCAGGGGTTGCCCAGCCGTGTTGTTGAACGATGAAACGCGCTCGACGAGCACATAATTGAGCACCATATCGGTCCAATCCAGTTGCTGGGCCAGTTGTTCCAGGGAAAGCGATCCGGAAACCGTGTTCCCTTCCACGCCCAGCGTGGGATTGATGTAGCGGAAGTCGCTATCCACATTGGCCAACGATTGGGTCAGGGGCGCGTATTGGTCCAGGATTTCCGTGCCGCTGCCCGTAAGCCTGGTCTGGCCCCCAAAAACGGAGGTGGGCACAGTGAAGGGCCCATAATAGGCATAGGTGCCATCGCCGGCGATCTGTAACGGCGCGGCGGTATGGTGCTCCAGATAAGTAAACTGTCCGGAATACTGGATCTCCAGGTCGTGCAGTTCCGCCTCTACCACAGGGCAATTGGGGCAGCCCAAAAAGGTGAAGTACTCCACGATTACCTGTTGTTTCGGCGTGGGCAGCACGCAGGTCATCTGATTGCCCTTGAGCAGCCACTTGCCGCCTCGTTTCACCAGCCTTTCGCCGCTGAACAGGCTGTCCGCCAGCACCACGCGGCTCGAAGTCTGGATCTTCAAGTTCCAATTGGCGATCGCGGTGGAATCGGTGAGTTCCTCGGCGTTGAGCAGGGTTACTTGTCCCAGGGCATTGGGCTCGGCGTTGAAGATGCCCTGCAGCCAGTTTTGCCGGTCGGTTTTCGTCTGGCCGAAATGCAGATAATCCTCGGCGTAGAAAGCCATCACGGATTCCAGGCTGAAGCTGGGAATGCCGTGGAAAGCGGTATCCAGCGGCGTGAACAGTTCGGCGGCGAAATCCACTGTATCCGGCGGTTCGAAAGCGTGCTGGAAGCGGTCGCAGCCCAGGCTGAAGAGCACACTTAGCAGCGCCAGGGATGCTATCAGATAGCGCTTCATTGGGCCTCCGGATTTGCCGGGATCTGGCTCAGGGCCTTGCGGATGTCGTCCTTGCTAAAGAGTTCCGGCAGTTTGATGGGCTGCTGGCCGGGAATGTAGAGGACGTTGAAGGGCACGCCGATGCTGCCTCCGTCCTGGATCCATTTCTTCAGGACGGGATCCTCACGGGTGAAATCGCCCTTGAGCAGCACCACTCCGCGCTTTTGGAACTCCGACATGATGTCCTCTGTGTGCAGGACTTTCTTCTCGTTTACCTTGCAATTGGTGCACCAGGCCGCGCCGATGTCCAGGAACACGGTCTTGCCCTCAGACTGCAGTTTGGCCAGGGTTTCGGGGCTGAAGACATACCAGCCGGGATGATCGGCGGGTGTCAGTCCATCCACCGCGGCAATTGCCATTTGCGGTGGTTCGTGCTTGGGTTTGAGGGGCAGATAGTGCCAGGCAGCCCAGGCGATCACTCCGATAGCCAGCAGCGTGAAGATAATCTGCACCGCCTTGCGGTATTCCGGCTTCGCGAAGCGTCCATAGAGCCAGGCTCCGAAGCCCAGGAACACGATGTAGTGCGCGGCGTCCAGCAAGTATGCGCCGCTTTTGGTGAGGCCCCAGACATTGGCGAAGTATTTCCAGGTGAGCAGCAGCAGCAAAAAGCCCATCACTTCCTTGAAGATGTTCATCCATTCGCCGGGCTTGGGTATGAGTTTGAGCGCTTTGGGGAAGAGGCTGATGACGATGAAGGGCAGGGCGAAACCCAGGCCGATAAGCAGGAAAAAGATGACCAATAGGGGGGAACTGAGCCGCACCGCGACTTCCAGCGCTGGTCCCATGAAGGGTCCCATGCAGGCAAAGCCCATCAGGAAAGCGAACACTCCGCCGAAGAAAGAGCCCGCGTAGCCCTTTTTGGAGGTCGTTTTGGCGGCTGCGTTCATGCCGGGAACGGTGAATTCCAGAACGCCTAAAAGCGATAGCCCAAAGATGAACAGGATGCTCAGCATGATCATATTGTAAACCAAACTCTGGCTGAGGAAGCCGTAGGTGAGGTTGACTCCGGCAGCCCTTGCGATCACGAACACCGCGGCTATCGCACCGAAGGAGATCAGAACTCCCAAGGTGTAAACCAGCGTGTGCAGCATCACCTTCTTCACGTCTTTCTGCGCCTGGTTGATCATGCTCATCACGCGGATCGGCAAAATGGGCAGCACACAGGGCGTGAAGTTCAGCACGATTCCGCCCAATATCGCCATCAGCATATAGAGGAGGATCTTTGCGGGAGCAGTTGAGGCAGGATCGGAGGCGCTTTCGGATGTTTCGGCGGATGTTGCCACAGAGCCGGTGTCAGTAGCGGCAAAGGCCTGGACGGTATCAGATAGGGTGTCGGAACTGACAGGTGTGTCGGGAGTCAGGGCTCCGGCCAGGATCGTCACAGCCGCGCTGCCTGTGCTTTCGGAAGGCGGATCGCAAAAGCCGTTGGACTTGTGGCACAGCCCGTAGCCCATCGCGGTCTGGATGCTGATTCTGCCTGGCTTGGCGTCGGCGTTCACGGTGAAGGGCAGGCGCAGGGTCAGGGGTCCGTAATATTCCCAGATCCCATCGCTGGAAACGTGGTCGGCAGGCGGATACTGGGTGCTGCCGAAAGCCAGGCCTGGAGCGGTTCCGCTCACGTACAGATAGCTGCCTTCGCCTTCGGAAGGATCGTAGGACTGCTTTTTGTTCAGTTCCTTGGGTATGCTCAAAGTGGCGCTCAGCACGCCCTTGTCGCCCGGTTTGAGCTGGGCGGGGCTGACGCTGAAACTCACGTTCTGGCCTGCCAGCAAGGACGCCGCCACAGCCAGAATAATGATCAAAACGGACAGTTTGCCGGATGCTCGCATTCCGGACCTCCACTGTAAGTATATTTCTCTGTTATAAATAGCATGCATGTTACATTCCATTTCCGGCTTGATTTTGGCTGCCGGCTTTGCGCCGCAGTTTGCGCAGGTCCGGATATTGGGAAACCAGCAGGCCCAGCACGGTGAGCGCCACGCCGCCCAAAGCGTACAGCGTCAGCGCGTCGCCCAGCATCAGAAAGGCCAGGAAGATGGTGAACACCGGGATCAGGTTCGTGAACACGTTGGAGCGGATCACGCCCAATTCGCGGATCACGCCCGTGTAAAGCATGAAAGCCCCCACAGAGGCAAAGAGCGACATCGCGGCGATGGTCAGCAAGCCCTTGCCGGAATGCTGCATGGCGCTGAAGTGCCCCCAGTCGTAATACAGAAAGAGCGGCAGCATGTAGAGCAAGCCCCACAGACTCTGCCAGGCTACAATGGTGAGCGAGCGGTATTTGCGCGTGATCGTGCGCACCGTGATCGCGTAGAACATCCCGGCGAAAACCGCCACCAGCAAGAGCAGGATGCCTTTCAGGGTGCCGGAAATGTCCGGCTCCACCAGGCTCAGCAGCGCCACTCCGGAAAAGGAAACCACCAGCCCGATCCACAACAGCGGCGAAACCTTTTCCTTCAGGATCAGCCAGGCTCCCACCGCTGTCACGATGGGAATGGTGGAGATGATCAGCGAACCCAGCGTGGACGACACGTATTGCATGCCGTTGGCTTCGCCCAGAAAATAGAGGAAGGGCTCAAAGAACGCCACCAGCATCAATTGGAGCATGTCCCGGCGCGCCACTTTTTCCCTCTGGCGCCCAATGATGATCACGCCAAAGAGCAGCGCGGAAGCCAGCAGCAGCCGCAGAAACACGATCTCGTAGGGACGGTAGGCCACCAGCGCGTCTTTGATCCAGACGAAGGTGAGCGCCCAAAACAGCATGGCGGCCACTGCCTGGAGATAGATCCTCCACTTGCTCATCGATCCTGCCACAAAGGCTATTTGGGAGCGATCGCCCTCACCGGGCAACCCTTGAATTTGCCATAGCCCTCGATGCAGATGCCGCATTCCACGCATTTCTCGAGGTCGATCACCGCCTTGCCCTTCACCATCGTGATGGCTCCCATGGGGCACGGAGCCACGCAGAGCCGGCATCCGATGCACTTGGAAGCATCCACGGTGTAGGAGGAAAGGCTGTTGGCCGAAAGGCTGCCATAGTCCAGCCAGCGCAGCCAGAGCATGGAAGCTTCGCGGGAAAGGTTCCACATCTTGCCCACCAGAAAGAGCTCTTTGTCGCGGAATCCTTCCACGCTCACCGTATCGCCAGCCGCCATCACGTATTCCAGGCTGTCCAGCTTCGCCTTCGGTGCAAGCAGCAAACGCAGGCTGTCGCCGTAGTTTTCATGCAGCCACCAATGTCCGCCGCGCTCTTCCAGAACGCCAGTGTAGCCGCTATACTCCATGTCTTCCGTAAATACGGCCAGAGCGGACAGGGCCAGGGAGGCCAGGCACAGGATCAGCAGCAGTTTCTTCATAGCAGTTCATCCTTCTTGTTGGCGCTCAGGTGTTCCACCACCTTCTTCACCTCTTCGCTGCGTGATTTGGAACTCACCAGGATCGCGTCCGGGGTCTCCACCACGCACAGGTCGTCCACTCCGATCAGAGCGACGAATTTATCGCTGTAAACATAGTTGGAATGCGCTTCGATGGCCAGGCCAGGAGCGCGGAAACTGTTCAAATCCTTATCCGCGGTGGAAATGTCCGCCAGCGCTTTCCAGGAACCGACGTCGCTCCAGCCATAGCTTACCGGGATCACAGCGCGGTTTTCGCTGGGCTCCATGATGCCGATGTCCACGGGAGTCCTGGGCATGAGCATGTAAACTTCGGCCGCGGCTGCTTCCGAAGCGTGCGCCTTCCGCAGGTCCAAGACCTCTCTGGCCAGTCTGGGCGCGTCGGGTAAAAACGCCTCAAACGCCGCTCTGATCGAGGCCAGGGTCCAGCAAAACATCCCGCTATTCCAATAGAAATTGCCGCTGCGCAGGAATTCCGTGGCGGTGGCGGAATCCGGCTTTTCCTTGAAACGCAGCACCTGCCTCACTCCCGGCTCCGTTTCCTCTCCGGATTCGATGTAGCCGTAACCTGTGGCGGGGTATTCGGGCACAATGCCGAAAGTGACCAGAGCGCCGCTTTGCGCCACTTTCTGCGCTTTGGCAAGGCTCGCCAGAAACGCCGGAGTGTCCGCTATCACATGGTCCGCGGGCAGCACCAGCATGGTTTGGTCGGGGGGATAGAGCCGCTCCAGATAAGCCACGCTGAGCGCGATGCAAGGCGCGGTGTTCATGCCAAAGGGCTCCGCGATCACGTTCTGGGCGGGCAGTTGGGGCAAATGTTCGCGCACCAAAGCGGCCTGTTCGCCCGCCGTGACCACATAGATCCGTTCAGGCGGAATGAGCGGGGTGAGCCGGTCGTAAGTGAGCTGCAGCATCGATTTATGGTTGGTGACGCGCAGGAATTGCTTGGGGTTCGCGGCGCGGCTTGCCGGCCAAAACCGGGTTCCCGAGCCGCCTGCCATGATTAGTGCCAGCATAGTGTTTTCTCTCCTATTGTTCGATGATCTGGACGCCCTTGGGATACGCCTGGTTCCATACGGAGGCGGCGATCCCGGCGCCCAATTTGATGCCGGAAAAGTTGTAGGTGACGCTGTTTCCGCTTTTATCGGCATAACTGAGCTTGCTGATCAGCCCGGAATTCTTGTTCAGCGTGGCGGAAAGGCTCTTCACGAGGGGATCCTGCCGGGGCACCAGTTTCACGCTGGCGCTGTTCTTGTCCTCGGAAACCACGCTCACTGCGGATTTATTCCAATACAACTGCAAGATCTCCACGGGGTTCATCTTGCCGAATTCCGGAGCCATGGCGCTGCGGAACAGCGTGTTCGACGAGGCGTCGTAGAGTTCCACGCGGCCGTTCTGGATGAGCAGGCGCTGCACGCTGGGCTGGGTGAAACTCATCAGCATGCGTCCCGGCGTAAACCAGATCTTGCCGCTGTAGGAAATGCTGCGCTTAAGGGCCGGGT
Source organism: uncultured Candidatus Cloacimonadota bacterium (assembly GCA_964429035.1). Lineage (GTDB taxonomy): Bacteria > Cloacimonadota > Cloacimonadia > Cloacimonadales > Cloacimonadaceae > Syntrophosphaera. Next base: position 6,973 of record CAYSAT010000073.1, on the reverse strand, counting down.
AGTAATTGCTCTGCTGCACGTCGGCCTGGAAACTGGCCAGGCCCTTGTAGGCGCTTTGCAATTTGGCGTAGAGCGCCCCGGTGGTGGTCGCCGCGTTAAGCGTTGCCAGCGCTGCCAGCAGCAGCAGCAGTAGGAGCAGCGCGCGGTTGAATCTCAGCATGGTTTGTCCTTGGTCATATTGTAAGAATCTTGCATTGCCTGAACATTGCGTACAAGGCTGTTTTTACCACAGAGAAAGCGGAGTAAAAGCAGAGAAAAGCAGGGCAGCGAACCCACAACACCGAGGCACAGAGGCATGGAGGCACAGCGTGTGCCACTAGCCATTGGTCTGGCATTGCTCATATCTGCCATTACGCTTCTTCATCCTGTCGTAAATCCGTTAATCCGTTCAATCCGTTTAATCCGTATCCAATTCTATCATTACATTCGTGAGCATTCGTGCCCGTTCGTAGTTCTTAACAACTCTGTTCCTCTGCGTCTCTGTGTTGTTGGCTCGTGCTTCTGCTTTTCTCTGCTTTTCTCTGTGTTAAAAACCGCGTAAACGCGGCGGACCGACCGCCTGAAGGCAGTGTTCCGGTGCATACACATTCTGGTTTAGCAAGTCCAAGACAGCGTTCCCAATCTTGGTTCCCGTGTCCCAGACGCCCCACTGCCGCTCCTCCCGCGGTTTTCGGGGGAAGTCCGGCGGAGGATCGGCAGGGATTGGGCTGGCCAACTCCAGGACGCTTCCAATCTTGCACTATTTACCCGCATCGACGCCTTTCCCTGCTGAAAATCAATCTTCGCGGACGATGCCGCGGTGCACCAATTCTTCCGTGGTAGCCAGCACGTCGCGGGATTTGGAGCCCAGATGCGGTCCGATGATGCGCGCCCGCTCCAAAAGGTCGATGAGGCGTCCAGCCCTGGCGTAGCCGATGCGGAAATGCCTTTGCAGCATAGAGACGGAGGCGGTGTTGGCGCTCACGACCACCCTTGCCGCTTCAGGGAAAAGTTCGTCGTCGTAGTCGAAATTTCCCAGGTCCTCTTCGCTATCCACCGCCACGCTGAAATCCTGCCTGGGCTTGGGCTGCATGGCCAGGAATTCGCAGACCCTGGCGATCTCATGGTCGCTCACGAAAGCGCCGTGGATGCGCTCGGGCAGGGCTTTTCCGGGCGGCAGGAAGAGCATGTCGCCATTGCCCAGAAGCCGTTCCGCGCCGATCATGTCCAGAATCACCCGGGAATCCACTTTGGACGAGACCTGGAAGGCGATGCGGGCGGAGAAATTGGCTTTGATGATGCCGGTGATGACCTTGATCGAGGGGCGCTGCGTGGCCAGAATCAGGTGGATGCCCACTGCGCGGGCCATTTGGGCGAGCCGGGTGATCGGCAGTTCGATGTCTTTGCCGCTGGTGAGGATGAGGTCGGCAAACTCGTCCACGATGATCACGATGTAGGGCAGTTTTTCCAGTTCGTTGTCTTTGCCGGCGCGTTCGTTGAAAGAGATGATGTCGCGCACTTTGGCTTCCTGCAGTAGTTCGTAGCGGTGTTCCATCTCTTTCACCGCCCAATACATGTTTTCCAGGGCGGTGTCGGGCTCGGTGACCACGCTTCCGATGAGGTGGGGAAGTTCGTTGTAGCCAGCCAGTTCCACGCGTTTGGGATCGATCAGGATGAGGCGGAGGTCGTCTGGCGTGGTGCGCAAAATGAGGCTCATGATGATGGTGTTGATGCACACGCTTTTGCCGCTGCCCGTAGCTCCTGCGATCAGCAAGTGCGGCATCCTGGCGAGGTCGGTCACCAAAGGACGCCCGGCGATGTCTTTGCCCAGTCCGAAAGCGAGTTTGGACGGTGTGGCGCGCATTTCTTCGGAGAGCAGCAGGTCGCGCAGATAGATCATGTCGCGGGTCAAATTGGGGATCTCGATGCCGATCAGTCCACGTCCCGGAATGGGCGCTTGAACGCGTATGGCCTTGGCTTTGATGGCCAAAGCGAGGTCGTCGGCAAGCGAGGAAAAGCGGCTGACCTTCACACCCTTGGCGGGTTCCAGTTCGTATTGGGTGATGATGGGGCCGATGTTGACGTTGCGCACTTCGGCGTCGATGCCGAATTCCGCAAGCTTGCCCTTCAGGATCTGGCTGGTGCCTAGTATCTGCGCCTCGATCTCCTTGCGGTCACGCTCCGAGAGTTTCACCGGGCTTTCCAGGAAATCGGAGATCGAGGGGATCACGTATTCGCGCTCTTCGTCGTCGTCCGCCTCGGCTTCCCGCTTGGGTTCGGGCGCTTTTTTGGCTTTGGCGGCGGGCTCTTTTTTGGTGTTGGCTGGAAGCAGTTCCGGATAGGCCAGTTCAGGCACCTGGGAATGGTTCTGGATCACTGGAGCAGAGGCTGGCAGGGGCGTTCCAGCCTGGATGGTGGGCTTGCCGGAAGCCAGATTGCCCTTGCGGTTTTCGCGCCGCGCGGCAAAATCCGCCCACAGCTTGGCTGTCCAGGCTTTCAGGCGGTTCCATTCAAAGATCAGGATCACGGTGAGCACCATGCCCAAAACCAGCAGCAGCGTGGCGCCAAAGGAACTAAACACGGCCTCCAGGCCGTTCCAGATGGCGCGCGGAATCACGGTGTGGCGGTAGTTTTCCAGAGGCCGGGCCAGCAGCACCTGCAGCAGAAAGACCACGATGATCAGCAGGTAGCCCTTTTGACGGCTGCGCGGCGTTTCCGGCTCCAAAAAGTATTGCAGCGAGACCAGCGCGAACAAAGCGGCGCCGATTAAAGACAAAACGTAGCCGAAGAGATAGGTGAAAAGGAAGCCCACCGCCACGCCGAAAACGCCCATCAGATTGGCGATCGGGACCTCGGAGAGGAAGGGCCAGGTGAAGAAACTGCCGGCTGAGTTGAGGGCTTCGGCATCGGCCTGGATCGTCTCCGGGCCTTGGATCAGGGCGAGCATCACCAGCATTCCGAACAGAGTCAGCAGTCCGGCGATCAGACGCTTTTGCCAACTGCGCAAGGTACGCTTGGTTTTTCGGATGCTTTTACTCTTAGCGGTGGTAGCCATCGATTAGCCTCAAACGCTGAACCGGACGTTGATCACGTCCCCGTCGCGCACTAAATAGTCCTTGCCCTCCAGGCGGAACAGGCCTTTTTCGCGCAGCGCTTTTTCCGAGCCATGCGCGATCAGGTCGTCGTAGCGGAAGGTTTCCGCCCGGATGAAGCCCCGCGCCAGGTCCGAATGGATCTTTCCGGCGGCTGTCACGGCGTTGTCGCCCTCTTCGATGGTCCAGGCGCGCACTTCGTCCGGTCCCACGGTGAAAAAACTGATGTAGCCCAGCAGCCTGTAACACAGGTGGGTAAAGCGTTCGCGGATGCTTTCCGGGATGCCCATGTCTTCGCGGAATATGGCCGCTTCCTCGCTGTCCAGCTTGCTGAGTTCCTCTTCAAACCTGCCGGCGATCACTTCCGCGGCGTAGCCTTTCGCCGCGATTTCGGCCTGAAGCGCGTCCAAACTGTGGTAATCGCCTTCCGCGCAGTTGATCAGCGCCAGGATGGGCTTCTGGCTGAAGAAGCGGAAGCCGCGCAGGGTCTTTTCCTCTTCGGCGTGCAACTGCAGGGAGCGCAAGGGCTGGCCGCTTTGCAGGCACTGGCAGACCTGGCGCAGCACCTTTTCCTCAAATTGCACCGCGGGGGTCTTCACGCCGCGCTTGTAGCCCAGCTCGATCTTCTCGATGCGGCGTTCCGCCACGATGAGGTCGGCCAGGATCATTTCGTCTTCGAACGCGCTCAGTTGCTGCAGAGGCGAACCCGCGGCGAACAGCCCTTCAAGCTCTTCGTCGGCAAAAGCGCGCAGCACCAGCACGAAGCCGGCATTGGCCTTGATGTCGGAGTAGAGGGCGTTATCCGGGTTTTCGGCGTGGGCGGAAAAGATGCCGGGGTAGTCGCGGTATTCGATCTGGGCGGGGATGGTCTTTTTGGGCTGGTAGATGGCGGAAAGCCTGGCCACGCGGTCATCGGTGACCTCCACCACGCCGATGTTGGCTTGAGTGGCTGCGGGGGCGTATTTATCCGTGCTGGCATTGCCGCCGGTAAGAGCGTTGAAGATGGTGGTCTTGCCGCTTTTGGGCAGTCCGACGAGGGCGATATTCATGCGGGATGGCGCTCCGCGAGGTATTTGAGGCCGCGGATCTCGGCTGGAGTGAGCGGACGCCATCTGCCAGGCGGCAAATCCTTGAGCGCCAGGGTGCCGAATTGCAGGCGCTTCAAACTGAGGACCCGGGCTCCCACCGCTTCTATCATCTGGCGGATTTGGCGCTTGCGGCCTTCCGTGATCACGATCTTGAGCGTCATGCCGCTCTCCGTGGAACTCTTCACAAACACGCCCGCAGACTGGGTCACGCCGCCTTCGATGCTTACTCCGGCGCGCAGTGCGTCCAATTCCTGGCGGTTCAGACGGCGGTTGATCTGGGCGCGGTAAACCTTTTCCACCTTGCGGGAAGGATGCGTGAGGCCGTTGATGAGTTCGCCGTCGTTGGTAAGCAGCAGCAGGCCTTCGGAATTCTTGTCCAAACGCCCGGCGTAACTGAGGTTCGCGGCGCTGTCTGGAAGCAGGTCGTAGATGGTGTGGCGTGCAAATTCGTCGCGGCGGGAAACCACGTAGCCGCTGGGTTTGTTCAGCATCAGGTAGACGCGCTGGGAAGATCTGCGCAAGGCTTTGCCACGGTGCTCCACCTCGTCCGCAGCGGGATCGATCCGGCGGGAAAGATCGGTGCAGAGTTCGCCGTTGACGCGCACTTCGCCCCCACGGATAAGTGCGTCGGCGTCACGCCGCGAACACACTCCGCATTCGGCCAGCCAACGGTTCAGGCGAACTGCGTCACCAGGTTTCGAGGCTGTTTTGGACGATGGTTTTGAAGAGCTTGTCGATGAGTTCATCCGTGGCTTCCTCTTTGCTTTTAGCCTTGGCTGTGCTGGCAGCGGAGACCGCGTAAGGCTCCTGGAGCAGCAAACTCTTGTTTTCATAGATCACCTGGTTGTTCACCAGGTCGGTGAAGACCACGCTGCAAGTGAGGCGCAGCATGTAATCCTGGACGTTGTTGCCGCTGTCGAAGCTGTTGATGTTCTCCTCAAAGTCCAGGATGCTGCCTTCCAGCGTGCAATCCGGCTGCTGGGTCACCAGCTTCAGACGGCCGTCGCTCTGGAACTTTTGGGAAAGGCCGTTGAGCACTTTATCGCCCAGTTCAAACTCCGGGGAAAGGTTCTCAAAGGCGCGCACGGCGATTTTTTTCAAATGCGGGTAAGCATTTGAATATACGGAGTATGAGCACCCCAAAAGTACCGCGCAAAGCAGTCCCAGGCAAACAAATTTCTTGACCATTATGCCACGTCCAGAAAATTCTCTATCTTTGTCAAGATAAACCTTGGCACCAAGCCCGGAACCAGGACTATAACGCCACAACCCAGGGAGGTTAATATGGCCAAAAAATTCCTGTCCAAAGCCGATGTAGCAAAGAAACTCAAGGTTTCCGAACGCGTAGTGCAGGAGATGATATCCAGCGGCACTTTCGAGACCAAACTGGTGGGGAAAAACGTCAAGATCGACGAAGATTCCCTCAACGAATGGCTGGAAAACCTGAACGAAACCGACGAGAAACTGCTGGCCCTCAAACGCGTTATCTGCCACTTTGAGGAATACATGCGGCCGGAAAACATCTTCCTTGATTTTGCCGCCGAAAACAAATTCGACGCCATCCGCATCCTCAGCGAAAAAGCCAAAGACCTGAAACTGGTGCGCGACGCCCGCTGGCTCTACGAAGTGGTCGTGGCCCGCGAAGAACTGATCTCCACGGCGATCGGACACGGAGTCGCCCTGCTGCATCCCCGCCACCTGCATCCCTCCAAGATCAAAGCGCCCAGCATCCTCTTCGGCAGATCCAGCGTCCCAGTGGATTTCGACGCCCCGGACAACCAGCCCGTGAACATCTTCTTCATGCTCCTTTTGCACAACGACAAACAGCACCTCTTCAGCCTCTCCTACATCTCCAAACTGATCATGAACCCCGAGGTGCTGGCAGCCTTCAGTTCCGCTTCCAACAAAGAAGATATCCACCAGCTGCTCACCATTCTGCCCGAGCACAACTCCAAATAATCATGCCAGCAATCCGTGTGATCCTGGGCAGCAAATCCGACCTGCCGGCCTGTGAGCCTTTGCAAGCGCTGCTGCGCGAATTCGGGGTGGATTTCGACCTGCATGTGTCGTCCGCGCACCGTGCTCCGGAACAGACTGCCAAACTTGCCCGCGACGCTGAAACGGAGGGCGTCCGGGTCATCGTCGCCGTCGCTGGAATGGCTGCCCATCTGCCTGGTGTGGTCGCCGCGCAAACCGTGCTGCCAGTGATCGGCGTTCCTCTGGCCAGTGGAGGTTTGGGCGGGCTCGACGCCCTGTTGTCCATTGCCCAGATGCCCCCTGGGGTTCCCGTTGCCTGCGTGGCTGTTGGCGGAACCAAAAACGCCGCGCTGCTCGCCATCCAGATCCTGGCTGTGGATAACGAAGCGCTGCGCGAAAAATACCGGGCTTACAAAAAGAGTCTGGCAGCGGGTTGAACGCCGCTTCCGCTGAATAGAACAGACTTTCTGGCAATTCGCGGGGCGTGAATCCGGCACAGGCCGGGTTTGCCCCTCTGGCTCCCCTTACCATTGCGGGGTGATTGCGCGCTCATTACGGGGAAAGCCCGCAATGAGCGCGCAGTGATCCCGTAATGATAGCGGGGGCGAAACCGGATCAACGCTGAAAAAAGAAGAAATCTCCAGCCAATCGAAAGGGCTAGCCCCGGAGGGTGCGTAGGATGGTAGGCGGGTGATTTATCGCCCGTGCAAAAAGAGAGGCCACCATAGCAATCAACCGGTTTCAACCTGTGCAGGACTTCACGGGAAAGCACCTTGAGAACGTGTCAGTTGCTGGATGAATATCCCCTGAAGTCCTGCACTCATTGAAATGAGTTGA
>CAYSAT010000072.1:0-13947 GCA_964429035.1 uncultured Candidatus Cloacimonadota bacterium | reverse complement strand
GAATCAGTTCAGAAAATCGGACTGGGAGATTCCTACTGCATTATTTGGGTTGAAAGAAATGTAGTTGCTAAAAAAGGGGTTATTCATAAGAGTGGCATATAGTTAAGCACTGACTTTTATTATGGAGGATAAAAGTGTATAGAAAACGCTGTCCCAAATGCCATTCGAATCGAGTAAAAAAAACGGCTTCTTCAGAGGAATGCAAAGATACCGGTGTTTCGACTGCAAGCACGTATTCAGCAACAAGCGTAGAGACTTCACTGCTTCCTTGGCCGGTAAGATCTGGCAGGACTATATCGACCACAAACAAACTATACAAGAGCTCTGTGAAAGGTATTCTGTTAGCCACCCAGTGATTGAAAAGTACTTGAACAGCCACCAGGTTACCCCGGTCATAGACTATCCTTCAAATGCAGTCGTAGTAATGGATACTACTTATTTCAGAAGAGGTTTTGGGGTAAGTATCTTTCGGGATCCCAACCGCAAGCTTAACCTCCTCTGGCTATATGTGAAGCATGAAACGCTAGACACTTACAAGCATGGCATAGAACAAATTATCTCTATGGGTTGCTTAGTGACGGGCATAGTCTGCGATGGCAAAAAGGGATTGTTTTCAGCTTTTCCTGGCATCCCTGTACAAATGTGTCAGTTCCATCAGAAACAGATCATCACAAGATACCTAACCAATAATCCGAAGCTTCCAGCCGGGGTTGAATTGAAAGCGATTGTCGAAACTCTAAGCTCTACCTGTGAAGCAGTATTCTCTATGCTTATTGAGTTGTGGCGGTTGAGGTGGGACCAATTCTTGAAAGAAAGAACTTACTCTAGTACCGGAAAGTGGTTCTACACGCATAGACGACTGAGAAGTGCAATTCGTAGCCTATGCTCAAATACTCCTTATCTGTTCACTTACCAAAAGTATTTAGATCGCCTGATTCCCAACACCACAAATTCGCTAGAGGGAATAAACAGCTCCCTCAAAGCAAAAATCAAAGCCCATCAAGGTATTAGAGCCACTAGAAGAAGGAAAATCATCGACTACATGCTGGCCAAGTAGCAACTACATTTCTTTCAATACTCCCTAATTCACACGAATTTGAACAGAGATGTGCGGATGGGAAGGCAAATTCCGCTTTGCCTGGCGGCCGCAGGTCGCCTGTACCGGCGCTCAACGCAGCGCCGTATTCATGGGCGGAGCATTGTCCGCCCGTACCAACTTCTGCAGCCTGCTCCGCAGTCTCGCCGAAGCGGAATTCGGCTTCCCAACGGCGCTTCGGCGAGCGCCGCTACCACCCTCCGCCAATCACCATTCTAAAACGCCGCGCAGCAAACCCCGCACTTCATCTTCACGCATCCCGGGCCTCATATTCCCATCCAGCCAGGCCTGCAACTCGTTGGGGCGGATGTCCCCGCGGTAGAATTTCACGGCTGTCACCCGGTAAACATGTGCTGCGCGCCCAAAGCGACGCCATAATGCGTGTAGGAGGTCCCCAAAACAGGCGCCAAAAAGTATTTGCGTTTATGATATCTGGAGGGGCAGGAAACTGGCAAGGGAAAGTTGCGCTAAAACACTTAACGCGGGCAGGGAAGCAGCGCCAGCCGGGTTTGCGGCGCCAGATCGGAGCAGGCGTGATAGCCCTATAAGACTGGATCCCCAACTACGCAGCCATGTAACATAGGATTGCATCCTGTTGTGTCCCGCGGATTGTTGGTAGCATAGGATTGCATCCTGTTGTGTCCAGCGGATTGTTGGTAGCATAGGATTGCATCCTGTTGTGTCCAGCGGATTGCATCCGCGGGACAAATAGACCCAAGGACGGAGTCCTTCGGTCACAACAGTTTGCAAAACTATGTTACGCATCTCTGTTTTGTTGTATCGCCTCTCTGCTTTTCTCTGCTTTTACTTTGCTTTTCTCTGTATTAAAAAAACGCGTAAACGCAGTGTTACGGCGACAGCCCTTGCCCCTTGTACCCCTTTGCCCTTTTACCCTTTCCCCAGAGCCAATTCTTTTCAATGTAGCATTCAATGTAGCATTGGAATGCTCCACTACGCTCCGGCGCCACGCAGTCAATCACTTCTTAATCAAGCGTTAATCACTTGTCTATTATTAACGCTTGATTAAGGCTTGATTAAGACTTGATTAAGGCTTAACCCCCAGGGCCAACCGCCAAATCAAGAAAAGATTGACAAAACGCCAAGGCTCGGAGAGCAGGAAAAAAACAAAATCAAACACCCAAGGGAGGACTGATGTCCCACAGAATTCTTGCCATCAACCCTGGCTCGACCTCAACCAAGATCGCCGTTTACGACGGCGACAAACCCGTGTTCGAAAAGACCCTGCGCCATGACCCCGCCGAACTGGAACCCTTTGGAGGGATCATCGAGCAGTATGATTTCCGCAAAAAACTGGTGCTGGAAGCCATGGCGGAAAACAACGTCGCGCCCGCAACCTTGAACGCCGTAGTGGGCAGGGGCGGCCTGGTCCGTCCAGTCAGCGGCGGCACGATGAAGATCAGCCCCAATATGCTGCGCGACCTCAAGGACCCCAACCTCTGGGGCCGCATCCACGCCTCGAACCTGGGCGCTTTCATCGCCGACGCGATCGCGCAGGAACTGGGCATCCCGGGCTTCATTGTCGATCCCGTGGTGGTGGACGAATTTGACGACATCGCCCGCATATCCGGAATTCCGGAGATCGAACGCAAATCACTCTTGCACGCTCTGAACATCCGCTATATCGCGCGGCTTCTGGCCGCTGAACTGGGCCAGAAATTCACCGAGACCAACCTGATCGGCGTGCACATGGGCGGCGGAATATCGGTGGCGGCGATCCTGCAGGGACGCGTGGTGGACGTGAACAACGCGCTCTTGGGCATGGGTCCGTTTTCGCCGCAACGGGCCGGCGCGCTGCCGATTGGCGACCTGCTGGATATGGCTTACAGCGGCAAATACACCAAAAAGGAACTGACCACTTACCTCACCAAAACCGCCGGACTGATGGCGTATTTGGGCACGGACAGCGGCATCGAGATCAACAAACGCGTGCAGGAAGGCGACCAGAAAGCCGCGCAGATCCTGGACGCCATGTGCTACCAGGTGGCCAAGGAGATCGGCGCCTGCGCCACGGTCCTGAAAGGCAAAGTGCACGGCATCTTCCTCTCCGGCGGCCTTGTTTACAACGACTACATCGTGGACCGGATCCGCGAACGGGTGGGCTTTATCGCCAATCTGCACCTCTATCCCGGCGAAAAGGAAATGGAGGCCCTGTGCATGGGCGGCGCACGTGTGCTGGCCGGACTTGAAGAAGCCAAAGAGTATCCATATTAAGGACAAAAGGGCACAAGGAGAAAAGGGAAAAGGAAACCAGGTCAGTGATGAAGCCCCTGCTGCTCCTGCTTTTGGGAGCCCTGTGCGCGGTTCCCCTGCTGGCAGATGAGTGGACCATTCTGGTCTATATGGCCGGGGACAACAATCTGTGGCAAAACGCCGTGCAGGACGTTAACGACATGGAATCGGTGGCCATCCCTGCCAACCTGAACCTGATCGTGCAGACCGATCTGCCCGCAGATTCACCCTATCCGGGCGGACAACGGCGCAGGATCCGGACCGATTCTTCGCCTCAGATCACTTCGCCGCTGCTGGCCAATTTGGGCGAGATCGACAGCGGTGACCCGCAGACCCTGAAGAGCTTCGTCAATTGGGGCTTCCAGCACTATCCGGCGCAACGGAAAATGCTGGTGGTTTGGGGGCATGGCGATAACTGGTTCAAGGGTGATGAGCCCAAATGGATCTGCCCGGATAATGGAGCGCAATCCCTGATCAGCGTTGCCGCCGGAGAATTGCAGGAAGCGCTGGACGGCATTCCGCAACTGGACATCCTGCTCTTCGACGCCTGCTCCATGCAGAGCGTTGAGGTGCTGGCGGAAGTGCTGGATGCCGCGGATTACGTGGTCGGCAGCGAAGAATTGGTGCCGGCTGCGGGCTTTCCCTATCAGACCATGCTCCCTTTGTTTGCGACGGGCAGCGTGGAGCAGATCGCGGCGCTGCTTCCGCAGAAATACCTGGAATCCTATGAACCGGGCGGAATCCAGAATCCGGATGGCTTCACCAATCCGATCACCTGCTCGGCGATCAAAACCTCGACGCTGCCTACGTTCTACGCTGAATTCACCCAGCTTTGCCTATACGGAATAGACCTGGCGCAGCCGATCGTGGAGTATATCCGCGAGGGCCTCTGGGAGATGAATACAGCTTATAATGACGTGGATATTGCAGAGTTTATTGCCAGCTGTTCTGTGATCCCTCCCAGTCCGGAACTTAACTACTGGTCGTATCAACTGTTCGTAAAGTGGAATGCCTGCGTGGTTTTTGCGGGCAATCTCAATATACCGCTGCTTGCCTATCCAGTCGGCTCCGCGGCTATTTGGTTCCCCTGGCATCGGCAATATTTCGATACCTGGTGGAGGCAATATAGGAATCTGGAGTTCGCTTCCACGCAGTGGCTGAGGTTTCTGAACCGTGGTTTGGGCGATGCCGTGCCACCTGATGTGCCGCAGGTTTTAGACTCTTCAACAGTTTTGGGAACACTCCAGTTTTACGTGATCCAGCCTGCTGATCCGGATTCCCTGAGTTATCAAGTGTATCTCTACCAAGGCGAGAGTCCAGATGCGGAGCTATTCACCTACCGTCCGGAAATAACTGAAGAGTCTTTTTGGGTGCGGCTGCCGGTCCAACAATCCGGACACGTGGTGGTCCGCTGCACCGATACTAATGGCAATGTGTCGGATTCGACCTCTTTTAATTATGCCTATGCGGAGCCGGAACTGGAACTCCTGATCGCCCCAAATCCAGTCCGGGACAGGTCTTTGGCGTCAGCGCGCTGGTTTCTGCCGGAAGGTATTTCCGGAGAAATCCGGCTGGGTTTGTACAACCTCCGGGGCCAAAAAGTGCTTGATAAGAAGTTCCTGCAAAACGAGCCCGGAGAAGGGATCTGGCTGCTTTCCGCGGAACCGGGTTTTGCCGGTTTGGGACGTGGAATCTATCTGCTGCGGATGCAAGTTGGCACGAAATGGCGTCAGCAAAAACTCACAATCCTCTAGTAAACACAGGCTTGCGAGGAATGTGGATAAAGTGTGGATAACTTGGACCGTGACCCCGAGGTCGAAGATAAGATGTTACAGAACAGCACTTTGCAAAATCGGGTTTATCCACCGCAAATGTGGATAAGTGCGTAGATATATGCGAAACAGAGGATTGTAGAATGCCGTCGGAATTGCCCAAACTCAGCAAGAACAGATTGAAAGAACTGGCGGGGCTGAAAGCCAAAAAACACCGGCTGGAAGAGGGAAAGGTGGTGGTCGAGGGTTTGCGGGCTTTGGCTCAATTGCAAGATTATGGCCTCCAACCGCTGGAGCAATATCTGACCCAGGGGGAAAAGCCTTTGTGGGATGGCGTTCCCGCCTTTGAACTGCGGGAGGGGGAAATGGCCCAACTCTGCGCCAGCGAGCATCCGCAAGGCCTGGCTTCTTTGTATCCGCTTCCAGAACCGCGCCGGGTGGAATTCCGCAGAGCCTTTTACCTCGACGGGATCAGCGATCCGGGCAACTTGGGGACGATCTTTCGCGTGGCTGCTTCTTTCGGAATTGACGCGCTTCTGCTTTCGCCTGATTGCGTGGAAGTTTCCTCGCCCAAAGTGATCCGCGCTTCGCTGGGCAGCGTGTTCCGGGTTCCTTTTTCCACTCTGGACGCCGCGGAATTAGTGCGGACCGGCGCGGCGGTCTATGCCACGGAAGCCGGTTCCGGCGCGCCTTTGGCGGGTTTTTCCCCTCCCTCTGGAGCCAGAATTATTGTCGCCCTGGGTTCCGAAGCGCGAGGCCTGAGCGCGGAAATCAGCAAGCTGGCAGGGGGGATTTTGCGCGTGGAAATGCGGGCGGGGATGGAATCGCTGAACGTGGCGGTGGCTGCCGGGATCATCGCCCATCACCTTTATGCGCTGCGGCGGCAGTTTATCAATTGACAAAATCGGGCGGTTTTGCATCCTGTCTTTTCAGCAATTTGAGCAAGGAGCGATCGTGAATATCATAAACCAGAAAACAGGCTGGATCGAGGTTATCTGCGGCAGCATGTTCAGCGGCAAAACGGAGGAACTGATCCGGCGGATCCGTCGCGCGGAATATGCCCGGCAACCCCTTTTGGTCTTCAAACCAGCGATCGACAACCGTTACGACGTGAACAACATCGTGTCCCATTCGCAGATGCAGGCCCCCTCCATTCCCATCGACACGCCCGCGGACATCTACCGCTATCTGAACGAAGAAGTGAAGATCATCGCCATCGACGAAGCGCAGTTCTTCGATTCTTCCATCGTGGACGTCTGCAACAACCTGGCCGACAAGGGTTACCGGGTGATCGTGGCGGGCTTGGACCAGGATTATGCCGGCCGGCCTTTTGCCAGCATGCCAGCTCTCTTGGCCATCGCGGAATATGTGACCAAGAACCTGGCGATCTGCGTCAAATGCGGCAATCCCGCCAACCGCACCCAACGCACGGTGCGTCAGGATGACCAGATTTTGGTCGGCAGCACGGAAGCCTACGAAGCGCGCTGCCGCAATTGCCACGAGGTTTTGGACTGAGCCATGCTTTCCGGAGCTGCCAACATCCCCGTTCTGCTGATCATCAAAGCCTTGCAGGTCTACAACATCGTGATCATCGCCAGGGTTCTGCTCAGCTGGTTTGTCCAGGATCCCCAAAACCAATTCTACCGCATCCTGTACAAGGCCACGGAACCTGTCCTGGCGCCCATCCGCAGGATCATTCCGCCTCTGGGCCTGGATTTTTCGCCGGTGGTGGTGCTGTTCGCCATCCAGCTCATTATCAGCCTGCTGTACAGGCTCATTTAACTTTTTTGGGAGGATAGATGTCATTGTACCCCACAGATATACGCCATCAGGAGTTTAGCGGCTCGATGTTCGGCTACAGCAAGAAGGAAGTGAAAAACTTCCTGGAGCAGCTGGCGAACGAGATGGAGGACTATCAGCGCCGCCAGGAAAAAGAGATCCAGCGGCGGGAACAGCTGCAGATCGAAGTGAAGCAGGAAGCGATCCAGGCCAGCACTGCGGTCGAGGACCTCAAACGGCGCGAGGAACTGATCAGCCGCACCCTGGTCTTTGCCGAGAAAACCAAGGCTGATATCATCGCCAACGCCCGCAAAGAAGCGGAAAACATCCTGCACGAAGCCGAGTTGAAGGCCAAGCGCGCGATCCAGGAAGCCAAACAATACCTCACCGCGCTGGAACAGCAATACATCCAGATCAAGGAAGAGAAGCGGCAGTTCCTGATGCAGTTCCGCTCCGAACTGCAGACCTTCATGGACCGCATCGGCAAGGACCCGCTGCTGACCAAGGATACCGAGCACTTGCTGGATACGGATTTCAAGCAGATCAAGGAAGAGATCAACCCCGCCGCGAACCCTCCGATCCAGGATAACCGCCTGCCATGAAACTGGATTACCGGTTGACGGCCCATTGGCTGAAAGAGCGCTTGCCTGCTATGCCGGAAGCGGCAATGATCCTGGGCACGGGGCTCAATGAACTGGCGGAATCCGTGCCGGCGCTTTGGAAAGCACCCTATTCCGAGATTCCCGGATTCATGCAAAGCACGGCGCCTTCGCATCGGGGAAACCTTGTGCTGGGCGAGTTGGGCGGCCGTCCGCTGTTGTTTCTGCAGGGCAGGTTTCATTACTATGAAGGCTATCCCATGGAGGCGGTCGTTTTTCCCACCCGGGTGATGGCAGCGCTTGGCGTGCGAACCCTGATCGTCACCAACGCTTCGGGCAGCCTGCGCGAGAATTTGCGGCCCGGCTCCATCGTGCTGCTGAACGACCATATCAACCTCATGGGCGTCAACCCGTTGACCGGCAGCAACGACGACAGCCTGGGCGAACGCTTTCCCAGCTTGAACAATGCCTACGATCCCCAGTATCTGGAGCTCTGCACCAAGATCGCCAGGAAGCAGGGCCTGGCTCTGGAACGGGGAGTGTACATCGGGGTTGCCGGCCCGAGTTTGGAAACCCGGGCGGAATGCGCGGCTTTCGCGAGTTGGGGCGCCGATCTGGTGGGCATGTCCACCGTCCCGGAAGTCATCGCCGCGAAACACGCTGGAATGAGGGTGCTGGCGCTTTCGATCGTCACCAATTACAGCAACCTCTTTCATTCCGACGCGCATGACCAGTCAGAGATCCGCCGCAACGCCTCCCTGGCGTCAACCAGCCTGCGGGAACTGGTCGCGGAATTCGTGCGGACCCTGCCAAACCGGCCATGAGGATATTTTCATTGACATCAGAAGCGGGATTTGATATCTGGACAAACCAACCAATATGCTAGTTGCACAGGAGCGATAGATGGCTGCTAAACCTTTGTCAGCAAAAAAGATTAAGAAGTTCGAGGAACTGATCCAGAAAGAACTTCGCGAGAGCGTGGCCTACGTGGAGGACATCAACCGGGACCAGAGCATCGGCGCGCGTGAAAGCAGCGGGGATCTTTCCTCCTATGCCTATCACCAGGCCGACCAGGGCTCGGACACCAATCTCATGGAGCAGACCGTGATGATGATGGAGCAGGAGCGGGAAAAGATCCGCCTGCTCAACGACGCCCTGCGCAAGATTTACGACGGCAGTTTCGGGGTCTGCGAAATGTGCGGCGAAAACATCAACGAGACCCGGCTGGAAATGATCCCTTACGCTGCCTATTGCATCGCCTGCATGGAAAAGAGCGAAGACAAAAAGCGCAAGCAGAAGAAGTAGGCAGGGGGAATGCGCAAGATCAACACCACTCCGGCCTTCATCATCATGGTGGGGGTCATCCTGTTGGACCAGGCGTCCAAGATCCTCATCCGCAAATACATTCCCCTGGGAGATTGGATCCGGGTGGGCAAAGGCGCCTGGGGCGATTTCCTTCAGATCTGCCATCTGCAGAATTCCGGCGCCGCGTTTAGCCTCTCCTTGCCCAATCCGGTCTGGAACAGGGTGTTTTTCGTTACCACGACTGTATTGGCGGTGATCTTTATCCTGTGGCTGCTGCGCAAGGCAACGCATAAGGTGCAGGTGGTGGCCTTCGGCTTGATCCTGGGCGGCGCCATCGGCAACAACCTGATCGACAGGCTGTTTTTCGGCGCCGTGACCGATTTCGTCAGCGTGGACATCCCCAATCTGATCAAGGGCATGGACCGCTGGCCGGTGTTCAACGTGGCGGACAGCGCCATCTTCATCGCCATGTGCCTGCTGATTTACGACATGATCTTCATCCGGGAAGCCAAGCCGGCAAGCAGTGACCCCAAGCCGCTTCCCTTAGATAATAACAGTTAAACAAGGAGCCATAGATGAGACACATTTTTCTTTGCGTGTTGGCGTTGGCGCTGGCCTCGGGGCTGGCAGCCCAGGTACTGACCTGTTACGACGTCCAATACTCCACGGCCGCCAATGGCGCTTCGCCTCTTTCAGGCCAGGTCGTCACCGTCGAGGGCATCGTGGTGGCGGAAGTGTTTTACACCGGAACCAGCGCCACCAACATGGGTTTTGTGATTTCCGATCCCGATGGCGGACCCTGGAGCGGGCTGTTGATCTTCACCAACGTCTATCATCCAGCCCGGGGCGATAAAGTGCAGGTCACGGGGACAATCACGGAGTATTACGACTTCACCGAGATGTCGCCCACCACAAGTTTCCAGGTGCTCACTCAGGGCAATCCCTTACCGCCGGCAACGCTCGTGACCACCGGCGCGCTGTCCAACGCTGCCACAGCTGAGCAATGGGAATCCGTGTTCGTAAGGGTTGAGAATGTGAACGTCACCTCGACGCCGAACAACTATAACGAGTTTAACGTCAACGATGGCAGCGGCGCTTGCCAGGTCGATGACCAGTGTTTCCCCCGCAGCGGATTCAGCTGGCCTCCCATCACCACGGGCCAGAATTGGGCACGCATTCAGGGTGTAGTGGATTTCTCCTTCAGCTATTTCGCCGTCAATCCCCGCGAATTGACGGACATGATCCAGATTGACGATATTTCCAACGCCACCCTCAGAATCGAAACCACCGCCGCCGAGATCAACACCCAGGTGCCGGTCAATGTGATCAGTTCGCGCATCAAACCGCAGTGGGGCGTTGCCTCTTATAGCGCCAGCATCAGGATCGATCCCAACAAGGTGCTGTTCCACGGGTTGGATTTCGCGGGCACCATGTCCGCCTTCATGCCCACCTACAGTGTTTCGGCTGCCGGCGATTCGATCTGGATCAGTTACCAGGCGCAGGAACCGATCACTTCCACGGCAGATGGAGACACCTTGATCAAGCTGCTTCTGGAGCCCATCAGCTATGGCGAATCCATTCTGGAACTGGCTGCTTTCAACTACGACACCACCTCCATCAATTCGATCACCAGCGGAAAAATCCTCACCGCAATTCGCCGCAACATCGCCTGGCTGAACATCACCAACCCCAATTCGGCGAAGAACATCTTCAATCCCGAGATGAATGAAAAGATCACCATCGAGTATGGCTGCAAGAGTTCTTCCACGGGGATCAACGTGAAGGCGATCGTGCGCGTGTACGACGTCCAGGGCCGCATCGTGGCCACCCTGGTGAACAAGAACATCAGCAATGCCCTGGGCATCGAATCCGTTTTGTGGGATGGACGCGACGCCAATATGCGCTGGCTGCCCATCGGCGTCTATTACTGCCATCTGGAAGTGATCGAACGCGGCACCGGCCAGAAAGAAGTCACGGTCCAGCCCATCGTGATCAAAGCCAATCTGTAAGAGGCCGGAAAGGAATTCTCATGAAAAAATACGCTATACTCTGTCTCATCCTGATCCAGGCAGCGCTGTTGCTTGCCGTTTTCGACGATTACATCCCTTCAGCCAGGGCCAGAGGCATGGGCGGAGCCTATACCAGTGCCGCGGATGACGTCAACGCCCTCTATTTCAATCCGGCCGGGCTTTCCTACGTGAACATGGAAGCCCAGGTTGGCTTTGGCAGGCTCAACGGCCAGGCCTTTACCGAATTCAAGACTGGCAACGTGGGCATCCGCTTGCCCAGAAAACTGGGCACGGTTGCTTTGGGAGCCCGGCTCTTCGACGTCGATTTCGAAGAAGAAACCCTGATGAGCGAGCAAACCTGGAGCCTGGCCCACGGCTTCGACCTGCAGAACGACATCCATTCCCGGATCAGCCTTGGTTACGCGCTAAACTATTACCGGCTCGAATTTGAGGAAGACGACGACGACTCCGCTTTCGGCATCGACCTTGGCGCCACGGCGTTCTTGCATGGACGCACCAAACTCGGCTTCAGCGTGAGCAATCTCAATTCGGCCGTCATGGGCGACGCGAACCAGCATACCCTGCCCACCAAACTCGCCCTGGGCCTTTCTTACGTGCCCTACGACAGGGTGACCACCAGCATCGAAGTGAAGAAGGATTTCGCCAAGGAAACCGAATTCATGGGCGGCGTGGAAGTATGGATATTTGAGCCTTTCTGCGTCAGGTTTGGAGTCCATTCCAACCCCGCCACCTGGAACGCCGGCATCGGTTTGGACGTGCAAGGCATCAAACTTGACCTGGCCTACACAGCGCACGCCGTTTTGCCCGGAACGCTCTACGGGAACCTTGGCTACAGGTTCTGATCCGCGGAGATGAAATGCTTGGATTGACCTTGAAAAAACTCATACCCGCCTTTATCCCGGTGGCCCTGGAAGTCGCGCGGCGCATCAATCGCGACACTTCGCACAACAACCACATCAAGAAGTTTGACAAGACCGAGGAAAAACTCTCCACGATCGAAAACCTGCTCGTGAAAGTGGAGAAGAAAGCCCTGATCAACCGCGAGGAGATCAAGGCCGTCAACACGCGCATGCAGATCTGGGCGGCCATCAATTCCGCGCTGCTCATCGCCATCGCGGTCAAGCTGTTCTTCTTCTAAACCTGTTTTTAACCCCATAAGCCGGTTCTGCCATTTTCCTGGCCAAGCCGGCTTTTTTCTTTTCCGGATTCGCTTTTCCCGGGTGGCGGCTTATTTTGTAAGATAATAACAGTTAGAAAGGATGCTACAATGGCTACAACCAATCTTCGGGGCAATCCTGTAAAAACTTCCGGCCCTCTGCCCAGAATCGGCGTCAAGGCGAAGGACTTCCTCCTCACTGGCAACGACATGCACGATAAAACCCTGGCCGATTTTAAGGGCAAAAAGATACTGTTGAACATCTTCCCCAGCGTGGATACGCCTGTGTGCGCGATGAGCGTACGGAAATTCAACGCCGAGGCCGCGTCGGTTAAAAATGCAGTGATCCTGTGCGTCTCGCGCGACCTGCCTTTCGCCCTGTCCCGGTTTTGCGGCGCTGAGGGCATCAAGAACGTGATCACCCTGTCCGAACTGCGCAACCGTGATTTCGGCAGCAACTACGGCCTGGAAATGGTCACCGGACCGATGGCTGGAATGCTGGCCCGGGCAGTGGTCATCATCGACGCGGCTGGAAAGGTCGCCTATCGCGAGTTGGTGGACGACATCACCCACGAGCCGAACTACGCGGCAGCCCTCAAGGAACTGAAGAAGTAAGCCTTAGACAGTAGCTCCAGGCTGGAGGACCAGGCATTCCCGTCCCAAGGCGCGCACTTTCTCCGCGAACAGCTCCGGATCGGCCTCGATCAGGCCGAATGTGTTGTAGTGCATGGGTATGGCTATGCGCGGCTGCACCAGTTCCACAGCTTTGACCGCGTCGTCGATCCCCATCGTATAGTTGTCGCCAATGGGCAACAGCAGATAGTCCACGCGGTTCAGTTCGCCGATCAGTTTCATATCGTAGAACAGGCCTGTGTCGCCGGTGTGGTAGATGCAAGATCCATCCACCCACAGCAAAACGCCCGCAGCCGGTCCGGCATATTGCCCTTCCGGGGTCTGGCTGCCATGCCAGGCGATGGTCAGTTTAGCCCTCCCGAAGGCAAAATCGTACGCGCCGCCGATCTGCATCCGGTGCACGTTTAAGCCCTTGTTCGCGATGTAAGTTCCCAGTTCCGCCACGCAAATGATCAAAGAGCCGCAGCGCCTGGCGATCTTGAGAGCGTCGCCCAGATGGTCGCCATGCGCGTGCGTGACCACGATGAAGTCGGCCGAGATTTGATCCGCTTTGACCGGTGCCAGGGGATTGCCATCCAGATAGGGGTCGATCAGGATGGTCTGTCCCCCCGCGCTTTTCAGCTCGAACGCCGAATGCCCCAAATATCTCAATTGCATCGCATCTCCTTTCTGTCCTGTTTTTCTGCCAGTTTCCGCAATTCCTTTCCCCAGTCAAGGGATTTCTGGAGCGCCGCGGCTTGCATACCTGGCAAAATCACTCAACCTCACGCAAATGCCGGATTGGGTATCCCCGCGCGACATTTATCGGAAATTATTCTTTTCAGACGCTTCGCCCTCAGGGCTTAGCGTTAATCAAGCCTTAATCAAGCCTTAATCACTTGTCTATTATTAACGCTTGATTAAGGCTTGATTAAGGCTTGATTGACGCCGTGACACCAGGGCGGCCTGAGTTTATGAAGACATTTTATTGCATTTTATTGCTGTAAAAGGTTGATGGGAATTGAATTGCGCTCTGGAACGAATTAGGGTTTTGTGAGTTCTGATAGAATTGGCCATTAACTGGAATCACGAACATTGTTTGCTAATACTACAGACCCGTGTTCATTTAGATGGGTGGGATTGTTCCTTTGTTTCCAGCAAAGGAGGCCGTGCAAAGTGATTCAACGGTCTGCAAAAGTCCCATCGGGACGACATTTTAGATAGCGCAGCACGTTCGACACATGTCTCCACAGTCCCGGAGGGACGCAGACTGCTGACAAAGGCCTGTTTTTGGGGGGCCTGGATTTGGGTTTATCCTTGCAATATCCAAGTTTTCCGGGATAGTTGC
>CAYSAT010000071.1:0-13979 GCA_964429035.1 uncultured Candidatus Cloacimonadota bacterium | reverse complement strand
GTTTCCAGAGGGATGCTGGTATCGCCGTCGGGCTGTTTGTAGCGCAGTTTGACGTTCATGACCTCCGGCGATTGGAGCGCCGCTTCGCTGATTTTGGAATCCTGGTACTTGAGGGGGTCGATGCCCGGAATTTCCTCTGTGGAAGAGGCTGGAATGATCTCGTAGAGGGCAGTCACGGAGTGTCCCGCGCCTAATTCTCCGGCGTCCTTGGTGTCGTCCTTGAAGTCCTCGTCGCGCAGCAGCCGGTTTTCATAGCCGATCAGCCGGTAGGCCTTTACGTGCGCGGGATTGAACTCCACCTGCAGCTTGACGTCCTTGGCGATGGTAAAGAGCGTGGCGCCCATTTCGCTCACCAGCACCTTGCGCGCTTCCATGATATCGTCGATGTAGGCGTAGTTGCCGTTGCCTTTATCCGCCAATAGTTCGAGGCGGTTGTCCTTGTAATTGCCCATGCCGTAGCCCAACACGGTGAGGAACACGCCTTCGTCGCGCTTATCTTCGATCAGTTCGGTCATGTCGGCATCCGAGGAAACGCCGATGTTGAAATCGCCGTCGGTGCAGAGGATGATGCGGTTGTTGCCGCCCTTGATCAGGTTTTGCACCGCGGTCTTGTAGGCCAGCTGAATTCCCGCTCCGCCAGCTGTGGAACCGCCGGCTTCCAGGTTGTTGATGGCTGCCGAGATCTTGGTCTTTTCCTCGCCGGAAGTCGAAGGCAGCACCAATCCGGCTGCTCCGGCATAGACCACGATGGCGATGCGGTCCTGGGGACGCAGGTTTTCCAGCAACAGGTTCATGGATTGCTTCACCAGCGGGAGTTTATTGGGCATGTCCATGGAACCCGAGACGTCGAGCAGAAAGACGAGGTTGTTGGCCGGAGCCTGGCTCATGTCGATCTTGCGGCCCTGGATGCCGATGTGCACGAGGTTGTGCTTGGGGTTCCAGGGGCAGACGCCCATTTCGGTGTAGACGGAGAAGGGATGTTCGCCTTTGGGCTGGGGATAAGCGTAATCGAAGTAGTTCAGGATCTCTTCGGTACGCACCGTGTTTGGCGTGGGGAGTTGGCCCTGGTTGAGCATGCGCCGGATATTGCTGTAGGAGGCGGTGTCCACATCGATGGAGAAGGTGGAAAGCGGCTGGGTCAGCGGACTGTGGTAGATATTGGGCGTGATGGCATTGTAGTCCTCGGTGTTCCAGTCCGGCGGGTAGAATGAGGTTACGCCGGGCTGGATCTGCATCGCGGAGCCGTACGGGCTCATGCCGTCCACGGTGTAGTTCACCTCGTTGGCCCGCCCACCGCGAATATGGAGTTTGGCAGGCATTGGTTGTAAAACGTCACGTTTAAGCCGGATGTCCAGTTTTCTGGCTTGGCCGCTTTTGATGGCAACATCCTGTTTCACCCAGGTCTCGTATCCCTGCAGGGAAGCCTCAATGTAGTACTTTCCAGGCATGAGGTCGCGGATGAGGTAGCTACCGTCGGGATCCGATCTGCCGGAAGCCACATATTGACCTCCCAGCCAGCAATCGATCATGACGCTGTCCAGTCTCTGTCCGCCCGATTCCCGCGCCACACCGTACAGAGTGCCGGTGTTCGCGCTGGCAGATGCTTCCTGCCCTTTCTGGATTTCTTCGGGAGGCGTTCCAACAGTGGTAGGCATAATAATCACATTATTGTCTTTCTGCAAAACTTGCGAGAGGCTGGTGGTTTTACCGGCCTTGATCTCCACATCCTTGACCACGACGGGAGTGTAGCCGATGAGCGCATACCTGACCGCATACGTTCCCGGCGGAATATTGAGAATGGAAGCGGTGCCTCTGGCGTTGGTCTGGCCGCCTGTGAAGCGCAATGAATCTCTCAAAATGGACACATTGACAAATTGCAGGGCTTTGCCCTTGCTGTCGCGGACCTTGACATTCAGGCGCCCGGTCGTAGCGGCGGAGATCAGCGCCAACGCGAAGACCAGCAGGATCAGCAGCACTCTCTTACTCATGGTTCCTCCCCAATCGGGTGTATTTATAATCAACATAGCCCATGGAATAGTGGTAGGGCTCCCGTAACCATTGCGGGGTCATTGCGCGCTCATTACGCGCTTTGCCCGTAATGAGCGCGCAATGACGGCGTAATGACAGCGGGAAACTGCTGGTGAGAATACAGCTGTTTTCCCCACCAATTCGGTTCAGCCTGAAGACAAGCCCCGCGGAGCTATAAAACTCAATGCTCCGGATTGGCTTGATCACTCAAGATGCGCATGGGTTAACTTTATTACTCTCCGGCAGTCGCATTCCTGTCAAGTTTTTCCAGACGTAATAAAAGGGAGGACCGAAATCCTCCCTTGGGTATAATCAGAGACTGTTGGCTGCGCTTAGAACAGAGTGTAGCTGAGCCCCAGGCCGAGGCTCTCTTTCCATTGCGCTTCGGGGGCTTTCTCTTTATCAAAGATCAGGTCGAAGGTGAGGTTCACGCCCAAGAGCTTCCAGAGTTTGAAGCTGAGAAGGTTTTCCCACTTGTAGTCCAGCGCTTTCCAGTCTTCATTGGGCAGGACGTCGGACTGGGAATTGAACAGCGCTTGGTAGGCGGTCAGTTTGGAGTTGTAGCTGGCATTGAGGGCGGTAAATACGTGTTTGAAGTTGGCCACGCCTTCCACGCCGCCATCGATGGGAACGTCATCCAGCCTGCGGTCCACGTTTTCACGCACCGCCCCGCCCAAACGGACGTCCAGCTTAGTTTTCTCGAGGTCCAGGATGGTCTTCATGATACCGGCGCTTTCCGTGAACAGCATCGGATTGACCAAAAAGGTCTCCAGTCCGGGCTGTTCATCCAGAAACTGGGAATCCAGCCTGCCCGCCACATAGGGATCGACGAAGGTTTTCAGTGTGAATTGCAGCAAGGATTCCAGGGCGATCTTGTCCGTTGATTTATCCGGGGCTTCCCAATAGTTCTCGCCTTGCGCGTTCTGCTTTTGCAGATGCGTCTGCCCGAAAGCGAGGTTCAATGTGGTCTTGTTTTTCAGCCACTCTTTGAGCTGTTTCTGTGCTGTACTGTTGGATGCCGCGACCCAGGTGATGTTGCTCAGTTCGGAGCCGGTCCAGTTGTCGCTGTAAGCGCTTTGGGTAAGGTTTACCATGATGTCCGAATCCAGTTCCCAACCTTCCGCTGAAAGCAGCGACAGGCTGAACAGGGCGAGGGCGAGCAGGACAAGTTTGAAGTTGTTCATGTTTTCTCCTTAAGCCCAGATGCCGGCTTCGGTGAAGGCGCGCTTGATCTTTTCCAGCAGGTCGGATTGGACGGCGCCCATTTCAGAGTTATTCACGTGCGCGGTGAGGCCGAACTTGATTTCCGCCGCGGTGGCATCGGCAATGGAGATTCCGGCAGCGGGGCTTTTGAGGATCCGGGCATCTGAGTTGTATATAGCGTTGATGATGTCCCGGGCTTTGTTCAAGTCGGTGTTGCCGGGGACAGAGACATTCAGTTCGATGCGCCTGGTGGGCATGGCGGTGAAATTGGTGATGGCACCTCCGGTGATGGCGCTGTTGGGCACAATGATCTTCTTGTTGTCGCCGGTCAGGATGGAGGTGTGAAAGATGCCGATGTCGCTAACTGTGCCGGTCTGGCCTCCTGCTGTGACGGCATCGCCGAGTTTGAAGGGTTTAAAGATGATCATCATCACGCCAGCCGCGAAATTGGACAGCGAACCTTGCAGCGCCAGACCCACGGCAAGGCCGGCAGCGCCGAAGATTGCCACCAGCGACGTGGTCTGGATACCCAGTTTTCCGATGGCGGCGATGACGATGAAAACCATGAGTATGGCATAGATGATGTTGCCGAGGAAGGACACCAGGGTGGCATCCATGCTTTTCCGGTTCATCATCTTGCGTACTACGTTGGTAATCCATTTAGCGATCCACTTTCCGATCACAAAGATCAGAATGGCTACGAGCAATTTGATTCCATTCACCTGCGCGAACTTGAGCACCGAATCCCAGAAATCTGGCTTGGCCAGTTCCCTGATCTTGTTTGGATCGACGGGTAGATTACTCACTAATAAATGCATTTTTTTACTCCTTATGATGGCATACAGCCTTGTTTAAATTGCCGGCAGGAGTTCTGGCCGGAAAATTCTGCCCGGCTAAATCACTTGCCTTAGAAATATATAACTAAAATCCCTGCCGCACCAACCGGATTTCCCAACCCATGGCGGTTTCCGTTATCTCGCAAGGCAGGAGTTTGCGCCGATAAAACTATTTACGCGAGATGAACACTTCCTTGATCTGCAGATAGGGGAAGATACTGTCACCCAGATTGAAACTTTCGGAAGAGATCGCCACGATGTTGTTCAGCATCTCGACAATATTGCCGTTGAGCATGGTTTCGCTGATGGGATGGGCGATGGCTCCATCCTGGATATAGTAGCTGTTCTTCAGCACACCGGAGAAATCGCCGTTGGCATTGGGCTGTCCGAACGAAGCGCGCATGCAGAGGATTCCCTGTTGGATCGATTTGACCATGCTGGCCAGAGAATCCGTTCCCGGAGGGATTATCAGGTTGAGTGCCGAGCCTATTGTGCGCGGTTTTCCGCATTTATTGGCCGCGTAAAGAGAGATCGGGTAGTGGCGCAGCACGCCGTTTTCGATCAGCGGAGCGGGATAGGTCTTGAATCCATCTCCGCTGTAGCGCTGGCGGTAACACAAATCGGGATGCAGGGGATCGTGCAGAATGTTCAGTTTCTCGCCCAGGATCCGCTGCCCCAGATGATCCGGGAACCGGGAACTCTTCATCAGCAGGCCGCTGTCTCCGATCTGGCTCTGGATGAAGGTTCCGATCAATTCCATGGCCAGAAAGGGCGCGACCAGCACCTCGCCTGTGAAGTTGCCGGGCACTGGCTGAGTCTCTGTCTGGCCGGTGCTTTGGCGGATCAGGTCTTCCGTGAAGTTGATCTGCAGCAGTTCCCTGTTCAAGTCTGCGACCGCGTAACCGGTATAATTCATAGAACTCATCTTGCGGCCTTTTTTCGCCGTGAAGACAGTATTGAAACTATAGGCTCCCTGCTGTTTGTCGAACCAGGTTCCGTTGCTGTTCAGATAAGCGCTGTAAGACTTTTCGTGAGTGAGGCCGCCGTCAAAATGCACTTCCGGATAGCGCTCGTTCATCAGGGCGATGAATTCCTGCAGGCGGAAGATCACTTGGTCCACATCCGGCTGCAGGTCGCCGTCCGTCCAGGATCCTTCGTCAAAGGGGGAGATGTCGAAAGCCGGATCGGGATTGGAGTTCTCCACGGCTTGCAGCACATCCCGCACCGCTTTGTCTATCGAGGCCGGGTCAAACTGGTTCAGCCGGGTGGACGCCTGTTTCTGGTCCTTGATCACCTGCATGCCGATGCTGTTGGTTTCCACGGTGCGCAGCAGATTCAGTTCCTTGAAGATGATATTGAATTCCTCGTCCGTTTCCGAATTGTAGGACAAGGCGGCTTTATCCGCGCCTCCAGCCTGGAGTTTTTGCAGGATGCTGCCCAGCAGTTCGCGTGTGTTCATGATTTGCCTCCTATGTTCACCTGGCATTTGATGGAAGGTCCCCCCATGCCCACTGGGATCATCTGTTTCTTGCCGCACATTCCCGCGCAGGACCAATCCATTTCCGAGGAGATCATGGTGATGGTTTTCAGCAGATCGAAAGCGACGCCGGAGATCGTGGTTTCCTTGATCGGCTTGCCCAAAACGCCGTTTTTGATTTCGTAGCCGCGGGTCACCCCGAACATGAATTCGCTGGTGGAATCAGCCTGGCCGTTGGAAGGCTGGATGAGATAATATCCGTCCTCGATGGAGGAAATCATCGCTTCGACCTTGTCCTGGCCAGGAACGATCATGGTATTGCGCATCCGGATCAGAGGTTCGTCGAAATAGGCATAGGCGCGGGCGTTGCCTGTAAGCGGCAGACCCATGCGTAAGGCGCTTTCTTTGTTGTGCATATAGGATTTCAGGATGCCGTTTTCGATCACGATGGTGTCCCGGGCTTCGGTCCCCTCGTCGTCGATGAACACAGGAACCGGGCAGATCCTGCCATCCCAGGTATGGGCAATGTCGATCAGAGTGACCAGTTCGCTCGCCACTTGCTGGTTCATATATTCGCCGGCGATGGAACCGCCCAGAACCAGGTCCGCTTCGGTGGTGTGCCCAATGGCTTCGTGAGAGAGGATGCCCGCCAGACGCGAATCCAGCACGCAATCGAAGGTTCCGCTTTTGGCAAAGACGGCGTCCCGCTTTTCTTTCAGTTGCTCATAGATGACGTCGATTTTGGGATAAAGGTCTTCCGGCTTGACGAAATGGTCCTCCCATTCGCCCATGCCGCCAAAAATATCATAGTGCTGCAGCGGTTCGCCGTTGTGCAGGATGGTCATCAGCACCACGATCATGGAGCGCGGGGTCATGCTTTGCATATCGCCGCCATCGGTGGTCAGGATCTGTTTTTCCATGTCCAACTGGGCGAAATTGACCATGCGCGAAGCCAGGTCGGTGTATTTGCCAGCTATGTAAGCATCCAGGTCTTTGAGGAATTCCACGCGCTGCTGGTTGCCGACCTTGTTCCGGGCGGTGAAAAAGAGGTGTTTGCCCGTGGCAGGTTGTGTTGGCAAAACACCCTGTCTGCCGGCCACCTTCTCGGCGAGCAATTTGGCGTTGGACGCCGCTTTACGGGCTACATCCTGCAACGAGGATTCAGTGAGGATGGGCGAGGAAGCCAATCCCCACCTGCCTTGGGAATAGGTCCGGCACATCAATCCGGCGCTGCTGCTGGTGCTGTTGGCGGTCACGGTTCCATTGAGCAGGCTGATGTTGAAGTTGCGGTTTTCCTGCACCTTGATCTCGGAATATTCCGTGCCGGCAGGCAATAGTTTCGACAAGGTCAATGTTATCATTGATACCTCCTTGCAATTATGGGTTGCTATTAAGCTAATGTTCCCTTTTCTACAATTCCGGATAGAGCGGGAATTGGTCCGTCAGGGCGCGGACTTCCGCTTTCATAGAGGCCAGATATTCGTCGTTGTCGTGGTTTTCGCGCACCCGTTTGATGAAACCAGCGATCAATGCCATTTCGGCGGCGCCCATGCCACGCGTGGTGACCGATGGGGTGCCGAGGCGCACTCCGGAAGCCACAAAGGGGCTGCGGGTGTCGAAGGGCACGGTATTTTTATTGGCGGTGATGCCGGCTTTGTCCAGGGCCTCTTCCATCTTTTTTCCGCTGGGTCCGCCTTCATCCTCCGTGCCCATGTTCACCAGCATCAGATGGGTGTCAGTGCCGCCGGACACCAGCTTGAATCCGGCTTGGCTCAAGGCAGATGAGAGGGCTTGGGCGTTGTCCAGAACCTGCTGCTGATAAGCCTTGAAGGCAGGCTGCAGGGCTTCTTGGAACGCGGCGGCCTTGCCAGCGATAGCATGCATGAGCGGGCCGCCCTGTATGCCTGGAAAGACCTTGCCGTCGATGTCTTTGGCAAATTCCTCCTTGCAGAGGATGATGCCGGCGCGTGGTCCGCGCAAGGTTTTATGCGTGGTGGAGGTTACGACGTCGGCGTAGGGTACGGGATTCATGTGCAATCCTGCCGCGACAAGTCCGGCGATGTGCGCCATGTCCACCATGAGTTTGGCGCCGACTTTGTCCGCAATTGCGCGGAAGCGTGCGAAATCCATCTTGCGGGGGTAGGCCGACGCGCCGGCCAGGATCATCTTGGGCTGGTGCTCGAGCGCCAGGCGTTCCAATTCGTCGTAATCGAACTGTTCGGTGTCCTTGTTCACCACGTAGTGGACGATGTTGTAGAACTGGCCGCTGAAGGAAAGGGGATGGCCATGTGTGAGGTGGCCGCCATGCGCCAGTTCCAGGGACAGCACGGTGTCGCCGGGATTCACCAAAGCGAAATAGGCCGCCATGTTGGCCTGGGATCCGCTGTGGGGCTGGACGTTGGCGTGTTCCGCGCCGAAGAGTTGCTTGGCGCGTTCGATGGCCAGGCGCTCCACTTCGTCGATATGTTCACAGCCGCCGTAATAACGGCCGTAGAGGTCGTAGTTTACCTTTCCGGTCTTTTTGCTCCAGCGGTAGGGATAACCCTCGGCGTATTTGTTGGTCAGAACGCTGCCCTGGGCTTCCATCACGGCCAGGGAAGTAAAGTTCTCCGAGGCGATGAGCTCCAGGTTTTCGCGCTGGCGCTTAAGTTCCGCGTTCATTGCGGCAAAGAGTTCGGGATCTTGCATTTGGATGTGTTTCACGGGAGTTCTCCTTCTATTTCTTTTATTTTTTGAATTCTCTGTTTGTGGCGGCCACCCTCAAACTCCGCTCCTAGCCAGGCTTGCACTATCTCAATGGCATAGCAGACGGCGGTGAAGCGCGCTGCCAGGCATAGGACGTTGGCGTCGTTGTGCTGGCGGGAAAGCCGGGCTACATCGGTTGTGGAACAAAGCGCGGCACGGATTCCGGGAACCTTGTTGGCGGTGATGCTCATGCCGATGCCGCTGCCGCAGATCAGGATGCCAAGTTCGGCTGAACCTGAGGCTACGGCTCTGGCAGCGGGCGCTCCGGTATCCGGATAGTCCATGGAAGTGCTGGAATGGGTGCCGAAATCCTGGAATTCGTGCTGGGGGAAAGCCTGGATGATGGCGGCTTTGAGCTCGAATCCAGCGTGGTCGGAGGCGATTGCCAGTTTCATTGTTCACCCGCCATCAAGCAGGCCAGAGCCACGCAGTAATACTTGGAAGCGGCGCTTTCGCTGCGGCTCATCACCACAACTGGCTTGGCGGTACCCTGGATCAGGCCGGCCAGTTCACCTTCCGCGAAGAGCATCAACCCCTTATAGAAGCTATTGGCGCTTTCCAGGTTGGGAAAGATGAGGATGTCCGCGTCTCCAGCGATTGGTGTCTGCACGCCCTTGATCTCACCAGCCGGGGGATCGCAGGCCAGAAATACATCCAGGGGGCCATCGACGATGCAGTTCTTGATCTGTCCGCGCTCCGCCATCTTGCAAATCTGGGCATATTCCAGGGTAAGGGGTTGGCCAGAGCTTACTTTTTCAGTGGCGGCGATGAGGGCGACCTTGGGCTTGTGTATGCCGAAACGGTTGGCCATGGCCACGCTATAGTTGATCATGGCAATCTTTTGGTCGAGGTCGGGATTAGGCAACACCGCAGTGTCGCTGATCAAGAGCAATTTATGGTAGCGGGGCAGTTCCAGGGCGCATACGTAGCTCATTACCGCTTTGGGTGGCAGCAGGCCACGTTCCTTGTGCAGAACTGCCTTGAGAAACTTGTCCGTGCCCACCAGGCCCTTCATGAGCACATCCGCGGCACCGCTTCGCACCATATCCACGGCTTCGGATACAGCTTGGGCTTCGTTGGAGATATCCCTGATCTCGAACAGGCTTGAGTCGATCATTTCCTGCGCGCAGACTGCTTCGATGCGTGGTTTGGCCCCCAACAGGATGCCGTGCACGAATCCCTCTTGTACAGACCTGGCGATGGAAGCCAGGGTATTGGCGTCTTCCCCTGCGGCCACAGCGATACGGGTCTTGGTGCCGCGGCCTCGAACGAATTCAGCAAGTTGGCTTAGTTTTCTGATCTGGGCCATGTCTTTCGGCGCAGAAACGCTCAAGCCAGCATGGCAGCCAGGGCGATGGAATAAAGCTTGGACCTTTCGCTGTCGCCCCGCGAAGTGAGTACGGCAGGAACCCGGGCGCCCATTACGATGGCGCAGAGTTCGCCGTTCATCAGTTTGACTATGGACTTGTAGAAGGTGTTGCCCGCCTCGATGTTGGGGAACAGGATGCAATCCGCGTCGCCGCAAACCACGCTGTCCACGCCTTTGATGCGCGCGCTTTCCTTGTCCACGATGAGGTCGAAGCCCAGCGGGCCTTCCACGACGGCGCCCTTGATCTGTCCGCGCCGGGCCATCATGGCCAGGATTGCTCCATCCGCGCAAGACGGGATTTTTGGCAGGGTCTGTTCCGAAGCGGCCTGGATCGCCACCTTGGGCTTCTCGATGCCCAGAAACTGCGCGACCTTGATCAGGTAGTTCGTGATGGCCACTTTTTGCGCCAGATCAGGCAGGGGAATGATCGCCACATCGCCGAAGATCAAAAGTTTGTGGTAGGTGGGCACTTCGGCGACGGTCACGTGGGAAAGGATGGCGCCGTTGTCCATCAGGCCGCGCTCCTTGTTCAGGATGGCCTTCATGTAGCGGTCTGTGGAGAGCAGGCCTTTCATCAGGAAATCGCCTTCACCGGCGTTGATCATCGCCACGGCCTTGTCCGCAGCCGCGATGTCGCTGGAAGTGTGCACGATGCGGAACACCGAGGGATCCACTTTTTCCTCGGCGCAGACCTTCTGGATGAGTTTTTCGTCGCCCACCAGGATGCCTTCGATGAGGTCGTTGGTCACAGCTTCGTGGATCGCGCAGATGGTGTGCGCGTCCACTGCCCAGGCAGCCACCAGGCGTTTGTTGGGCAGGGGCCTGAGGATGTCGAACATCTGGTCCAGTTTGGTAATTTCCATGTCTTCTCCGTAATCTATTTTATTTTGGTCAAATCGTCGTTATTGCCAGGCCGGTCAATCCTGGACTGGTATCCGGGCTGCGGATAGGACAGCCTGGCAGCATGCAAAACCCTGCCGTCTTCCGCGTCCATTATCCGCAGGTCGAACCAGTACAGGCGGTCCCTTTTGCGCAGGCCCGGTTCCGCTTTCCAGAATAGCACAGCATCGGCGCCGCTGTCCAAAGCCAAAGCAACGGGTTCGAAAGCGTCCGTTTCGGGCATTACCAAGCGCAGCATCCCGCTGGCCAGGATCTGGCGGATCAATTCCATCCGGATGCCAGCCAGAGGCAGGGAAGCGCCGCTGAAATCCTCGCCAGGCGCGATTACCAGCACCGGAGAGCCTTCGAAGCGGCCCGACTCCTGAAGCCATTGCCCGCGCGTGATTTCGGAGGCCAGCAGGGAAGCCGCGCCAAGCGTGTCCAGCCCGGTCCAGCCAGCTTTCCTGTTCGGTGCGCAGGAACCCAGGGCCAGCCCGCAGATCAGCAGGGCAAGGACTTTTCCCATTGTTCCCGTTCTGGGTTTGGAGTATAATATATGTGAGCAAATAAGTACATCCGGTACGTGCAGCTATTTTCAAAATAGTGAATGTCATGTTCCTGCGGGGATTTGAAATTTGTCAAGCGCAATTTTCGCAAACCCGGCGTGACGTCTTTTTTGCTTGTCAGAATTCGGATGTGCAGGATTATGCGCTAAATTGGCCCAGAAGGAGTGAAATTATGACTGGCACTATTATCGGACTTGCCCTGGCGGTTTTCGTGATCACCCTCATTTCCAGAGGTATCATCGTGGTTCGCCAGGCCGAAGTGGTTATCATCGAGCGCTTGGGTAAATATTTCAAGACCCTCGATTCCGGCATCCACATCATCGTTCCCATCTTCGACAAGATCCGCCCCATCCACTGGCGTTACAACAAAGCGGATTACCGCGGCAACACCGTCATGGTCCAGCGCGTGGAAAACAGGATCGACCTGCGGGAAACGGTGTACGACTTTCCCCGCCAGAACGTGATCACCAGCGACAACGTTTCGATCAACATCAACGCCCTGCTCTATTTCCAGGTCACCGACCCCTACAAATCCGTGTATGAGATCGGAAACCTGCCCGAAGCGATCGAAAAACTCACCCAAACCTCGCTGCGTAACGTCATCGGCGAACTGACCCTGGATTTCACCCTCACCTCGCGCGACACCATCAACGCCAAGCTGCGCGACATCCTGGACGAAGCCACGGATAAGTGGGGCGTGAAGGTCAACCGCGTGGAATTGCAGGAAATATTGCCGCCCGAAGAGATCCGCACCGCCATGGAAAAGGAAATGCGCGCCGAACGCGATAAACGCGCCAAGATGCTTTCCGGTGACGCCGACCGCGAATTCCAGGTGCGCGTGGCTGAAGGCGACAAACAGGCCAAGATAGCCCGTGCCGAAGGCGAAGCCCAGGCCAAGCTGCTGGTGGCGGATGCCGAACGCAAGTCCATCCAGATGATCGCCGAAGCGGTGAAGGATTCCAAAACCGATCCCGCCCAGTATCTGATCGCGCTCAAGTACGTCACGGCCTTCTCCGAGGTCACCAAACAGGGCGACAAGACCGTCGTCGTGCCTTATGAATCCACCGCGCTTCTGGGCTCGGTGAAGACCCTGGCCAACATATTCGAAAAATAAACCAGATTACCGTAACACTGCGTTTACGCGGTCGTTCCGCTGCCTTTAGGCGGTGTAAAAACAAACACGGGACTTGGCAGTTCGAAAGATGGGTCGAGTCTCTACCTAATTCACCGCGTAAACGCGGTGGAACGACCGCGTGAACGCAGTGTTACGGATACTGATAAAACTAGATACAATGTAAGGAGCACCTACAAATGTCCGAAATTCTCTCGATCAAAGGACGCGAAATACTGGATTCACGCGGAAACCCGACCGTGGAAGCCGACATCGAACTGGCCAGCGGCGTATTTGCCCGGGCGGCAGTTCCCAGCGGCGCCTCAACAGGTGAACGCGAAGCCATCGAAATGCGGGATGGCGATAAAACCCGCTACAACGGCAAGGGCACCCTGCAAGCGGTGGAAAACGTCGATAAGATAATCGCTCCGGCCCTCACCGGACTGGAATCCACCCTGCAAGGCGAAATCGACCGCGTCATGCTCGCCTTGGACGGCACCCCCAACAAAGCCAAGCTGGGCGCCAACGCCATCCTGGCCGTTTCCATGGCCGCTGCGCGTGCCAGCGCCATCGAGCTGGACCTGCCGCTTTACCGTTATCTGGGCGGCGTCAACGCCTGCGTGTTGCCCGTGCCGATGAGCAACATCATCAATGGCGGAGCCCACGCGGACAACAACGTGGACATCCAGGAATTCATGGTCATGCCCCTCGGCGCCCAGAACTTCCGCGAAGCCCTGCGCATGAACGCCGAGACCTTCCACGCCCTCAAGTCCATCCTGAAAAAGCGCGGACTGGCCACCGGAGTGGGCGACGAAGGCGGGTTCGCGCCCAACCTGGAATCCAACGAGGCTGCCCTGGCGGTGATCGTGGAAGCCATTTTCGCCGCCGGATACAAGCCTGGCCAGGATATCTTCATCGCCCTCGATGCCGCCGCCTCTAGCTTCTGGAAAGAGGGCAAATACGCCTTCGAAGGCCAAATGCTGGATTCCGGGGCCATGATCGCCTATTATCAGAAAATGGTGGAGAAATACCCCATCGTCTCTTTGGAAGACGGTTTGGCGGAGAACGACTGGGACGGCTGGAAGAATCTGCACGCCGCCCTGGGCCGGAAAATCCAGATCGTCGGCGACGACATCTTCGTCACCAATCCCGCCATCATCAAGCGCGGGATAGCCGAAGGCGTCGCCAACAGCGTCCTGATCAAGCTCAACCAGATCGGCAGTGTCACCGAAACCCTCGACGCCATCAATATGGCGCACCAGGCTGGCTGGACCTGCGTGGTCTCCCATCGCAGCGGCGAAACCGGCGACACCTTCATCGCCGACCTCGTGGTAGCCATGAACACCGGCCAGATCAAGACCGGCTCCCTTTCCCGCAGCGAACGCGTGGACAAATACAACCAACTCCTGCGTATCGAGGAAGAACTGGGCCGCAACGCCCGCTTCCTGGGAAAGTCCGCGATCAAACAACTGGGCTGATTTCCGGCGCTTAAACCAGCCGGATCGATATGGGGCGGAAGAGATTCCGCCCCTTTTTAGTTATCTCGATTCAATAGATCTTGAGGCTCGATTCCAAACCGAGTGAGTAAGTCCCGGAGGGTGCGAGTCATCCCGGGCTTGACCCGGGATCCAGTCTTTTCCACTTTTCCCTTTGTGAATGTTACCTGCCACCATTTCATTAACACCTGCAATTCATCACTGCTCCTTAGGTTGCGAGTCATCCCGGGCTTGACCCGGGATCCAGTCTTTTCCACTTTTCCCTTTGT
>CAYSAT010000070.1:10278-14654 GCA_964429035.1 uncultured Candidatus Cloacimonadota bacterium | reverse complement strand
GTGTAAACCTTGATCTGCACGTCGTCCGCGTCATCTGTAAGCACGTAGGTGAAGCGGGTGCGCCCATCATTTTTCGGATCCTGGGCACGGCCCAGAATGGGATTGGGATAGTTGGCCACATTGATCACATCGAAGGTCTCATTGACCACGAATTGGATCTCCCGGGTGTTGAAGTTGCCATTGACGTCCTTGCAGTCGATCACCAGGGAGTAATCGCCCCTGGCCAGATCCAATTGGTACTTGATGGGAATGCGGTTGACGTTGCTGATGTTGATCGATGTCACATAGTCATTGGGTGATATCTGGTTTCCGTTGAGATACATCTGGATGGTATTGTCAAAAACGTCAATCCCGTTGGCATCGCTCAAGAGCAGGGAAATGGTGCCTTTGCCGGAGATATATCCGCCAACCGTGAACTCCTGATCCTGGACGTTGACATCGATTGACGGCCTGATCCGGTCGCGATTTCGGTAGATCGTGTAGGTTCCCTGCCGGCTAACTTCGAACACCACTTTATCATCAGCGGGAGAGACGTTTCCGCCCTGCAGGATCCATTTGTTTCCCGTGCTGTCCCATCGGTAGATCTTGTATGAGTTTTCCGTTTCCAGATCCTGGGTGTCTTCGTCGTTTACGCTGTAGAAGAATGTAAGCTTGAGCTTGTTATCGTTGATCAGAGTATCTGTCGAATCGACCAGGGCCGGGTTCAATGTCCTGATCTCGTAGGCATTGGAGGGCGTGAATGTGGGGACTGTGTCATATCTCAGCAGCTTGATCGGAGCGATGTCTGGCTGGTTGTTCGCCTCCAGGGAGCCCACAGAGTTGATGAAGAAGATCGAATTCTGCCCAGCCTCTATAAGTCCCGCGGGAACTTCGCAAGTGACATTGTTGTCCAGGCTCGGGACAATGGCGCCATCACTGCCCACGCTGTAGAAGTTGAAATTGGCGGACAGGCTTATCGTGTTGCTCAAGGGGGGGTTCACATCCCATTCCGGAAAGGCTAAAGAGGAGTTCACGCGGACCTCGAAAGTGATGATTCCTGGACTCAATCCCTCCAGCGAGACGCTTTCCCAGCGTTCCTCGTTTACTCCCAATGGAAGCAGAACCTGCGTTGCGAACAAGGTCTGGGCGCTGCCCTGAGGGCGGACGTAGAGCCTTAGATCGGTGGTTGTGGAGGCGGCGTTGCCGATGTTTCTTACCAGTGTCTTGATGTTCTGACCGGTTTCAGTTGTCTCCAACTGGATATCGCAGAGTTGCAGATCCGGACCCCGGGTGACATAGTTGCTCAGCATGGATTCGACAGTTCCGCTGGACGTTGTCAAGACGTATTTGACTGCGATTTCATCTCCAGTGGATTGAGGCGGCATTTTGGCAGTGGTGATGTACGAGTCGTCCAGATCAGGATTTGCTTGCATGGGCAAGGTGATCCAGTTCACATTTGTTCCCACGCTATCCACCCTGACTTTACAGCTGACCGACAAGATATCCTCGTTGCTGAAAAGTTTCGCTATGAAGCCGACGGAGTCGCTCCAGGCAGGACTGGCAGGCAGTGAGCCGTGATGCATGATCGCTGCCCGGCCCACACCAAAAACAGAAGTGCCCACATATTCATTGGTTGGGGAGTATCCCGCTACGTATATGGTCCTGTGGTAGGGAGGGTTGACGTCTTCCGGCACTACGTAACTTGCGCTGAAGTTTCCATTGATGACGGGAAGGTCGTAAGGAATGTTCTTCACAACCTCATCGCGGTTCATAATGTAGAGACGCGCGGCAAGTACTTCAGGCGAGAATTGGGCATTGACCAATAGGGTGTCGCCAGGGGCAAGAACGTGCTCTTCGGCGCTTACGGCAACTCCTGGGGTAGGTTTCAGAGTCTTGATCAGTGGATCGCCCAAGAAGGCTGCGGCGTTGATCAGCGCGTAACGAGCAGTCGAGGATGCGTTGGTCGTATAGAACCTGGACAAAGCATATTGATAGGCTTCACCCAAGGTAGCGAAGTCATGCTTGAAAACGGCTTCAGTAAAGGCAAGACCCCAGATCTCATCCTGGAACATGTACCCTAAACCGCTGAAACCAAAGGTGGCAATGGCTCCTTTATTGGGCTGCATCACCAACGCTTCGCTGATGCTGGCTATGCCATTGGTATCGAAGGAAGAAGCATAACAGGCCAAGCTGAGCACTATGGGGTAAACCTGGTTGTTGAGGGTAGCGACATCATTGAAGTTGAAGAGGTTGTAGTCCGCCCAAATGCGGCCTCCGCCATGGCCAAGGAAATGCAGATACTGGGTTCCGGAATTGATGGCGTCCTTCAGGTTAAAGGTACCGCCGAAGTATTCCTGGCTGACGGTCTGGGTGGATGTATAGACTCTGGTCGCCCGATAATCCTGGGGTATGTTTTTTCGCCGCAGCCGTTCGGATTGCTGGGCAAAAATGTCATCTTCATCGGTGATCTTCCCGCCGGATGTGATGGTCACATGGCTGTTCCATAATCTGGAGGTCAGGAGGTTGTTGCGGTAATCATAGGCTTTGTTGGCATAGTCCATTATCTGTTCGGGTTTCCAGGCATTGATCCGGGCCACCGCGATATCCGGAACCAGGTCGTTGCCCACTATGGTGGCGTACCATCCATCGCTGGCTGTGGCGCCGTGGGTGCTGGTCCAGGTTTTCTTGACCGGCACCAGGGTATAGATCCGCGCCGGACTGTTATCGCGTTCATCGTCCACGCCTTCTCCAAGCAGCACTACATGCGTCAACTGCGGGGATGACCAGTTGTTGTAGGCATAAGCAAAGAATTCCTTGAGCGACTCAGCGGAGCGGATGCCATGGTTGAACTCGTCGAAGATATCCTGGTAATCGACCTTGGCTACCACATTGTTGGCAGCCTCCCAAACACTTACCAGCAGGTCAGTGCCTTCGGCCAGGAGGAAATCCCCTCTGGAGACCACGATCACATTGGCATGATTCAGTGGATTCTTGAGGTCCGACGGAACATTCAAGCGGAGTTCTTTGGGGCTCATCTTTTGGGATTCTGACACCGCGTAGTATTCTATCGCGTTGGATGCCACGCTATCCTGCAGGGTAACGGTCCAGGGCGCTACGCCGTCCAGGTTGAATGGTTCCACCTGGCAGTTGCTGAACACACTGGAACCTAATTTATACACGGAGACATCGCTGCCCGAGAACCCCGTCACCTGAAACTGGTACAAGCCAGCTGGCCGGTTGGATGGCTTGGTGAACTTGATCTTGTCTTCGCTGGTCCTGTATTCGCGCCAGTAGGTGATATCCATGTAATCGAACAGCACCTGTTCCCGGTCACCGGAAACCGTATTGCCGGAAAGGCTGATGTAGAGATTGTTGGTGCCGTGATGGAAGTAGGAATTCGGTACGGGATTCTGGTTCAGGAAGATCTTCTCCGTCTGGCCAATCCAGCTCTGTGTGTTGATCATCGCGGCATTGATCCGGACAGTCGCTTCGTGGTCGTACTGGCCCACGGGCACGCTCTCCGCGTAAGTAAGTCCGTACAGCGCAGCTTTAACGCTGGCAGTGCGGATAATGCTGTCTTTGGGATATTGGAGTTCAAAGGGGATGATGTCCAGGTTGGGAGCGTTTATCTTCCTCCAAAACCATACGTCTTCCCGGTAAAAGTTGGGGTTGCTGGCGTTCCAGCTGTTTCCCAGTTTATCGGAGAGCATTTGTTCTTCCAGGTGAATAGTCTGCTCATAGGCGTCCGGAACGATGTATTGGGCGGGGTTGGAAACCACCAGGCCTCCGTTCTCCACAGCCATCCTTGCCCCCAAGCCGCTTTTCAGATAGAGCCCATACACGTTTTCATCGGTAAAATCGTCGGAGTAGCCAGTTTCACCGTAATGCCTGTCCCCGTAGAATTCGAAATAATCCTGCTGATCGAAACTGCCGTCCGCTTCCCCCACGAAATTGATCGGGACTGAGCCGTTTTCGTCACGCAGTTCCAAATAGCGCGGGTCCACGGTGTCCAGATCCCAGGCCATCTCTACATCCAGGGAATCGGTCATGATCTCTATGAAGCTGTCCAAACTCGCGTACCCTATCTTGTAGATGCCCGCTTGGTC
The DNA here is from genome assembly GCA_964429035.1 of uncultured Candidatus Cloacimonadota bacterium. GTDB lineage: Bacteria > Cloacimonadota > Cloacimonadia > Cloacimonadales > Cloacimonadaceae > Syntrophosphaera. The sequence continues at coordinate 10,569 of CAYSAT010000070.1, read as the reverse complement.
CACGATCAATTGGATTTCATTGACCAGCGTAGTGCCGTTTTTGGGCGCTTCGTAGCTGGCGTCCTTGGTTTTTGGCAAGCGCCACATCCTTGAACTGGAGTTGTTCAGGAAGAGCGCGTCCCCTGCCTGGTCCATCGGGTTTTCGCTCAGTTGCCAGCCGCTGGTCGCAGTTTTGGTTCCGCTTATCTGCACCCGGATGGTGAAACTTGTATTGACCACCAGTTCCCTGTTGGCGGCATTGTATTGAAAGGGGTAGATCTGCAGCGGGACGAAATTGCGGTCGCCCGTGAA
>CAYSAT010000070.1:2864-10178 GCA_964429035.1 uncultured Candidatus Cloacimonadota bacterium | reverse complement strand
CATTGTATTGAAAGGGGTAGATCTGCAGCGGGACGAAATTGCGGTCGCCCGTGAACGCCGATTCACCTTTCTGCACAATCTGCAGTGGATAGAGCTGGCTGCTGTGGTACACTTGGGGGTTCTGGTAGAATACATAGTCCACTTCTTCATTCTCCACCACCATCTTGTACACGGGCTTGAGGTTGATGTTCTTCAAAACGGTGGAGCTGAGTTTGGTGACTTGAATGGAAATGTCGCCGTCGATGGGAATGGCGATCGCTTCGCTGTAGATGCGCACTTCGGGAAATCCTTCCTCGGCATGCACTCCGCCAAAATCAGTGACGATCCGCTCCCATGTGGAACCATTGATCTGCTGGTGTTCGATCTGGTATTCCGGAAGATTGAATTCCAGGGTTAACCCTTCCTGCGACTGGCTGATCACGCTGACTGTCCCATTCAAAAAAGCCAGGGGCAGCAGAGCCAGAATTACAATGAGATAAGACTTCATCTATCCACCTTTCAAAGTGCGTTGCGCCGCAGGGAGATATCGCTGCGGTAACATTTTCCTGTAAAATCCGTTGCGCCCACATCCTGGTAAACATTGCGGCGCGCGGCTTCCATACTACTATCCAAGGCTACCAGAGAGAGAACTCTGCCGCCACTGGTCACCAAATCTCCAGACTGGCTCTTGACGCCGCTGTAGAAAACCTGGCTTGCCAAACCCTTGTTAAGCCTGAGGGGAAAGCCCTGCTGAAACTCACGGGGATAACCAGCTGAGGCCAGAACTACGCAGACGCTGCTCTGCCCTCTCCATTCGAGGTTCAAGCCGCGGACCCGATTCTGCAGGATCGCTCCGCAAACCTCGCTCAGCGGGGTTTTCAGCAGCGGCAGCAGGGCCTGCGTTTCGGGATCTCCCAGCCGGCAATTGAATTCTAAAACATACGGACCCCGCGCTGTGATCATCAGCCCGCAATAGAGAATGCCGCGATAGGGGCATCCCTGATCACGCATGGCTTTGAGGATGGGGGAGATGATCTCAGTCTCGATCTGCAGACGATAGGGTTCGGCCTGAGGGATCGGGCAAACAGCGCCCATTCCTCCAGTGTTCGGCCCCGTGTCCTGCTCCCCGATCTGTTTGTAGTCCTGCGCGAACAGCGTGCTCCGAAAATCCTCGCCGTCGGTAAACGCAAAGAGCGACACTTCCCAACCCTCTAAAAACTCCTCCACGACCAGGTTGGAAGACTCGCCGATTAAAGATCCAAGTTCTTGGATCGCCGCCTCGGCCTCGCTTTCAGATCTAACAATGAAGACCCCTTTTCCCGCTGCCAAAGCGTCAGCCTTGATCACGACCGGATACGTGCCCATTTCTTTGATATGTTGCAGGGCCGATTGGGGATTGTCGAACGAGGCCCAGGACGCTGTGGGAATCTGCGCTTTGGCCATCATCTCCTTGGCGAAGATCTTGCTGGTTTCGATGCGCGCGGCAGCTTGGGAAGGCCCAATGCAGGGTATGTTGTGCTCATTAAGCAGATCCGCCAAACCCTCAGCCAAAGGCTTTTCCGGCCCTATGAACACCAGGCCGGGGTTCTCACGCAGGCACCATTCCACTATTTCCGCCTGGCTCTCCAGGATTACACAGGGATGCTCGAGCGCTATGCCTGCGTTTCCAGGCGATAGCACGATCTCGTGGCCGGCGTTTTCCGCGGCGAAGGCTGCGGCAATGGCGTGTTCCCGGCCTCCTCCACCGATGATCAGGATCTTCAAATCTTCTTTCCTTGCAAAAGTTTTACCGAGTGCAGGATGGCAAACTCAGCCGCCTTGATCCGGATCGCGTTCCGGTCGCCGCTGAAGATTTGCGTAGCACTGGATAGTTCGTCTAAACATGAAAATCCAAAACACACGGTTCCGACCGGTTTGAGCTCACTGCCTCCATCCGGACCAGCCACTCCGGTTACCGAAATTGCCATCGCCGAATTTGTCAAGATTTTTATTCCCCTTGCCATTTCCCGGGCGCATTCTTCGCTGACAGCCCCATATTCCGCCAGGGTTTCGGGCGTTACCTTCAGCAGATCCATCTTAACCTGGTTGGCATAGGCGATAACCCCGCCCGCAAAAACATCGGAGGCTCCAGACGGGTCCGTAATCATCTTCTGGACAAGGCCTCCGGTGCAGGATTCAGCGGCTGAGACGGTAAGGCCACGAGCCTTAAGCAGCGCGGAAAGAACGCTCACAGGGGTGTCTTCATCCCGGCCCCAAACATACTTGGATATGAGAGGCAAACTTTGTTCGATGCAGCTATCAATAGCATCAGGATCGGTCCCATAAAAGCGCAGATCCACCCTGCCTGTTTGCGGCAGCCAGGCACGGTTGACGCCCTTGGGTAGTATGATTCCAGCCAGAAGTTCAGCCAGCGCTGATTCCGAGATGCCGTGGGTATGCAGGGTTTTCTGGATGATGGAGCCTTTAATGCCAAATCGGTCCCTGATGATAGGCCTGGCCTGGGTTTCAAATACGTAGCGCATCTCCAGGGGCACCCCTGCGAAAGCGAAAAAGCACCTGCCTTCCGAGGCGAAAGCCAAACCGGGCGCTGTTCCGCGGTCATTGCGCAAGGCGGAAAATCCGCGCGGAACCATTGCCTGGTTGCGGTTGATCTGGGGTGTGGGCAGTTTCCGGGCCGCGAACAACGCCTGCACGTGGTCCCACACCTGAGGGTCGAGAACCAGTTCCGCGCCAAAGAAGCGCGCGATCTCCTGCTTGGTGATGTCGTCGTCGGTGGGACCCAAACCCCCGGTGGTGATCACCACGTCGTATTGGGACCAGCATTGCGCCAGGGCGTTTCCGATCGCCTCGGCATCATCTTTCACTGTCAGGGAAAACTCCACTGGAACACCCAGCAAGGCCAGTTCGCCAGCCAGCCAGGCCATGTTCGTATTCAGGGTCTTGCCCAGCAGAATTTCGTTGCCGATACTAATAATGGCGCTGGACGGCATCCGCTCAATAACTCTTGGCAAAAATCACGCGTTTTTGCGAATCTTTTCCGCAGCAGATACATGCGCCGGGTTCTGACTCCGCGTCGAAGGGAATGCAGCGCACCGTGACCTTGAGGTCGTCCTTGATCTTTTCTTCACAAGCGGTGTCGCCGCACCAATGCGCAAGCGCGAATCCGCCGTGAATCTCAGGCTGCTCGGCGTTTCGCGGAGTGAAGTAGGCATAAAACTCTCTATTACCGTCGATCTTGACCGTGTTATCCGCCCTGAACTGACGCGCTTTGGCCAGGATGTTATGCTGCATTTCGCCCAAGGTTTTCAGACAGTAGCCAACCACCTCAGAATGCGGAACAGAATGCTTGGCGCGCGGTTCCAGGTCGCGCCGGGCGATCATCACCGCTCCGGAGGCCACGTCGCGTGGCCCGATCTCGATGCGCAGCGGTATCCCTTTCTTGATCCAGTGCCAGTTACGCTCGCTGGAAGTGAGGTCGCGGTCGTCCAGTTCCGTGTAGACGCGCACGTCTTCAAAGCTCGTGTTTTTAAAGGCGTCCTCGATCTCCAACGCCTTGGCCATTACAAGCTTGTGCTCTTCCTCGTCTCTGTAGATAGGGATGATGGCGATGTGCGACGGCGCGATCTTGGGCGGCAGCACCAGGCCGTTGTCATCGCTGTGCGCCATGATGAGCGCTCCAACGAGGCGCGTGGAAACGCCCCAGGATGTGGTCCAGGCGTGCTGGAACTCGCCAGCGCGGTTCTGGAAGCGGATTCCCGAGGCTTGGGCGAAATTCTGGCCCAGGAAATGCGAAGTGCCGGACTGCAACGCTTTGCGGTCCTGCATCATCGACTCGATGCAATAGGTGTTCACGGCGCCGGGGAACTTCTCCCCTTCGGTCTTTTCGCCTTTGATAACGGGGATCGCCAGGTATTCTTCGGCGAAACGGGCATACACATCCAGCATCTTCAAAGTCTCTTCCATGGCCTCTTCGCGGCTTTCGTGCACGGTGTGGCCTTCCTGCCACAAAAACTCTGTGGTGCGCAAAAAGAGGCGGGTCCGCATTTCCCAACGCACGATATTGGCCCATTGGTTGATGAGCAGAGGCAGGTCGCGGTAGGAATTGACCCATTTTGCAAAGGAAGCGCCGATGATCGTTTCCGAAGTGGGACGCACGATATAGGGCTCAGTGAGTTCTCCCGCCAGTTTCAGTCCACCCTGGCCGTCGTTTTCGAGGCGGCTGTGCGTGACCACCGCGCACTCTTTGGCAAAGCCTTCCACGTGCTCGGCTTCTTTCTCGAAATAGCTTTTCGGGATGAAGATCGGAAAATAGGCGTTGCGGTGCCCCGTCTCGCGAAACATTCCGTCCAAAACGCGCTGGATGTTTTCCCAGATCGCGTAGCCCCAGGGCTTGATCACCATGCAGCCGCGAACTTCGCTGGTTTCTGCGAGGTCGGCCGCCTTGATCACCTGCTGGTACCATTCGGCGTAGTTTTCCGTTCGCGTCGGCTCGATCGCCGTGCGTTCTTTCTTGCTCATCGTTTCTCCATTAAGGCGTTTGGGAACCAATCCTCAGAGGCTTGGTTGTTGTCAATAGCAAAACCGCTTTCCCGGTTCTGCCCCTTGCTGGCGTCAAACCGTTCCTGCAGCGCTAGATTCGGGCAGGCCACTTTTACCTTGACAGATTTGCTGCGGTTGCTCAATATCCCGAATAAGTATTTTTGCGCTTCTGAGGTGGAATGATGAGCAAAACAATGGCTATAGTGCTATGTGTTTTTTTAATGAGTTTGACTAGTGGACTAACGTATGCCCAGTTTGCTGGCGGAACGGGAACCGAGAGCGATCCGTGGCTGATTGAGACCCGCGCCCAACTAGAGCAATTGCATAACTATCTTGGAATTGAACATACGGACAAGTATTTCAAACAAATAGCGGATATCGATTTGGGTGGTGCGCCTTGGAATCCCATCGGCAGGACCTTTCCTTTTTATGGGCAATATGATGGGGATGGTTGCTCCATACACAATTTGCATATCGCCGATTATTTCGGAGGTCCGTCTGGGTTTTTTGCAGGTCTTGAGGGTGCAATAGTCCAGAATCTTAGCCTCACAGGTGTATCATTGGGGATTCAACATGATTTATACCAGAGGGAGGAAGTTTCAGCCAGATTGCACCTCTTGCAGGATTTTCTTACAATAGTTTTATTAAAAACTGCTATGTTCAATATTCGGGAGGATTTTGGATTTCTAATGGGGGTATCTCAAACATTGGTGGCATCGTAGGGGACAACGGCACCGCGAGCGTTATTCAAAATTGCTTAGTTGTCTGCAGTCTAACCATATACTGCCATCTGAATTACTGGAGCTCTGCGATTGCTTCTCAAATCGGGGGAGTATCTGGGACCAATAGTGGCTTGATAGAAAACTGCAGTTTTGTAGGTGAGATCACGACGGATGGCTATCCTTTGTTCGATTACTTTGGATATTCCTATTCAATGGAAGTAGGAGGAATATGTGGATCAAATAGTGGACACGTTAGACAATGTACAAACTCAGGCAATGTAACCGGGCAGACTGATATTGGGGGATTGATTGGAATCAATGGGGGATTAATAGAATGCTGTTTTTCATCAGCCAATGTCAGTAGTTCCGGGCGAGCTGGAGGGTTGGTAGGTGCAAATTTAGCTACGGTGAATGAATCTTATTCATATGGACAACTCGTCTATAGTCAATATTCTTGGTGGACCGCTCCCTGGTGTTTTGAAGCGTTTGGAGCTTTGATCGGAGGGTGCGATTGGTGGAGTTGGATCAGTTATGACGTAAACAGCTGTTATTGGAACAATGAGACTTCAGGATATACTACATCATTTGGCGGCGAAGCCCGCACCACCGACGACATGAGCTACCCCTACAGCGACAGCACCTATGTGAACTGGGATTTTACCAATGTCTGGCTGGCAGATTCCTGGGGTACATACAATAGCGGATATCCTTTCTTCAGGTGGCAGGCAGGCCCTCCGCGAGTATACTTCAAAGCCAGCGTTACCCAGGATTTTGCTCCCCTGACAGTGCAGTTCAACGATAAGACCCAATCCTACAACAATGGGGCACTCACTTATCTCTGGAACTTCGGCGATGGCGAGACATCAACCCTACAGAATCCCAGTCACGAGTTCCAGAACCCTGGCCTCTACACCATTTCCCTGACCGTCACGAATGCCTTCGATTCCACTGCCACCTTCACGCGCACGGATTATATTCACGCCATTGAGCGGGTACCCACTCTGGAACTCCAAACCAGCCCCAGCCTCAATTTCGGCTCGATCTGCACCGAAGAGTTTTCGGAGTATTTTCCGGTGACTTTTACCAGTATTGGCGGCGCCAGCGTGCTCATCAGCGATCTGCATTTCCTGGCGGCAACCTCGCAGTTCGAAATCCTGCAACCCTTACCGGAATTCACCGTTCCCCATGGGCAAAACCTCACTCTGCTGCTGCGTTTCGCGCCCCAAAGCGTCGGCGCGATCGTCGACACCCTCTATATTGTCAACAACTCGCTCAACGAACCAATCCTCAAGATCAGGCTGTCCGGCACCGGGCTCTACATTCCGCCCAAACTCCCCCAGAATGTGGCCATGGCCATGAACGGCTACCACGCCTACATCACCTGGGATCCCGTTACCCAGAACACGCACGACCAACCCCTTACACCGGATTACTACTTCGTCTATTACAACGGCTCGCAGGATCCGGAAGGTGAGTACTATTTCCACGGGCTATCCACTACCCCGGAATACACGCATTATTGGGTTGGCTTGGGGGCGCAGAACATGTTTTACCGGGTTACGGCAGTACAATTCTACAGGGACGACCTGCTCTACCCAGATCTGAACAGAATGCTGAGAAGCCGCTTGCGTGAGGGTTTATCGGTGCATGAGGTTTCTCAGATACTGTCTGGGATCCAGCGATTGTGAGTTTCAATTTCTTGGAATGCTGAACCGCGTGAACGCGGCGGACCGACCGCGTGAACGCAGTGTTCCGATACTTGCAACGCTCTTCAGAGCAGTTTGTCCCCACAACCCGGCTTTTCCTGAGGGCTGGGTCAGGGTCCACCTTATCACCTCCCTATGACCTCCCTAACAACCATAGGGAGGCCATAGGGAGGCGTTATGGAGAGGAGGGGATCAGCCATCAGGATGCAGGTAGCGTAGCATTCCGATGCTACATATGGCCAGGTAGTGTAGCATTCCGATGCTACATATGGCCAGGTAGCGTAGCATTCCGATGCTACATATGGCCAGGTAGCGTAGCATTCCGATGCTACATATGGCCAGGTAGTGTAGCATTCCGATGCTACATA
>CAYSAT010000070.1:0-2764 GCA_964429035.1 uncultured Candidatus Cloacimonadota bacterium | reverse complement strand
CGTAGCATTCCGATGCTACATATGGCCAGGTAGTGTAGCATTCCGATGCTACATAAATCCAGCTATTGTAGCATTCCGATGCTACATATACGTTATCCCGGAATGATGGTAGGATCGGAATCCTACCCTACGTAGGTAGCGTAGCATTCCGATGCTACGTATTGGAAGTAAACAAATGATGGTAGGATCGGAATCCTACCCTACGTAGGGTCGCTTGCCAAAGCGACATATAGCCAGGTAGCGTAGCATTCCGCTGCTACATATAACCAGGTAGTGTAGCATTCCGGTGCTACATATGGCCAGGTAGCGTAGCATTCCGATGCTACATATACGTTATCCCGAAATGATGGTAGGATCGGAATCCTACCCTACGTAGGGTCGCTTGCCAAAGCGACCTAAACAAAGGTAGGATCGGAATCCTACCCTACGGGCGCGCTCTTTCAAAGTGGCAAAAAACCCGGCGTGCAAAGCCGGGTTGTGATTCAATATTCGCCTGAGAGCTGAGTCAATCGGTGATATGGTCGATCAGCCACCTTTCCACGCGGAGCAGGTTCTTTTCCAGATCTTCAGCAGAGAAATCAGAGGCCAGCAGATCACGGGCCTGGCCAGCGTCCGGATCGCCGTTGGCGACTGCGAGGGATAGCCAGAACAAGGCTTCCGCGGCGTTTTCATCCAGCCCTTCGCCAAACGCGTAGCAGAGCCCAAGCTCATATTGCGCGGTGGGATGGCCTTGTTCGGCGGCCAGCAGAAACCATTGGGCGGCAATGGCCAAATCCTTGGGGACGGATTCGCCGGCATAATGCAGCTTGCCCAGCCGGAATTGCGCTTCGCGGTGTCCCAACCGCGCGGCTGTTTGCAGCCAGATGAGGCCTTCTGCGGCGTTTTGCGCGGCGCCTACCCCTTCCAGATAAGCCTGCGCCAAAGTGTAGGCGGCTTCAGGATGGTTGTTATCGGCAGCCAGGCGAAACCAGCGCAACGCTGCCGCGGTGTCTTGCTTGACGCCTTCGCCGTTGGCATAGGCCAGCCCGAGCTTGTATTGGCCGCGGGGATCCTGCAGTTCGGCCGATTTGCGGAACCACCGCACCGCTTCGGCAGCATCGGGATCGACCCCATTGCCGGATTTGTAACAGTCGCCCAGGAAATTCAGGGCGTCAGGATAGTCTTGATCGGCAGCCAGGCGGATCCATTTCAGGGCTTCGGAAGTGTTGGGAACCACTCCGTCGCCGTCGAAGTAGAGGCGTCCCAAGGTGTATTGCGCGCGGACATGCCCTTTCTCGGCGGCCATGAGGATCCATTTGTAGGCTTCGGGAAGGTTTCTCGCCGTTCCTGAGCCATCCTTGTAGCAGAGCCCGAGGCTGAACTGGGCGGAGCTCAATCCCTGATTTGCAGCTGCGCGGAACCATTTGACGGCTTCCTTCTGGTCGGCTTCCACGCCTTCGCCCACAAAGTAGCAATAGGCCAGGTTGTTCTGCGCTCCGGCGTGTTCCTGTTTGGCGGCCAGAAGATACCACGCCACGGCTTGGGCAGGGTCTTTCTCCACGCCCAGTCCGTCCTGATAGCAGATCCCCAGCTGATACTGGGCTTCCGCGCTGCCAGCTTGCGCCTGGCTTTGCAAGCGGTCGTTATAGCTGATCCCGGCAGCCAAACCTGCAGACAGGGTCAGAACCAGTAGAAAGAGTAATGCATAGCGCATCGTTTACCTCCCGGGTGAAAAGAAGCGTGAATCGGAGTTCAGATGGCTGGCCAGAATAATCCTGCCCAGCAGGATAAAGGCGGCTTTCTCCACCACCTGCATCAGATCCAGCGCGGCGTCAGGCGATTTACCCGTGCAGACAAGCCCGTGGCCTTGCCAGATCAGGGCTTTACTGGTTCCGATAGCTGCCAGGCTGCATTCCGCCAAAGCTGGGGAGCCCGGAGGATGATGCGGCGCGATGGCGATTCCAGCGGGCAGAAACAATTCGAATTCAGGCAGCGCCTTGATTAGTAGACGATTTAGCAAGTCAAGATCGGCACATAACTCCGTCTGGCTAAGCAGGATGACGCTGATGGGATGGGCGTGCAGCACGACCTTGTCTTCCGCATTCGCGGAAAGGAAACGCTGCTGGAGCAGCTTGTGGCAGAGCCATTCGGAAGTAGGACGGCAGTCTGGAGGCACGGCTTGCTCATCCTGGCCGTCCACACAAACCAGCACGAGATTGGCCAGGGCATTTTGCGCCAGATCGCGATAGCGGCTTCCCGTGCGGGATACAAGATACAACTGCAATCCCGGAGCCGCCCAATCCTGAAGGTCCGCGGTGACATTAACGGAGATGTTGCCGGCGTTGGCTTCGGCCCAGCCGGAAGCATTGATCTGCGCCGCGACCGCCTTGATCCTGTCCAGCAGTTCGCTCAGGACTGGGAATCTCGCGACCAGTTGTTCCAGAGGAGGCAGGTACTTAATCTTTCTCGCCCGCGGAGTTCTTGTCGCGGCAGATCTTTTCCACAGCGCGGAAGTTTACTTTGCCGCTGGCCATCATCGGGATGTCCTCGATCACGTAGAACTGGCGCGGAACAGCGATCGCGGGCAGTTCTTTCTTGAGTTGCTTGAGCACCTTGTGCATGTCGAAATTGCCGTTGGCGACTGCCGCCACAACGTCCGCTCCTTTAGTGGGGTTGGGGACGTCCACCACGCAGCAGATCACGTCTTCGGGCAAGAGACGGCTGAGGACATCTTCGACCTTGACCAGGGAAACCATCTCGCCGCCAACTTTCACGAACCTTTTGA
>CAYSAT010000069.1:0-15038 GCA_964429035.1 uncultured Candidatus Cloacimonadota bacterium | reverse complement strand
AAAAACATCCATCAGAGGCATTATGAGAAGAATCTGGATTCTCTGCGTCCTGTTGACTGCCGTCTTGATTCCCGGCTGCAGGCAGAGTCCGCGCTTTCTGGACCACGAATTCCAGCCGGATGGCGCATTCCTTTACCCGGAGCGGGCTTACTTGCGCGATTACTTCGACCTGCGGAGCAACGGCGAAGATTACCTGTTCTACACCGGCGAATTTGCCTCCAATTTCAACTTCCTGGTCATCAACGACCAGAGCGGAAAAACGCTGGCCCAGGTCAACTCCCAGTTCAAAATATACAGCTTCCGGGTGCTCACGGATCCCCAAACCCAGGAACGCTGGCTGTTCACGTCCATCAACGACCAGAAGCATACCACGATCTGGGCCTACAACTACATCTGGAAAAGCATTCTGGGCCGGGAAGAAAAGAAATTCGACCCCATTGCCCGGGTTTACCCGCCCGACGACAATCCCCAGACCGAATGGCATGGCCAGCTCTATCCGGAATTCATCGCGGATATCGACGGCGACGGCAATGTGGAACTCGTCACCCGCTGCATTGACGGATACAAGGCCAATCCGCGCGGCCTCGCCGTGTTCGACTTCACCAGCGGCAAACTGAAGTGGCGCTTCGATACCAGCGGGACCATGGCCTCAGTCCTGTTCGAAGATTTCGACGGTAACGGCGCGAAAGAATTCGTGTGCTCGACCCTGGCGCAGAAAAACACCAAGGAAATCCGGAACGGCACTGACGATTTCAGCGGCTGGCTGGTCGTTTGCGACACTGCGGGCCAGCTCTTGTATCAGGAGATGGTCTTCCAGGGCTTCGGACAAACGCAGCTCGTGGCGGAGGACATCGACCAGGACGGACTCAAGGAGATCTTCGCCGTCATCACCACCTGGGGCAACAGCGAAAACCCCAATTCCGTGCAAGCTTTGAACTGGACCGGGCAGAAACTGGCGCGCGGCAAAACCTGGAACCTGAGTGGCAGCTTCGCCAGAAACAACCAAGAGACGCTGTTCCCGGCCCTGGATTCGGAAGGCCGGCACCGCTTCCTCCTGGCTGCATTGGACAGGCCTCTGGTGGTGCTGGATGAACGCTTGAATGAGGTTGAACACCCATTCCAGGATCCCGTGCAGATCGTTTGGGACGTGGGCGACCTCGACCTCGACGGCAACAACGAGATCCTGCTCCAAACCACGGACAACCGCTTCGTGATCCTGGACAACAGCTTCAAAAAGCGCGCTGAGCTCGCCACGCCCTTGCCTCCAGCTAGCAGGCCTTACGCCAGAATCGTCGGCACAGGCAGCGGAAAAGCGCCCCGGATCGCCATTTTCTCGGATATGGAAGCCCGCTACTACAGCTACGCCAGGATCACTCCCTTTGCCCGCCTGTTCAGGTTATTCCAGGCCAATTCGCTGCTCCTGTCTGCGTTGCTGGCCCTGCTCGTCATCGTGGCGACCTTCATTTTCCGGCATCGGGAACGCATCCTGATCCGCCTGATCGACCGTCTCCAACTGGGCGTGATCGTGATGACCAACAAAAACCGCATCCGCAACATCAACAACTACGTCACCCATTTGCTGCAAGACGAACATGGCAAACTGCCAGCCCGGAAACTGCGTTACCTGAGCGCCATCCTGCCTCCTTTGAAACCTCTGCTGGCTAATTTCAGCCGCAGCAAGGCCAGTGAATTTACCACCGAACTCAGCCTCGGAGCCGGCAAAACCAAGCACAAGGTCTCCTTCCACCGCTTGCATGGCTTTTTCCGCCGCTACCTGATCGTCCTGGCGCCCGAACATGTGGACATCACTTCCCTGAACGACAAACTGGCCTGGGCGGAAACCGCCAAAAGGCTGGCGCACAACGTCCGCCGCAACCTCCAGAACGCCCTGTTGGCAATGCAGCCCGTGCTGGAAAACGGCCTGGTGGAATCCGACAAAGCCAATCTGGAGATCGTGCGCGGCGCCATCGAGAACGTCTCCGTGTTCACCCACGCCTTCCAACGCTTTGCCGAACTGGAGGACATGGAGCTTAAGGTGCAGGACGTGATCCCCTCCGTGGAGCATTGCCTGGCGCGGCTTACGCTCCCGGACAACGTCAAACTCATCCGGGATTGGAGCCTCAAATCGGTGGAAACCCGGATCGAACCGATCCGTTTCGAAGAAGCGCTGCAAAACGTGCTCCACAACGCGCTCGACGCCATGCCCTCTGGTGGGATCCTGCAGGTGAGCGTGCGGCATTTCCCCCGGCACTCTGGCCCCAAGGGCGAACTGAGCGTGCTCATCGAAGTGGAGGACAGCGGGAAGGGCATCCCCGCCAAGTATCTGGACGAGATCTGGCAATTGTATTTCACCACCAAGGAAGCGGGCAACGGCATCGGGCTGCCCGAAACGCGCAAGATCATCGAATCGATGGGCGGAGCCATCGTCATCGAGAGCGAGGAAGGCAAGGGCACGGTGGTCTCCATCTGGCTGCAAGGCGGTTTGAGTGGATAGGATCAGGATTTTGCTGGCGGATGACGACCGCACCTTTTGCGAACTCACCGGAAGTTTGCTTACCAGGGCCGGATATCATGTGTATACCGCCCAGAACATCGAGCAAGCCCGCGCTCTGCTCACTCATGGCGACTACGACATCCTGATGCTGGATCTGTGCTTTCCGGCCCTTAGCGACGGCTTCGAAATGCTGGAAGAGGTGCGCGACAAACTGCCCCAACTGCTGATCCTGATGATCTCCGGATCGGGCAGCAACGACGATGTGGTGCGCGCCATCAAGAACGGCGCCCACGATTTCATCACCAAGCCGGTCAATCCGGAATCGCTGCTGGTGCGCATCCAAAACCTGGGCGACCGCATCCTCAAGCAGCGCCAGATCAAGGCTTTGGAACACTCGGCCATCGCCATGGTCGGCGTCTCGGAATCCCTGCGCAAGGTCCTCGACCACATCAGCGCAGCCGCCAAAACCGACCTCCCCGTGCTGATCACCGGCGAAACCGGAGTCGGCAAAGAACTCGCGGCGCGCGCCATCCACAAATTGAGCGCCTGGAGCGGCCGTGACATGGTGAGCATCAACTGCGCTTCCGTGCCCAAGGAACTTTTCGAAGCGGAGCTCTTTGGCTACGCCAAGGGCGCTTTCACCGGCGCGGTGGCTTCTTTCAAGGGCTATTTCGAGTTTGCCCAAAACTCCTCGTTTTTCCTGGATGAGATCAGCGAATTGCCCCTCGACGTGCAGGCCAAACTGCTGCGCGTGCTTTCCGAAGGCGAAGTGCAGCGCCTGGGCGGAAAAGTCGATACGGTCCGCACCCGCGTCATCAGCGCTTCCAACGCGGAACTGCCCGCCCTGGTTAAAACCGGCCACTTCCGCCAGGACCTCTATTACCGCCTGGATTCCCTGCACATCCATATTCCGCCGCTGCGCCAGCGTCCGGAAGACATCTCGCCTCTGGCCAGCCATTTTCTCAGCGATTTCTGCCGGCGCAAACAACTGCCGCCCAAGGAAATATCTCCGCGGGCGGAAGTCTGGCTGGCCGAACAAGCCTGGCGGGGCAACGCCCGCGAACTGAAGAACTGCGTGGAACGCGCCGTGGTGCTGGCGCAGCGCGACGCCCTGGTGCCGGAAGATTTCCTGGCTGTGGGCGCGGAACCGGACCCCTCGGGACTGGAACCCGGGACCTTGCGCGACAGTTTGAAGAGGTATGAGGAACACTTGATCTGCCAGCACCTGAAGGCGAACCACTACAACGTCACGCAAACGGCACGGCAGTTGGGCATTGATCGATCCAACCTCTGGAAGCGGATCCACGCCCTGGGCATCGATCTGGTGGCGGAGCCCGGCAACTGATCCAGGCGTTTGGACCTCGACACGGCTCCCGCTATCAATACGGGGTAATTGCGCGCTCATTGCGCGCTTTGCCCGCAGTGAGCGCGCAATGACCCCGCAATGATAACCGGAAGGGAGGCTGTAATCCGGCTCTTGTTCAGATATGGATGGTTAGAGCCCCGGAGGGTGCGACATATGATAGCCCGGGGTGGAGCGAAGCGGAACCCCGGGTTAGGGGGGCATTATCATGGTGTTAACCTACCCCACCCCCTCTCCAAGCAACCTGCGAAATGCAGGTTGCTTGGAGAGGGGGTGGGGATCTTTGTATTTCTCCGCCACAGGTCCATAACCCGGGGTTCCGCTTCCACCCCACCGGCCAACAAGTTGTCCGTCGGGGACCCCGGTCGCTACACCCCGGGCTATCATATGTCGCACCCTCCGGGGCTTATCCACTCGATTTGAAAGAGAGCCTTTCTTTTTCCCATCAGCCTGCAGGCCGGCTCCAGATTTTCCTTGCCAAAGAAGCCCCAGTTCCGAAACTTATCTTTCAGGGGCATTTTCGGCTCCGCCCTTGTTCATGATCATAAGGAGAACCCAATGAAATACATTACTCTGGCCATGGCTTTTGCGCTGACCCTTTCTCTGGGCGCGCTGACCATCAACCACTGGCAAAACATCCGGTTCAGCGGCAAGAACGCGGCTTCGCAGATGCTGCTGCGCACCGAGATCAATCAAAGCGGCCTGTTGGCGAACAAGGTCGTGTACAATCCCGGCAGCGGAATCGCGGAATACAACCTCAGCCTGTACGACGCGGCGGCCCACACCTATCAGGCTGCCATTCCGGTGGGTTCGACCCGGCGCTACGTGGGGTTGAAGAAGAAGAGCGCCGCCGGAAATACCGAGTTGGTTCCCGTATTCCATGAGGGCACGGGATTGCCGACGCCGGCGCAAATGACCAAGGCCACCGATGACGCCCTGAACGACAACAGCACGAACTACTACGACATCGCGGCGGATTACGTGGCCTTCACCAATACCAGGATCATCACCGCCATTCAGAACCGCGGCGGCGGATTCCCGACCAGCGCCAGCTTCGGCACCGTCTATCCCTCTTACATGAGCGTGATCGCCAACCCCAATTCCGATCCCGACGATCCGGACGTCATCGTCTGGGCCCTGGCCTACATGAACGTCCCTTTGGGCGGGATCAGCCCCGGCCTGTTCAAGATCACTGGCACGGGCACCGACGACCTGGTGCGTATCGGCAACATCGAAACGCAGATCGTGGCCAGCAGCAACATGCTGATCATGAGCTGCAACATCGCGGACCTGATGGCCGACGCGGATTTCGCCGCCTGGTACAACTCCGCCAGCCCCAGGTTTGGCATGCAGACCATCGTCAACAAGACCACCGTGATCCCCATCGCCACAACAGTCCAGGATCAGAGCCCCGGAGCGATTGTGTATCCGCGCAAGGTCTATGCCGATCCCACGGCCTCCACGGCACCCTGGTTTAACGGCGGATCCTTGCTGCTGCAGGATGGCGAGGTCTACTTCGCCGCCGAATACTTCGACCCCGAGGGCAATTTCCCGCTCACCGCCAGGATCGAAATCCAGGGCGGAAGCAGCTTCGACCTGCTGCCCCAAAGTTTGGATTACGGCGCCGCGGTGCCTCACCGCACCCTTGATTTGACGGGCATCCTGGGCGAATACGATGGCGGCCTGGCCAGGACCATGGCCAGCGACGACGATATCAACTACAGCCTGGGCGAATGGTTTCCTTTCACCTATATCCTGGGTGTATTGCCGCCGGAAGAACTCAGCGTCCAGATCGAAGAAGGCGCAGTCAATCTGGCTTGGGCTCCCGTTACGCAAACGCTGTTAGGCAATTTCGTAACGCCGGACCTTTATCGCGTCGAAGCGTCCGCCACGCCCGATTTTTCCAGCGTTTCGCCTGTGGGCAGCACTTCCCTTACCAGCCTCACCCTGCCTCTGGATCCGGATAATCCCCGGCTCTTCTATCGCGTCGTCGCCGTCAAAGCGGGTTCCTGAGCGCTGCCGCGCTGAAAGCTCTTGACTAATGCCGCCCTGCCATAAACCTCGCCCACATGGAAAAGAACCGCAATAAAAGCGCGCTCTGGCTGGCGCTTAAGTCTTTGCGCGGACAAAGCGCGGGTCCGCTGAACCGCTCGCACATCCTGACCCTGGCCGGAATTACGCTGGGGGTGATGGCGCTGATCTGCGTCAGCAGCGTGATGAACGGTTTCCGGGCGGATATCCGCGGCAGGATCACCGGCACTTTCAGCGAGATCCGGATCAGCAAGGCCGGCAACCAGCCTCTGGACACTCCGGAAGAACTGCTCCAAACCCTGCATCAGCAAGGCTTCAAAGCGGCTCCAGTGGTGCGCAGCGAGCTGGTCATCAAACGCGGCCCGGCCCTCTTTTCCACCCTCTGCCTGGGCATCGATCCCGCGCTGCACACCCAGATCAGCGGAGCGCTCGTTCCTCCGGGAAATTCCGCCCCGGAATCCACCCAAGGCTTGCTGCGCGGTAGCATCCTGGGTCCGGAATTTGGCGGCGGCATCGCTTTGGGCTCCGGCCTGGCATCCAAACTGAACGTGACGCCCGGCGACGAAATCCAGCTGCTGGCGCCGCTGTTCAACGTTCCCACGGCCTTTGGATTGTTGCCCCGGGTGCGCACTTTGCGCGTGGCGGCCATCTTTTATGCCGGCATGCCGGAATACGACGACGCCTTCAGTTACATCAGCCTGGCCAACGCGCGCTTCTTCCGCGGTTATGCAAATGAAGTGGACTACATCGAGGTGAAAACCCCGGATTTCGCCAAGTCCGCGCGCTACGCCCGGCAATTGCGTTCCCGCCTGAAAGGCTACGCGGTGGAGGACTGGAGCGCTTACGAATCCAGCCTCTACAGCGCCATCCGCTTCGAAAAGTACATGATGTTTGTGATCATGCTCTTCATGTATATCATCGCTTCCTTCAACCTCACGGGCAACATGCTCAAGGCCATCGCCCAGAAGAAGCGCGAACTGGGTCTGCTCAAGGCCCTCGGCTACCGCGAATCCGAACTGCGCGGCCTGTTTTTGTACCAATCCCTGCTGCTTTCCACGCTGGGGATCATCCTGGGCATCGTGCTGTCCACCGCGCTGCTCCTGCTGCAGAAGCAATTGGGCATCCTGAGGCTGGATATGGGCGACGCGCTGCCGCAGCCTCTGCCCGTGAAATTCGCCGCTCTGGATTACCTGGCGGTGATCGTGGCCGCCTATCTGGTAACCCTGGCCAGCGTGATCTTTCCACTGCGCCGCCTCAAGCGCATCAACGCGATCGAACTGATCCGCCAGAACACCTGAAAACCTGAACAAAGGTACCGATATGAACAAACTCGAACTCTACCACGCCGCTCTGGGCGCCGAATTGCGCTCGCAAAAGATGTACGCGACCCTCGCCCGGAGTTTTCACCATCCCGAGACCAGCGCTTTCTTCAACGAACTGGTCCGCCTGGAAAAGAACCATGAACAAAAGCTGCGCGAAGCCTTCGCCGCCGAGTTTCCCGATCCTGCGCCCATCGGTGAGATCAAGCTGGGGCGCGAACTGCAGGAGCTGGATTTCTCCGATCCCCAGGCCCTGCTGGAATACGCCATCAGCCGCGAGGATTACGCCCGCGAGCAATATCTGGCCCTGGCTGAGCAAATCGAAGACGCCGGACTGAAAGCCCTGGCTTTGCGCCTCGCAGCTGAGGAAGAAGGCCACAAAAGCCTGCTGCTGGCCGAAATGAGCCGCATCCAGGGAGCCCTGCGCTGGTTCGATCCCAGCGAACTGGCCGGCCTGATGGAGGATTGATCCCCCGCCGGAGTTTCTGATATGCCGCAGGATCAGACCAACTTTCTCGACGAAGCCGAGGCAGCGTCAAAAAGCGCGCCTCTGGCGGAAAAACTGCGTCCCCAAACCCTGGAGGAACTGCGCGGCCAGAGTAAACTCGTGGCCCCAAACTCGCTGCTGAACAAGATGATAGCCAGCGGCGACTACCATTCCTTCATTCTCTGGGGTCCTCCCGGCACCGGTAAAACCACCATCGCGCGCATTATCGAGCATTCGTCCGGGCACCGCTTCGTGCAGTTCAGCGCCGTGCTTTCCGGCATCAACGACGTCAAGGCCGTGATGAAGGACGCCCACTACGCCCACAAGCACCACAACCAGCGCACCATCCTCTTCATCGACGAGATCCACCGCTTCAACAAAGCCCAGCAGGACGCCTTTCTCCCCTATGTGGAATCCGGGGCCGTGATCCTGATCGGCGCCACCACGGAGAATCCTTCCTTCGAGGTAATTCCGGCGCTGCTTTCGCGCTGCCACGTCTTCGTGCTGGAAATGCTGGCGGAAGCGGACCTGCGCGACATCCTGGCCAAAGGCTGCGCGGAACTGCAATTGGAGGAGGATGCCGACGTCATTGGCTGGCTGGCCCAACAAAGCGGAGGCGACGCGCGCCGCGCCTTGAACGAACTGGAACTGCTGGAGCCCTATCTGCGCAACACTCCGCATCCCGACCTCAAGGAACTGGCATCTGTCCTCGAAAAGAAGACCATGTTCTACGACAAGAACCGCGAGGAGCACTACAACCTCATCTCCGCCCTGCACAAATCCCTGCGCGGTTCCGATCCCCAGGCCGGATTGTATTGGCTGGCCAGGATGCTGGAAGCCGGCGAAGATCCGCGCTATCTGGTGCGCAGGCTGATCCGTTTCGCTTCGGAAGACGTGGGGCTGGCCGATCCGCAGGCTTTGGTGCAAGCCATTGCCGCCAAGGAAACGGTCCTCTTTCTGGGCATGCCGGAAGCCAATAACGCCCTGGCGCAACTTGTGGTCTATCTGGCTACGGCGCCCAAAAGCAATTCCCTTTACACGGCCTATTCTGCAGCCGCCGAAGATGCCCGCGCCACCAGCCACTACGGCGTTCCCCTGCATATCCGCAACGCCCCCACCAAACTCATGCAGGACCTGGATTACGGTAAAAACTACCGCTACGACCACGAGTACGAGAACAAGTATTCCTACCAGAAATACTTCCCCGACCAAATGGAGGAAAAAAGCTACTACACGCCGGGTGAATTCGGCTTCGAAAAGGAGATCGCCAAACGCCTGGAATGGTGGCTCAAACTGCGCCATTCCAAGGGCAAATGATGGCTCTTGTTGATCTGCACTGAACGGATTTCTCCAGATCATCAAACCTATATTGAGAACAACCTCCAGCGCTCTCAGGGTTAGCCTGCCTGGTCAAGGCTAATTCTGGGCAAGGCTGTTCCCGGTCAGCCCACAGACCGCACCACACGGAATCCCCGGTACTTGTTGGCGTAACCCGGGGATGAGAAATACCGGCGGATAAGCTCGCAGCTGTAGGCGCTGTAACCCCAATTACCGCCCCGCAAAACCCGCTCCGAACCGCTGGCCGGACCATGCGGATCGGTCTGGGCCACATTGGTATAGGAATCTGCCCAGAGGTCCCAGACGATTTCCTCCACGTTGCCCGTCATGTCGTATAAACCCAGTTCGTTGGGCGCTTTCAGGCCCACCAGATGGGTTGAGTTTCCGGCATTGTCGAAATACCAGCCCACTGCCCCGATATCGTTACCGCCGCTGTAAACATAACCCAGCGTCATAATTCCGCCCCGAGCCGCAAACAGCCATTCCATCTCTGTGGGCAGGCGATAGCCATTGGCGTTCCAGTCGCAGGCGAAATTCTGCTGCAGGTAGGGAAAGCCGTTCAGATCAGCGGGCCAGGCAGCGGGATCTGTGCCCGAGCCGGAAAAGCTGTAGCAGGGGACCAGGCCTTCCTGCAAACTGCGCCGGTTGCAGTATTCGAGGGCATCGAACCAGCTCACGCTTTCCACGGGACGCCCCGCTCCCAGAAAGAAAGCGGGAGCGAAGCCCAGCACGGACTGGTATTCCCCCTGGGTTACCTCGTATTTGCCGATGGCAAAAGGGGATAGGGTAACGCTGGCCGCCCCGTTGTTAAAAGTCCCGCCTGCCACCTGAACCATCGCCGGCGTAATTGACGGAACATCCAGCATATACCAGGCCGAAGCAACCAGGCTGGGTTCCCAGTTCCGGTAATAGCACTGCACTTTCAGCGTGCAGGAATTGACGATGGAGACGCGCGGCGCCCAGAAATTGAGCACCGGCGAAGTTTCGTCCGGATACGACCCATCCAGCGTGTAACGGATTATCAGGCGGTTCAGTTCCAGTCCCGTCAGCGAAGCCGGGTCGAAACCTATATTCGCCGTCACATATTCGTTGTAGTTCCCGGAAGCAGCGTCTATAAGCGGAACAGGCGTGATCCCGGAATAGAAGGCGGAAGCCGTAGCGCTGTCCTCCCAACCGGATTTGAACGCTTTGGCCTTGATGGTGCTGCCGCGGTTGACGTTGAAGGGATAGGAATAATGGAAGGAATTCCGGGTCGGTTCGCTGCCATCGTTGGTGTAATAGATCTGCGCGCCTGACGTCCCACACGAGATCGTGACCAGCGGATTCGCGGCGTAGTTTCCCGAACCGGGATCCAGGACGGGGGTATCCACCCGGTCCGCAAAAGTGATGTCGTCGCAGGCCGCAACCAGCAAGAGGAGGGACATCGCCAGGAACAGCAAGGCGCGGCGCGGATCCATGCCTAGTTGCCAGGCCTTTCGTCCGTGAATTCCTCCCAGACCAGGGTCTTGGAGCAAAGCTCCAGTTCCGTGCCCTGCGCCGTTTCACGCGGTTCTCCGAACAGCGCGCACCAGTTGCCGCAAAACCGGGCATGGCCAGTCTGCACATAGTTGGTGATGAGGAATTTATCCGGAGTGTAGGGGCAGTAAGCCACCTCGTATCTACCCGCCCGCAAGATCTCCAGGCGGCCATTCTTGTCGATTTTGCCTTTCATGCGTTTCTCCCTGAGGAATTCAGTGCCTAGCACCCAAAGGCGAAACAGGAATGACGTCAAGTTTTTTCCGCGGGAATCTGGATTTCCCTGGCTAGCGCATCCTGATCCAGGCAAAGCGCAGACCCGTAAAACCGCCTGAAGGCAGTGGGACGACCGCGTAAACGCAGTGTTACGAAAAAAAATCCGGGGCGGAAGCCGGTCTCTCGATCTCTATCCGCCCCGGAGCTTGTCTATATGTGTAGAAATGCGTGCTTGCTACAATTGCGCGTCCACACCGGGCCTGTCTATTAATTGCTGAAGTTGGCCACGGTCAGGACGGTTCAGGTCCTGGCTCACCTTGCCGCTTCCCATGAACCACCATTCCGCGTCAGCCTTGCCGGGAACGCAGATGTTCACGGGATTGGAAGCCTGTCCCTGGGCGGAATTGGCGCCCACAACAGCCAGCGAGGCGATCACGAAATCGTCGCCAGGCCGCAAGCCCAGTTCTTTGAGGGGAATCACCTGCGAAAAGGTATTCTCGCAGCGGTTCAGGGTGCTTTGATACTTGAATTCCTTGGGCTGGGGCTGTCCCAAAGGATCGCGGGGTACGCCTTCCAGCGAAGCGGACACGTTCAAATAGGCCTGGGAAAGTTGCCAGCCGTCATTGAGGTAATATTCCGCGTAGAGGTTTTCGGAGTCGTTGGTGATGAAGATGTAGCCCGCTTCCACGTTTTTGGAGGTTAACAGGGGCTGCATGACGGGGTTGGGAATCTTGTCGTTGCCGATCTTGTAAAACATCTGGGTGGAGTTGTCGGCGCTGTTCTTAACTGCATTCACGGATTCGGGACCCGTGATCTCGGAATTGGTCTGGCAAGCCGCGAGGACCGCCATGGCTACGAGCATCAGAAGCGATATCTTTATTATATGTTTCATTTTAGAACTCCTATTAAATTGGTATGATACCTAGATGATAATCGATACCCGGGGAGCTGGCAAACAAAAAAAACAGGTCTCTGCATTTTTGGGGGATGTGGGGGGTGCTTTGATTCGGAAGATGAAGCTGGGCCAGCGTGAGAAGCAGAATTCCCCTTGCCAGATTTGGGACCGCTCCCGAGGATTGCAGTCAATCACTTGTCAATCACTAGTCAATCACTAGTCAACAATTGAGAAGTGATTGACTAGTGATTGACAAGTGATTGACTGCAAGCCGCGGGGACGTAGCGGCTAAGGTGTTTCAGGAGAGAGGTTTGGAGATGTCCGCAGATCGGGCTGGAGTTGAGCGTGCCTGCGAGCATCGACTTCAGCAAGGATAGGCATCTTTATCCTATTGCCCTCTTGCCCTTATTACGGCGCTTCGTCGAGCGCCGCTACTTCATGCGCGTGACTAGATGAACTCCAGGAGGTTCGGTTCCGCGGAGGCAATCCGCAGAACACAACAGGATGCAATCCCATGTTACAGAAAGGCCATGCCTGTCAAGCGCCGATCACCACCTCGCCATTCCGGTAATCGAGGCGCATGGCGGTTCCGGTGTTGCCAGCCAGCACAGCGCGGGCCATGGCGTCCTCCAGGTCTTTCTGGATGAGGCGTTTAAGCGGCCGGGCGCCGTATTGGGGGTCGAAACCGGCGCTGGCGATGTAATCCACCAGGGCATCGGTCCAGCTGAGTTCGATGCCCTTATCTTTCACCCGGTCAGCCAGTTGCTTCAATTGGATGAGCACGATCTCGCGGATGTTCTCCCGGCTCAAACGGTGGAAGACGATGATGTCGTCCAGCCGGTTGAGAAATTCCGGGCGGAAATACTGCTTCAGGATGCCCAGCAGCGTGGGGCGCAGCGCTTCCAGGTCCTCGGCTTCGTAGATTTCCTGCGAGCCGATGTTGGAGGTCATGATGATCACGCTGTGGCGGAAATCCACGGTGCGGCCTTTGCCGTCGGTGAGCCTGCCATCGTCCAGGATCTGCAGCAGGATGTTGAACACATCGGGATGCGCCTTTTCGATCTCGTCGAAGAGGATGACGCTGTAGGGACGGCGGCGCACTCCTTCGGTGAGGTAGCCGCCTTCGTCGTAGCCCACATAGCCAGGGGGCGCGCCGATCAGACGGGACACGGAGTGCTTCTCCATGAATTCGCTCATGTCCAGGCGCAGCATGGCTTTTTCGCTATCGAAGAGATAGGACGCGAGGGTCTTGGCGAGTTCGGTTTTGCCGACTCCGGTGGGACCCAGGAAAATGAAGGAACCGATGGGGCGGTTGGTGTCGCTTAATCCGCTGCGGGAACGTCGGATGGCGTTGGCGAGGGCGGTGATGCCCTCTCTCTGTCCGATCACGCGCTGGGCGAGGATGTCTTCGAGGTGCAACAGTTTGCTCATCTCGCTCTGCACCAGTTTGGAGACGGGAATGTTGGTCCATTTGGAGACGACTTCGGCGATGAGTTCGTCGTCGACCTTTTCCTTGAGCAGGGGATCGTGGTCGCCGCTGGATTGCGCGTTCAGGCCTTCCTCCAAGCCAGCCAATTCCCTTTCCTTGTCCTTGATGGAGCCGTAACGCAGTTTGGCGGTGGTTTCCAGGTCTCCGTCACGTTCGGCTTTGTCGGCCGCGCTTTTCAGGGCGTCGAGTTCGGCGCGTAAAGACCGGGTGCGCTCAAAGACCTTCTTTTCGTTTTCCCAGCGGAGGCGCAGCGCGCTGCGGCCTTCGTTCAGGGCGGCGATCTCGGCGCTAACCTTGTCCAGGCGCTGCCGGGAAAGTTTGTCCTCTTCCTTGGCCAAAGAGAGGCGTTCGATCTCCAGTTGGCGCAGTTTGCGCTCCGCTTCGTCCAGTTCGGTGGGCAGGGAATCGATCTCCATGCGCAGTTTGGCGCAGGCTTCGTCGATGAGGTCGATGGCCTTGTCCGGCAAAAAGCGGTCGGAGATATAGCGGTCGCTCATCACGGCGGCTGCTACTAGCGCGTTGTCGGTGATCTGCACGCCGTGGTGGACCTCGTATTTTTCACGGATGCCGCGCAAGATGGAAATGGTGTCCTCGACGCTGGGCTCCTGCACCAGCACGGGCTGGAAGCGGCGTTCGAGGGCCGGGTCTTTTTCGATGTGCTTGCGGTATTCGTCGATCGTGGTGGCGCCGAGGCAATGCAGGGAACCGCGAGCCAGAGCGGGTTTGAGCATGTTGGAGGCGTCCACCGCGCCTTCCGCTGCTCCGGCTCCCACCACGGTGTGGATCTCGTCGATGAAGAGGATGATGCGGCCGTCGGACTTCTCCACCTCAGCCAGCACGGCTTTGAGGCGTTCTTCGAACTCGCCGCGGAACTTCGCTCCGGCTAAAAGAGCCGCCATGTCCAGTTCCAGGATTTCTTTGTCCTTCAGGTTTTCCGGGACGTCGCGGGCGACAACGCGGCGCGCCAATCCTTCCACAATGGCGGTTTTGCCCACACCGGGCTCGCCGATCAGGATGGGATTGTTTTTGCGGCGGCGGGAAAGGATCTGCACGCTGCGGCGGATTTCCTCGTCGCGACCGATGACGGGATCAAGCTTTTCCTGGCGAGCCAAACGGGTCAGATTGCGGGCGTATTTCTCCAAAGCCTGGAATTTCGCCTCGGGATTCTGGTCCGTGACGCGTTGGTTGCCGCGCAGTTCCTTCAGCGCCAGCAGCAGTTTGTCGGCGTCCGCGCCGTTGGCTTTCAACAGCTGCGCCGCCTCCTTGCCCTTGCGCAAAAGCGCCAGCAGGATGTGTTCCAGGCTGATGTAGTCGTCCTGCAGCTGGTCCGCTTCACGTTCCGCCTGGTGCAGAACGTCCAGCACCGCGTTGGCCAGATAGACCTGCGCGCCGCTAACACGGGGCAGTTTCTTCAGTTCGTTCTCCACCTGGGTGGCGAGTTTGGCTGTGTTGACCTCGAGTTTCTGCAGGGCGGGCAGAACCAGGGAGTCGCTCTGCTTGAGCATCGCGGCCAGCAAATGCAGGTCGCGGATCTCCTGGTGGCCATATTCTTCCGCCAGGTTTTGCATGGCCTGCAAGGTTTCCTGGCTCCTGAGCGTGAATCTTTGGGTATTCATATCAAGCACCTCTAATAGAACAAGATAAGCGCTTGCGTAGGAAAGGCAAGGGGTATTTTAGCAGTCGAGCCGATAGATTGCTAAAAAGCCTTAGAGGGAGGGAAAGGGGTCTATTCAAGGGACTGGTGTTTTTTCCCTTGCCTAAATTTTACGCTTGGATAATCGTGCGCCGAGTGTACGAGAATTGGCCGGAAAGTCCCCAAATCAAGGTAGGGACAGGCTTTAACCCAATTAATGCAGTAGTCTCCCGACCCTAAAAGAAAAGTGTTGCATAT
>CAYSAT010000068.1:0-15211 GCA_964429035.1 uncultured Candidatus Cloacimonadota bacterium | reverse complement strand
TGGTTTCCGGCTCGCCATCCCACTCCGTGGGACCCTGGCGTCCGGGATGACACCGCCCTTGATTTGCGAGGGGCGAGGCTGAAGTCGGTGCTCGTTCCTCGCTCAACTACTACGACACTCTACTCCATCAGAATCCGTTCTACTCCAGCAGACTCCTGCTACGGCCTTTTCAGCCCCTTTCACCTTCGCCAAACACATCCCCAATAATATTCGCGCTGTCTTGGGCGAACCATTATATAGCAAAGCAAGCGCTTGTCTGGGCGAAATGAGGGACGGCGGAGCCGGGAAACTCCGCCGTCACACTGTCACAGCAACGCCGTTTGTGCATCCTGAGAGAGTTGCTTGTTCTCCACGTCAGCGCCGTTCACATTGATGCGGCTGACCAGATCTGCATATCTGTGCAGATTCTTGCAAAGCGCCAGAAGCGCCAAAAAAAATCACAGCCTTCTTGACAAAAAAACCGGGGTGGAAAATTTGGTTCCCGGCTGGTCACACCAGTCGCATATAGAGTGCCCGTAAGAAAGTGATTGACAAAAAACTGGTGCTGAAATTGCGTGGAAAAACCCGACGCCGATGTAGCTCAATGGCAGAGCAATTGATTTGTAATCAATAGGTTGGGGGTTCAACTCCCTTCATCGGCTCCAGTAATTGTGGACAGGTGGTCGAGTGGTTAATGGCACCGGGCTGTAAACCCGGCGGTGCAAGCCTGCGGAGGTTCGAATCCTTCCCTGTCCACCATTTTTTCTGTTAGCCAGCGGGAGTAGCTCAGTTGGCTAGAGCATCAGCCTTCCAAGCTGAGGGTCGCGGGTTCGAACCCCGTTTCCCGCTCCATTTTATAGATAGAGGCTCAAGTAGCTCAGCAGGTAGAGCACCTCCTTGGTAAGGAGGAGGTCATCGGTTCGAGTCCGATCTTGAGCTCCATTTTTCTTTACATAACGAATAAACACGACATGGGATCCAGCCAGGCATCCCAGGAGGTAAAATGGCAAAAGAAAAATTCGTGCGTACCAAGCCACACGTCAACGTTGGCACTATCGGTCACATCGACCATGGCAAGACGACGCTCACTGCAGCGATCACTTTGTATTTGAGCAAGAAGGGCGGCGCCAAATTCCGTTCCTTTGACAGCATTGACAACGCGCCGGAAGAAAAAGCCCGCGGCATAACCATCGCCACAGCCCACGTGGAATATGAATCCGACAACCGCCACTACGCGCACGTCGACTGCCCCGGCCACGCCGACTATATCAAGAACATGATCACTGGCGCGGCTCAAATGGACGGAGCCATCCTCGTCGTGAGCGCAGCCGACGGTCCCATGCCCCAAACCCGCGAGCACATCCTGCTTGCCCGTCAGGTGGGCGTTCCCGCCATCGTGGTGTTCATGAACAAGTGCGACCTGGTGGACGACCCGGAATTGTTGGACCTCGTGGAAATGGAAGTCCGCGAACTGCTCGAGAAATATGAATTCCCCGGCAGCGACCTGCCCGTGATTCGCGGATCTGCGCTCAAAGCCCTGAACGGCGACCCCGAAGGCGAAGCCCAGATCCAGCAACTCATCGACGCCGTCGACAGCTACATCCCGCTGCCTGACCGCGCCACCGACAAACCCTTCCTGCTTCCCGTGGAAGACGTGTTCTCCATCCCTGGACGCGGAACCGTGGCCACCGGACGTGTGGAACGCGGCGTGATCAAGGTCGGCGACAAGGTTGAACGCGTGGGTATCCGCGAGACCGTGGAAACCACTTGCACCGGCGTGGAAATGTTCCGCAAACTGCTCGACGAAGCCCAGGCCGGCGACAACATCGGCGTGCTGCTCCGCGGCTTTGCCAAGACCGACGTGGAACGCGGCATGGTGCTGGCCAAACCCAAATCCATCACCCCGCACACAAAATTCGTCGGCCAGACCTATGTGCTCACCGCTGATGAAGGCGGACGCCAGAAGCCCTTCCGCACCGGCTACCGCCCCCAATTCTATTTCCGTACCACCGACGTGACCGGAACCCTCTCACTGCCTGAAGGCGTGTTGATGGTCATGCCCGGCGACAACGTGGAAATCAATGCCGAACTCATCACTCCCATCGCCATGGAACAGGGACTGCGCTTCGCCATCCGCGAAGGCGGACACACCATCGGCAGCGGAGTGGTTTCCAAGGTTCTTGAGTAACAAATCCGGTAAGTAGAAATGAGAGACATCATCATCCTTGCTTGCGAGGCCTGCAAAAACCGTAATTATACGACCACGCGCAACAAACGCAAGCATCCGGACCGCATGGAGCTGAAGAAGTTTTGCCCCAGCTGCCGGAAACACACACCGCACAAACAGCGCTAACCGCTGAAGATATGTTGCAGGACAGTAGTTCAACTGGTAGAGCACCGGTCTCCAAAACCGGGGGTTGCGGGTTCGATTCCTGCCTGTCCTGCCACAAACTGCTTGCCGGCGAAACCGGCTCCGGCAGTTACAAGCAAAGTGTCATGGTAAACTGATGAAGAAAATAATCGAGAGAATTTCCCGCTTCTTTCACGATGTGCTCACCGAGATGAAATCGGTGACCTGGCCCACCAAAGCCGACATTCAGGAAGGAACGGTCGTGGTGATCGTGATCTCCGGAATCGTGGCGATATTCCTGAGCCTGGTCGATTTCGGTTTCAGCAAATTAGTCAATCTGGTTTTTTAAGGGATCGCGCCTGTTATGAATTGGTATGTGATCCATACCTACTCATCCCATGAGAACAAGGTGAAAACAGCCATCGAAAAAGGGCTGGAAGGAACCGAACTCAGCGCCTGCGTTGGGCAATTGCTGGTTCCCGTCCGCAAGTCCTTTATCATTCGCGAGGGCAAAAAAGTCGAGCGCGAACGCAAGCTGTTCACCAGTTATGTGATCATCCAGGCTGACCTGACACCGGAATTGAGCACCTACATACTCAACATCGCCGGGGTGACCAAGTTTTTGGGCCAGACCAAGGAACACAAGGACCCCGTGCCCCTGGACGAAGAAGAAGTGAACCGGCTGCTGGGCATCGCGGACCGGGAAAAAGATACCGGCAAGACCTTTGCCTACATGCCCGGGGATATGGTGAAAGTGATCACCGGCCCCTTCACCGATTTTGAAGGGATCGTGCAAAAGGCTGCTGACGACGGCGCCAAACTAGTGATCGAAGTAACCGTGTTCGGCCGTAAAACGCCGGTCGAACTGAGCTCCACCCAGGTGGAACTGATCCGCAAGTAAGATTTTTAGATTAAGAGATAAGGAACTACAATGGCTAAACCAAAAGACGTCGTAGCGGTGATCAAACTGCAATTGCCGGCTGGCAAGGCGACCCCGGCTCCTCCAGTGGGTCCCGCGCTTGGCCAGGCAGGAGTGAACATCCCCGAATTCTGCCGCCAATTCAACGAAAAAACAGGCGACCAGCCCGGGATGGTGTATCCCGTGGTGATCTACGTCGCCAAGAATAAATCCTTTACCTTCGAGATCAAGACGCCGCCCGCGTCGATCCTGATCAAGAAGGAGGCCGGCCTGGCCAAGGGCTCTCCCACGCCCAATAAAGCGAAAGTGGGCAAGATCAACCGGGATCAGCTGCGCTCCATAGCCCAGCTCAAGATCCAGGATATGAACTGCAATACCCTTGAATCTGCTATGAGTATGATCGCTGGCACTGCAAGGAGCATGGGTGTGGTCGTCGAAGACTGATCCCCCTGTGCAGGAGATAATATTCGTAAGGAGAGTCAATGAAACATAGTAAAAGGTACAACACTGCCTATGCGATGTATGACCGCCAGAAAAGGTTCGAGCTGGACGAAGCTCTGAAGATCTTGAAGTCGATCCCGGCTTCCAAGTTCGACGAGACCGTCGAGATCCACTTCAATCTGGGGGTTGACCCTCGCAAGGCCGATCAGCAGATCCGCAACTCCCTGGTCCTGCCCCATGGAACGGGCAAGGTCTCGCGGGTTTTGGTCTTTGCTGAAGGCGAGAAGGCAGAGGAAGCCAGAAAAGCTGGCGCCGATTACGTCGGTTTGGATGACCTGGTGGAAAAGATCTCGGGCGGATGGTTCGATTTCGACGTCGTGGTCACCACACCCACTTTAATGGGACGTATCGGTAAACTGGGAAGAGTATTGGGTCCCCGCGGCCTGATGCCCAATCCCAAGGTTGGTACCGTGACCATGGACGTAGGAAAAGCTGTGGAGGAAGCCAAGGGCGGCAAGATCGCGTATCGTGTCGATAAATTTGGCAACCTGCACATCCTGGCGGGAAAGATCAGCTTCACCGCCGAGATGCTCAAGGACAACCTCAAAGTGGTGCTCTCAGCGGTGCTCAAAGACCGCCCGGCCACCTTGAAGGGAGTCTATATCCGCAGCATCACCCTCTGCACGACCATGGGCCCCGGCATCAAACTGCAGATCGCGAGCGCGACCTTGGAAGCTAAAAGCTAAGGGAGTATGAGCAATGGTAAAAACTAGCAAAAAAGACATCGTAGCACAACTGAAGGAACGTCTAACTAGCGCCAAAGCGATCGTACTGGTGGATTACAAGGGAATCAACGTGGAACAGGTAAACCTGCTGCGCAACCAATTCCGGGCTGCGAAAGTGGATTACCTGGTCCAGAAAAACACCCTGATCAAGATAGCTCTCAATGATCTGGGCATAAACGAGCTCGACGATTACCTCAAGGGACCGACCGCCGTTGCCGTATGCAGCACCGACGAAGTAGCGCCCGCCAGGGTTCTCGTCAAATTCCTGAAAGATGTGATGGAAGAAGCGACCTTTCCCAGTTTCAAGGCGGGATTCGTCTCCGGGCAGGTGTTCAGCCGCGCCCAGCTGCAATCCCTGGCCGCCCTGCCTTCCCGTGAGGAACTGCTGGCCAAGATCCTGGGCAGTCTCAACGCTCCGCTCACCAATTTCATGAGTGTCTCCCAAGGCATCATCCGTAAATTTGTCTATGCGCTCGATGCCGTTGCCGGTAAACAGGCAAGTTAAAAAAAAGATAATCCTATCCTGGAGGAAAAATGTCCGATAAAAAACAACAAGTAATTGACCTGATTAAAGAAATGACAGTGCTCGAGCTCTCTGAACTCGTCAAAGACATGGAAGAGATCTTTGGCGTGTCCGCAGCCGCTCCCGTAGCCGTCGCCGCCGCTCCTTCTGCCGGAGCCGCTGAAGCCGCCGAGGAAAAATCCGAGTTTGACGTCATTCTGGCCGCAGCCGGCGACAAAAAGATCAATGTGATCAAAGTGGTCCGCGAGATCACCAAGCTTGGGCTCAAGGAAGCCAAGGACTTGGTGGACGGCGCGCCCAAAATGGTCGTGGAAAAGGTCAGCAAAGAAGAAGCCGAATCTGTTAAAAAGAAACTCGAAGAAGCTGGTGCTTCTGTCGAACTCAAATAAGGGGCTTCATCCCATTAGCAACGTCCAAAAAAAGTCCCCCGGGACTTTTTTTGGACAAGTTGCGTCTAAATCCTACGTCATTTCAATAAATCCAAAGATCCCGCGATCCTTACCCAACATCAGGTTTTAGTGCTGCCATGCACATCTCAAGTGAGCGAACAATTTATACTAGGCTACGGTTAGATACCGCAAAGGAGTGAACTTTTGAGAAAGATCAAGAGTTTTTCCCGAATATCCGGAAGATTTGCCGAGCTTGGGATCCCCGAAGTGGAGATTCCCAATCTGTTGGCGATGCAGGTGGACTCGTTCAACGAATTTTTGCAAAAAGACATTCATCCCCAACGCCGGGAAAGAAAAGGGCTACAGGAAGTATTCGAGTCCATTTTCCCGATCGAGGACACCAAGGGCAACTTCCTGCTGGAGTTCACCGAGTACAGCGTGCTTCAGGAAAAATACACCATCGACGAGTGCCGGGAACGGAACCTT
Organism: uncultured Candidatus Cloacimonadota bacterium; assembly: GCA_964429035.1. Lineage (GTDB taxonomy): Bacteria > Cloacimonadota > Cloacimonadia > Cloacimonadales > Cloacimonadaceae > Syntrophosphaera. Next base: position 9,339 of record CAYSAT010000068.1, on the reverse strand, counting down.
TCCTACCAGGCCCCCCTGAAAGCCAGGATGCGGTTGAGTATCTATGAACAAAACGAAGGGGTCCGCGAGCATAAGGACACCATCGAACAGGATGTCTTTCTGGGCGAAATCCCCCTGATCACCGAACAGGGAACCTTTATCATCAACGGCGCGGAAAGGGTTGTGATCTCCCAATTGCAGAGGTCGCCCGGCGTGTTCTTCTCCGAAGAGAAACACCCCAGCGGCAAAACGCTGTATTCCGCCAAGGTCATTCCCTACAATGGTTCCTGGCTGGAATTCGATATCGACATCCACGATGTGATGTACGTGCATATCGACAAGCGCCGCAAACTGCCGGTCACCATTCTGTTGCGGGCAATCGGCCTTTCCACGAACAAGGACCTGCGCAAGGTTTTCTATCAAAGCGAAACGCTCAAGTTGAAAGAAGCCAAAGGCCGCCATCTGTATGCCGACATTGACGTTGCGAAGGGCGGCGAGCCGGTCGCCCTGGCCAATGAGCAGGTCACCGACGCCTTGATCGCCACCCTGGAAGCCCAGGGCGTCAAGCAAGTCAAGGTCATCGACTACAATTTCGAGATAGCCAGAAAGGTGCTGGAAAACACCATCGCCAAAGATCCCACCACAGACCAGGAAGAAGCCCTTAAAAAGATCTACAGCTTGATCCGTCCCGGCGAAGACGCCCCCCTCGAAGCTGCCAAGCAGCTGGTCGACCGGATGTTCTTCAACGAGAAGCGCTACAACCTGGGCGAAGTGGGACGTTACAAGATGAATTCGCGCCTGGGGATCGACGTAGACACCAAGATCCTCACCCTTTGCGTGGATGACTTCGTGTATATTTTCAAGACCCTCGTGAACATCTACCACGACCTCGACGAGATCGACGACATCGACAATCTCTCCAACCGGCGCGTCCGCACCGTGGGCGAGCTGCTTCAGGAGCAGTATAAATCGGGCCTGTCCATGGTCGCGCGCATCATTCAGGAACGCATGGCCATCTCCAACACCGACGAGATCACGGTCCACGACCTGGTTAACAGCAACGCCCTGATTTCCGTGGTGCAGTCGTTCTTCCTCACCGGCCAGCTTTCCCAGTTCATGGAGCAAACCAACCCCCTGGCCGCTTTAAGGCACAAACGCGCTTTCTCAGCTTTGGGGCCTGGCGGTTTGACCCGTGAACGCGCTGGTTTCGAAGTCCGCGACGTCCATTCCTCGCACTATGGCAGGGTTTGCCCGGTCGAGACGCCTGAAGGTCCCAACATCGGGCTCATCGTCTCGCCATCGATCTATTCGCGCATCAACCGGTTTGGCTTCATCGAAACACCCTACCGCAAGGTGGTGGATGGCCGGGTGACCGACGAATATGAGTTTTTCGACGCCGCTCAGGAAGAGAAGTATATCATCGCTCAATGCGACGTCCAGCTGGACAACAAGCGCCGGATCAAGGACGAATCGGTGTTTGCGCGGGAGCGCGGCGACTTTATCCAGGTCAGCCCCAAACAGGTTCAATACATGGATGTGGCGCCCCAGCAGATGGTTTCCGTATCGGCTGCCATGATCCCCTTCCTGGAGCATGACGACGCCAACCGCGCCCTGATGGGCTCCAACATGCAGCGCCAGGCTGTTCCCCTGATCAATCCCATCGCTCCCTTGGTGAGCACCGGCATCGAAAAGATCGCCACGATGGATACATCCAACATCGCGGTGGCTCCCTATGACGGCATCGTTTCCAATGCCACCTCCTCCTATGTGGAGATCAAGCCCCTCAGCGAAAAGGACGAAGCCTTCTACCTCGGCACTGGCAACAGGATCGAATTGAAGAAATTCGTGCGCACCAACCAGGATACCTGCAACAACCAGCGCCCCATCGTCCGCATAGGCGATTCAGTGAAGAAAGGCCAGCCCATATCCGATGGCGCTTGCGTGGAAGACAACCGGCTCGCCCTTGGCACGAACATGCTTGTGGCCTTCATGCCCTGGTATGGCTACAACTATGAAGACGCCATCATCATCAGCGAAAAGGTCGCCCGCGAAGACACCCTCACCTCGATCTACATCGAAGAGATGGAAGTGCTGGTGCGCAACGTGAAAAACGGCCGCGAAGAGCTGGCTTACGACATTCCCAACGTGCCCGCCCATGCCTTGCGCAACCTCGATAAGACCGGCATCATCCGCGTCGGCTCGGTGATCTATGCCGGGGATATCATCGTGGGAAAGGTCACTCCCAAGAGCATCGAGATCGATCCCTCACCGGAAGAAAACCTGATGCGCGCCCTCTTTGGCGACCGCGCTGGCGATTTCACCAACAGCTCGCTTAAAGTCAAGCCCGGCATGGAAGGCGTGGTCATCGACGTGAAGATGTTTTCCCGGTTGGAAGAAGGCACCGAGCGCGAGGACGAAAAAGACGAGAAGTATACCAAGCTCAAGAGCGACCTCAACCACCGCCGTAAAAAGGTGGAGGAATTCAAAGAGGAAAAACTCTCGGCCGCCTTGTTGGGCCAGGTTTCGCAGACGATCTGGGATGAGAAGTCCAACGTCTATTTTATCGCTCCCGGCAAGAAGATCACCAAGAACGACATTGCCCGCATCAATTTCAAGAAGCTGGACCTAGACGCCCAGTTGGTGGCCGACACGGAGAAAAACGAACAGATCTACCGCGACATCGTCCTCAAGATCAAACAGTCCCTGGAGCAAAGCGAAAACATCTACCGCAAATCCCGCGAACGCATCAAACACGGCGATGAACTGCAATACGGCGTGCGCAAGATGGTCAAGGTCTATGTGGCCAAGAAGCGCAAGATCGAAGTTGGCGACAAAATGGCCGGACGCCATGGCAACAAAGGCGTGATCTCCATCGTGGCGCCCATCGAGGATATGCCTTTCATGGAAGACGGAACGCCGGTGGATATCGTATTGAATCCCCTGGGCGTGCCCTCGCGCATGAACATCGGCCAGATCATGGAAACCCACCTCGGCATGGCAGCCCGCGCTTTGGGTTACGACGTAGAAACTCCCATTTTCGACGGCGCCACCGTGCACGATATCGAATCCGAACTCCGGAGTGCCGGACTTCCCGAAGACGGCAAACAGGTCCTCTACGACGGCAAATCCGGAAACCCATTCAAAGAACGCGTTACCGTGGGAGTCATCTACATGATGAAATTGAACCACCTGGTCGCCGACAAGATGCATGCCCGCTCCACGGGCCCCTATTCCCTGATCACCCAACAGCCTTTGGGCGGCAAGGCCCAACACGGCGGACAACGCTTGGGAGAAATGGAAGTCTGGGCTTTGGAAGCCTATGGCGCCGCGCACTTGCTGGAAGAAATGCTGACCATCAAATCGGACGACGTGGATGGCCGCAACAACGCCTTCAAAGCGATCACCCGCGGAGAAAATCCGCCTCCTCCAGGCGTTCCCGAATCGTTCAACGTCCTCATCAGCGAGTTGAAATCGCTGGGCTTCGACATCGAGTTCATCAAAGATGCCGAAAAAGGTGAAGGGAGGTAAGCATGTTAAAGGATACGAGGCGTGAATTCCGTCCCAACGAATACGATTTCGTGCGCATCAAACTCGCCGCTCCGGAGACCATTTCCAACGAATGGTCGCATGGCGAGGTCACCAAACCGGACACCCTGAATTACCGCACCCTCAAGCCGGAAAAAGACGGCCTGTTCTGCGAAAGGATCTTTGGCCCGGAGCGCGACTACGAGTGCGCTTGCGGCAAGTATAAAAAGAAAAGGTTCCAAAACACCGTCTGCGACCGCTGTAACGTTTTGGTCACTACGTCCCGGGTGCGCAGAACCCGCATGGGTCACATCTCCCTGGCCGTTCCCATCGCCCACATCTGGTTTGTGAAGAGCGCGCCCAGCAAGATCGGCACCCTTCTGGACATGACGGTCAAGGACCTGGAACGCATCCTCTATTACGAGTCTTTCATCGTTATCGATCCGGGCGACAGCCCCTATGAAAAGTACGAACTGATCGAAGTGGACGAATATTACGAGATCAGGGACAAGGTGGGGGACAACTTCATCGCCCTGATGGGAGCCGAGGCGGTCCGCGAACTTCTGGTGCGCATCGACCTGCACAACGAGGCCCTGAACATCCGCTCCCGCCTGAAAATGGAAAAGGCGACCCTGCACAAGCAGAAACTGATCAACAAGCTCAAGATTGTGGACGCCTTCATCAAATCCGGCAACCGGCCCGAACACATGATCCTGGAAGCGCTGCCGGTGCTGCCGCCCACTCTGCGTCCCCTGGTTCCTCTGGAAGGGGGAAGGTTCGCCACGGCGGATTTCAACGACCTCTACCGCCGCGTGATCACCCGCAACAACAGACTGAAGCAACTACTGGAGATCCGCGCTCCCGAAGTGATCCTGCGCAACGAAAAACGGATGCTCCAGGAAGCGGTGGACGCCCTCATCGATAATTCGCGCAAACCCCGCCCAGTGCGTGGACGCGGCAACCGCCCGCTCAAATCGCTCACCGACCAGCTGAAGGGCAAGCAAGGCCGCTTCCGCCAGAATCTGCTGGGCAAACGCGTGGATTATTCCGGCCGCTCGGTGATCACCGTGGGTCCGGAACTCAAACTTTACCAGTGCGGCATTCCCAAAGATATGGCCGTGGAACTCTTCAAGCCCTACCTGATCGAGCGCCTGCAAAAGATGGGCGAAGTGGACAAGGTGAAGAACGCCAAGAAACTCATCGAGAAGAAACAGCCGGAGATCTGGTCCATCCTGGAAGATGTGATCAAAGACTACCCCGTGCTGCTCAACCGCGCGCCCACCTTGCACCGGCTGGGTATCCAGGCCTTCATGCCCGTGCTCACTGATAACAAGGCCATCCAGCTGCATCCCATGGTTTGCGTTCCTTTCAATGCGGACTTCGATGGCGACCAGATGGGCGTTTACGTGCCCCTGTCCCTGGAATCCCAGATCGAAGCCCGGGTCCTGATGCTTTCCACGCGAAACCTGCTGTTGCCGTCCAATGGCAGGCTGGCCATGGCCGCCAACCAGGACATCGTTTTGGGCTGTTATTACCTGACCTTGGAAGCGGACCCTGAACCCAAGGATCATTCCAAATTGCGCCATTTCTACAATGCCGACGAAGTGATCGCCGCTTACGAAGCGGACGAGCAACTCTATTCCGTGAAAGGGGAATCTGCCGGAAAACGCAGCCTGGACCTGCATACCTGGGTCCGGGTGAAAATTGACGGCAATTTCATCGTCACCACGGTGGGCAGAGTGATCTTCAACCAGATCATCCCCCCTGAGGTCGGCTACCAGAATATCACCTACGACAAGGGCAAACTCAACGACCTGGCGATGCTCTGTTTCGACGCTGTCGGACAGTGGCGCACCGCCCAGGTGCTGGACGAACTGAAAGCCCTGGGTTTTGGCTATGCCACACGGGCCGGTGTCACCTTCAGCTTCAGCGACATCGTGGTTCCCAAGCGCAAAGACGAGATCATAGCCCAATCCGAGGAAGAGGTCAAGAAAGTCTTCGACCTCCACCAGAAGGGCGGCATCACCGAAAACGAACGTTTCGGCCGCATCGTCGACCTGTGGAAGAAAACCACCGTCCGCGTCACCGACGAGATGATGGAAGAGCTCACCCACAGCAGGAACGGCCTCAATTCCATCTATATGATGTTCAAATCCGGAGCGAGGGGCAGCAAAGACCAGATCAAGCAGTTGGGTGGAATGCGCGGCTTGATGGACAAGCCCACCAAGATCGGCGCCACAGGTGGCGCGGATGTTATCGAAACGCCCATCAAATCGAACTTCCGCGAAGGCCTGACGGTGCTGGAATACTTCGTCTCCACCCACGGAGCCCGCAAAGGCCTTGCCGATACCGCTTTGAAGACAGCCGACGCCGGTTATCTGACCCGCCGCCTGGTCGACGTGGCGCAAAACGCCATCATCACCATGGAAGACTGCGGTACCGGACGCGGCGTCCACATGAGCGTGCTCAAGGAAGGCAACGAAGTCATCACCACTTTGGCCGACCGCATTCAAGGCCGCACAGCTGTGGACGACGTGATGGATCCCGTCACCGGCAAGATTCTGGTCCATAGCGGCCAGGAAATCAGCAACAAGATGGCCCGCACCATCCAGAACCACGGCATCATCAGCGTCCATGTGCGCTCAGTGCTCACTTGCGAAGCCGACCGGGGTATCTGCGCCAGATGCTATGGCCGCAACCTTGCTACGCAAAAACCCGCCACCATCGGCGATCCGGTCGGCATCATCGCCGCCCAGAGCATCGGTGAACCCGGCACCCAGCTGACCCTGCGGACCTTCCATATCGGCGGCGCCGCCTCCACCACCACTGATCTGGCGGAAGTGGTCTCCAGCCACGACGGTGTAGTCAAGTTCGAACGCATGAACACCGTCACCAACATCAACAACCAGCTGATCTCCGTCAGCCATTTGGGCAAAATCATCATCCATGCCGAAGGCGACAAAAAGAAGGTCCTGGAAGAATACAAGGTCGAATACGCTGCCACAGTGCACGTCCGCGACGGACAAAAGATAGTGATCAACACCAAGATGCTCAGCTGGGACCAATTCAACAACCCTCTGATCTCCACTGCCAAAGGCGTGCTCCACTATGAGAACTTCATCAAGGACATCACCTTCAAGGAAGAATTCAACGAATACACCTTCTCCCGCGATCTGACCATCATCGAATCCAAAGACCGCAAGAAACAGCCGCAGTTCCGCATTGTCCGGGACGACGGCAGCGCGGTCTTGGTTCCCTTACCTTCCGGCCTGGTCGTGCGCGTCGAAGACGGCAGTTTTGTGCACACCGGCGATATCCTTGGCCAGACTTCGCGTATGACCATCAAGCAGCGCGACATCACCGGCGGACTGCCTCGCGTGCAGGATCTCTTTGAAGCTCGCGTTCCCAAGGACAAGGCCAAGATATCCGATATCGAAGGAATCGTGACTATCGGCGGCCTGAAAAAGACCGGCCGCGACATCTTTGTCACCCCGCAAAACGGTATCACAGCGCCTATCGACGGCAAAGTGGTAGTCCAGGCGGATGAATTTGTCAACCGGATCGTCGTCCTGCCTGAAAACGCCGTGTACGCTGAAAAAGACGGCAAGGTCACCCTTATTGAAACAGGCAAAAAGAAGGTCCTCTCCATCGCCAAACGCAACGCCAAAGCGATCGAATACGAGATTCCCAAAGGCCTGACCATCATCGTCAACAACGACGACAACGTCAAAACCGGCGCTCCCCTTTGCGGCAGGGCGCTGGACATCCCGTCCCAGCAGGAAAGCATCGTCACCACCGACGACATGGTCAAAAAAGGCCAGCCCCTCGCCGGTAGAAAATACACCATCCCCTCCGGCAAACGCATCATCGTCCACCAGGGTGACCATGTGGAGAGCGGCGATGCCCTTTCCGACGGTCCTTTCGACCCCCACGACATGCTGGTGAAAGGTATCATCGAAGCCGAACTGATGATCCTCAACGAGGTCCAGGAAATCTACCGCAAACAGGGTGTGAAGATCGACGACAAGCACGTCAGCGTGATCATCCGCCAGATGTTCAAGAAAGTGCGCATCACCGACAGCGGCAGCACTTCCTTCCTCGAAGGCGACATCGTGGACAAGATCCAGGTGGAAAAAGAAAACCGCGAAGCCATGAGCTTTGGCAAGACTCCCGCGCAGTTTGAACAGCTGCTCCTCGGGATCACCAAAACCTCGCTGCTCACGGACAGCTGGCTCTCCGCGGCGTCCTTCCAGGAAACCACCAAGGTGCTCACCAAGGCCGCCATTGAAGGCCGCGTCGACCGCCTCGAAGGACTCAAGGAAAGCATCATCCTCGGTCACCGCATCCCTGTGGGAACGGGCACCAAGATCTACAATGACCAACTCCAGGAAGCGGTCAACGCGGGCGATACAGTCGCCCAGATCATCGATCGCTTCGCCCATCCCAACCCCCAAGAGGAAACGGATGACTTCTACAATTTCTAAACCAAACTACATAAGGATAAAGTACATGGAGGTAATCAGTGCCAACCATTAATCAACTGATTAGAAAAGGCAGAACCGAGATCGACAAGAAAAAGAAGAACAGGGCGCTTATGGGATGTCCGCAAAGGCGCGGAGTATGCACTCGTGTTTACACGACGACGCCCAAGAAACCGAACTCGGCATTGCGCAAAGTTGCACGTGTCCGTTTAGTGAACGGATTTGAAGTTACAGCCTACATCGGCGGAGAAGGCCACAACCTGCAGGAGCATAGCATTGTTCTCGTGCGCGGCGGCCGTGTGAAAGACCTTCCCGGTGTCCGCTACCACATCGTTCGTGGCGCCCTCGATTCCGCCGGAGTCGAAAAACGCGTCAATTCCCGTTCCAAATACGGCGCCAAACGTCCCAAGGCCAAGAAGTAAGTGAGGATATGAAGCATGCCTAGAAAGAGAAAAGCCGTCCTCCGCGAAATACTTCCCGATCCGAAGTACAACGACGTCATCCTGTCCAAGTTCATGAACTGCCTGATGAAGAAAGGCAAGAAAAGCATCGCCGAAAAGATCGTTTACGGCGCTTTCGACATCGTTGGCGAAAAGACCAAGCAGCCGCCCCTGGAAGTCTTCAAGACCGCCCTGGAAAACGTGCGGCCCCTGGTGAAAGTGGTTTCGCGCCGCGTTGGCGGATCGAACTACCAGATCCCCACCGAAGTCAACGACAAAAACGGCCAGGCCATGGCCTTCCGCTGGCTGATCAGCTATGCCCGTGCCCGCAGCGAAAAGACCATGACCGAGAAGCTCGCCGGCGAACTGATCGCTGCCTACAAAAAAGAAGGCGGATCGATCAAGAAACGCGAGGATACCCACAAGATGGCGGATGCCAACAAAGCCTTCGCGCATCTGCGTTACTAGTATTCACCCCAATTAGCCTACGCTATATTTCCAGGTATTTTTAGATACCGAATTTGGCGGGACTCCGGTCCCGCCATTTTTATCGGGAGGTTGTGTCGCTTGCCAAAGCGACATTTAGCCAGTCAGCGTAGCATTCCGATGCTACATATCCGTCATCTCGAAAACGGTAGGATCGGAATCCTACCCTACGTAGTGTCGCTTGCCAAAGCGACATGTAATCCCCCATCACCCCCAAACTGAGATCAACGCATGATCCGTAACACTGCCTTCAGGCGGTCGTTCCACCGCGTTCACGCGGTTGCAATTCAACCCAGAGGCACAGAGTCACGGAGGGGAAGAGCAGTGAGCAAAGAGCAAAGCTGGCGGCCACGAATTACACTAATTCAGGTGTATTGAACCCAATTAATGCAGTAGTCTCCCGACCCTAAAAGAAAAGTGTTGCATAT
>CAYSAT010000067.1:0-15369 GCA_964429035.1 uncultured Candidatus Cloacimonadota bacterium | reverse complement strand
ACGATGCCGAGGATCTCTTCCAGGGCTGTGCTGGCGGCATGCAGGTCGAAGGCGGTGAATTCGTATCCGGCACAATCGCGCAATGACCCCAGAGCGCTGGACAGCGCGGCGCTGCAGCGTTCCAAAGCGGCCAGATGACGCGCGTTGGTCACCAGCGGCCTTTCCAGTTCGGCAGAGGGCAGGTCGAAGCGCCGCAGAATTGCCGCGTAGAGGGCCTCCAAACCGCCAGCAGCCAGCGCGGAAACGGGAATGCCGCTGCGCGGGGAACTTCCATCGCGGCGGGCAAGATCTGCGCCGGCATCCTCCTTACTCAGCAGGTCGCTCTTGCTGGCCAGCCACAGGGTTTTGCGCCTGAGATCCTCTGGCAGAGCGGTTTCGTCGCTTGCGATAAGATCGGAATCAACAGCATTCAGATAGAGGACCAGGTCGGCATCCCGCATCAATTGCCGGCTGCGCTGAATGCCTTCCAATTCGATGGCGTCGGCGCTGGAGCGCAAGCCCGCGGTGTCGTAGAGCACCAGGGTGTAGCCTTGCAGGGAGATCGTTTCCTCGATGTAATCGCGGGTGGTGCCGGGATGCGGTGTGACGATGGCGCGGTTGTATTGGAGAAAAGCGTTGAACAGCGAGGATTTGCCGGAGTTGGGAGGTCCGGCGAGGCAAACGCGGATCCCTTCCCTGATGAGCCTGCCGCGCGATCCCTCGCTGTGCAGGCTGCGGGCTTGTTCAAGGGCTGAAGATACGCGTGCGGCAAGGTCTTGCTGGTCGATGGGGGGCAGGTCCTGGTCGGCAAAATCGATCGCCAGTTCGCAGCGCAAGCGGGCTTCGACGATGGATTCCAGCAAGGCGCGCAATTGCTCGGAAAGCAAGCCCCGAACCTGCATCAGCGCGGCGCTTTCGGCTTTGCTGCCGGTGGCGTTGATAAGGTCGTTGACGGCTTCGGCCTGGGTAAGGTCGAGTTTTCCGTTCAGCAAGGCGCGCAGGGTGAATTCGCCGGGTTTGGCCATGCGGGCTTCGGTGAGCAAGTTGGCCAGGATGCGGCTGGCGAGGCGGGGATTGCCATGGCAGGAGATTTCCACGCAATCTTCGCCGGTATAGCTGCGGGGAGCGCGGAAAACTGTGCAGAGTACGGAATCCAGAGCGTGGCCTTCGCGGTCGTGGAAAGCGCCCCTGATCACTTGGTGGGACGGGCATTTCAGCAGTTTGGAGCGGGGGCGGAAAAACTGGGCAACGCAGCCCAGGCTGCCGGTTCCGCTAACGCGCAGGACGTTGATGGCGGCGCAGCCTGGCGGCGTGATGAGGGCGCAGATGGGCTCGCTGGTTCCTTCCATCAAGGTTTCAGGCGCTTTTCGATCTCCCGGGCCAAGTTAGCCGGCGTGAATCCGATCAGTTCATTCAGGGCGGATGTGGCTCCATGGGGAACAAACCGGTCCGGATAGCCAAAGTTGACCACCCGGGAGGGGTATTCCGCCAGGATCTGGGCGATGCGGGCCCCAGTGCCGCCGATCACGGAATTGGTCTCGAAAGTGAAGATATAGCGGCAATGCTCGCCCAGTTTGCGCAGCAGATTTTCGTCCAGTGGTTTGAGGCTGCGGAGGTTTACCAGGAATGGTTTGTGGCCATGGCTCGCCAGCAATTCCCAGGTTCCAGCGCTGATCGCATAAGCGCCGCCATCGCTCACCAGGGCGAAATCCTCACCCTTGTGGACTGTGTGGGCTTTACCGGGGACAAAGGCGGAGAGGGGTTTTCCACCGCAAGGAGCAGTTCCGCGGGGATATCGGATGGCCACCGGGCCTTCGGTGTAAGCGGCCGCGAAACTGAGCATGGCGCTCAATTCTTCGGCAGTTGCCGGCGAAAGGATTACCAACCCGGGCACATTGCTCAGGAAGGAAACGTCAAAAGCGCCGTGGTGCGTGGCTCCGTCTTCGCCCACAAGTCCGGCTCTGTCGATGCAAAAGACTACGGGAAGGCGTGGCAGCGCGACGTCGTGGATAACCTGGTCGAGGGCGCGCTGCATGAAGGTGCTGTAGATCGCCACGAAGGGCTTGATGCCTTTGCAGGCCATGCCAGCGGCGAGGGTAACGGCGTGCTGTTCGGCGATGCCCACATCGAAGAAGCGCTTGGGATATCTGGCCTCGAAGCCGCTGAGTCCCGTTCCGGAAGCCATCGCGGCGGTGATCGCCACGATCTGGGGATTGGCGGCCGCAAGATCCACCAGGTGGCGTCCAAACGCATCGCTCCAGCTTTCCTGGCCGCTGCAGTTCTGCTTTCCGCTTTTGGCTTCAAAGGGTCCTACTCCGTGGAAGAGCGAGGCGTTTTTCTCGGCGGGAGCGTAGCCGCGGCCTTTTTGGGTGACCACGTGCAGCAGCACTGGGCCCACCATGTGGCGTTGGACGCGGCGGAAGATGGTGCAGAGCAGGCGGATGTCGTGGCCGTCGATGGGCCCGATGTATTTGAAGCCAAGGTCCTCGAAGATGATGTTCGGCACCAGGATGTTGAGCATGGATTCTTCCATCTTCTGGGCGCCCAGGATGAAGCGGCGGCGCAGGTTGGCGGGCAAACTCTGGCTGAGGTCCCACACCTGCTGTTTCAGGGTGTTGTAGGGCCGGCTGACCATCATGCGCGCAAGGTATTTCTGGAGTCCGCCCACGTTTTTGGAGATGGACATGGCGTTGTCGTTAAGGATCACCAGCAGTTTGTCTTTCTGGAGGTGGCCGGCATGGTTGAGCGCTTCGAAGCTCATTCCGCCTGTGAGCGCCCCGTCGCCGATCACTGCTATGCTGTGGCCCGGTTCCTGCAGCAGTTCCTTGGCGCAGGCAAGTCCCAGGGCGGCGGAGACGGAAGTGCTGCTGTGGCCGGTGGAAAAGGCGTCGCAGGGGCTTTCGTCGCGGTTGGTGAAGCCGCTGATGCCGTTCAGGGAACGCAGGGTGGGAAAGCGGTCGTTGCGTCCGGTGAGGATCTTCCAGGCGTAGCTTTGGTGTCCTACGTCCCACACTACGCGGTCTTTGAGGGGGTCAAAAACGTTGAGCAAGGCCACTGTGAGGTCCACGGCGCCCAAGCTGGGAGCGATGTGTCCTCCGGTCCGGGAAACCACGTCCACGATGCGTTTGCGCACTTCGCGGGCCAGGAGGTTCAGTTCTTCCAGCTTGAATTTACGGATGGCGGCGGGATCTTTGATTTGGTCCAAAATCATGATTTACTTCCTGTTGCAGGATTGGAGCCCGATTTGGAGGGACGCAGTTCCTCGGCTTTTACGAGGATGATCTCCAGCAGGAACAAAGCCAGGGCGGCTGCCAGCAGGATCTTCCAGAGATCGTGGCCGAGGCGGGTATGAAAGAGCGCGTTCTGCCAGTTCCGGTCCAGCACTTTGGTGTTCTTCAGGCCTTTGAAGCGCATGGGTGAAAACTCGCTTTCCTGGCGCGGAGCGTCCACGGAGACAGCTGTAGCTGTGCCGTCGGCCTTGCCCAAAGCGTAGATTCCCGGTTGGTTGAGCGTGAAACTGAGGTTGGCGGTGTCCAGGCTGGTTCCGTCGGGCAAAGTGACGCGGTTGGCGCTGACGGCATCGCCCAACTGGTATTTTTCGCCGGCGGCAACCACGGAGCCCGTGTATTCCAGGCTGCGGTAGGCAAAGACGGCGAAAGCGGCGTCTAGCATGAAACTGGATTTCTGGCTGGCGAGGTCGAAGTTCCAGAGCACGAAGTTGTCCCGGGCCACAGCGTAAGGTCCGGCGGCGCTGCCCAATAGGGTCGTGCTGCCGTTTCCGGAGAGTTTCCAGAAGTCCGTGAGCGCGTTGAAGCGGATGTTCGTGCCCCGCATCAGTTCCGTGGTGAAATGGTGGGGGTTGATGTAGCCCAAACTCTGGTTCTGGCTTTGCCAGGCGCCGAAACTGACGCCGAAGAGGCCGCCCAGCCAGGATTTGTATTCCGCGCTGAGGGATTGGTCCAGGCAGAAAAGTGCGCCGCGCTTGGCAGACTGCAGGGCGCCGACGATCTCGCGCAATTTGGGTGAAAGATAGGCGCCGCCGGTGAATACGAAACTTTGATACTGCTGCAAGGTGGCCAGGCTGAGCTGCTGGGGATTGAGGATGTCGATGCGGCCGCCAGGCCCTGCGTACACTTGCAGCAGAGAGCGTAGAGCGAGGGGCAGCGCAGCGCGGTCGGAAACTACGGCTACGCGTGGCGCCAGCTGGAAGGGGAAGGCGAAATACGCGCGGTTGTCGTGCTCCAGGCGGTCGTCCAGCACTTCCACGTAACCGCTTTGCCAGCCGTCTTGCTGCAAGTCGATCACGATGCTTTGGTTCACTGTCTGGCGGGCTGGCAGGTCCACAAACTTCTCCGCGACCTTGGCGCCGCCCAAAACTACTTTGACCAGGACGTCCCGGCGTTCGCTTGCGGAATGGTTGGTCACCTTGAACTGGATGCTCTGGCGGCGGGATTTTTCCACCAGTTGAGGCAGGACGCCGGCTTCCGAGCAACTTAGATTGGCTCTGGCCTGGTTTGCCGCCACGTTGATCACGTTGAGAGTGGGATCAGGCTCGGCGGGATATTCGGCCTGCTGTCCGTCCGTGAGCAGATAGAGTTCGCGGTTGGCGAGTTGGGTCTCGCGCAGTTTGTCCTGCGCCAGCTTGAGCATGGCGTCCAGAGGCTGCGGAGTGAAGGTCACGTTCAACTGTTTGAGCAGGTCGTCCGGGATCGCTCCGGCGTAGATCTGGGCGTGCAGGCGGTTCCATTCCGCGTCTGAAGTGACGGGGATCAGGCGGTCCTGCGCGTTGGCCAAAGCGTTGATCCGGCGGATGGCATCCCTGGCGCGTTCCAGATTGCTCTTGCCTTCCTCCACATAATCCATGCTGAAAGAGGTGTCCAGCAGGATGGCGATGGCTGTGGGCGGATGGTTTTTGGAGGGTTTAAGATGTTTGGAGCGGAAGAGCGGACGCGTTACGGCCAACACCGCCAGCAGGATGATCAGCATGCGGATGATGAGCAGGATGATGTTCTTCAGTTGGCTGCGCTTCTTTTCTTGTTCCTGCCCGGCTTTGATGAAGCGCAGGGTGGGGAAGACGACGCGCTTGGGCTTCTTCTTCGCCAGCAGCCAGATCAGCAGCGGCAGGATGGTGGCCGCGGCGAAAAGCAGCAGGCCGGAATTGAGGAAACTGATGCCGCCCATGGTTTAGGGCAATCCCACTCCCAGGGAAAAGAGATACTCGCTGTCCTTGATCTTCAGGCCCTTGTTGTTCAGGGAAAAGTCGAAGCGGAAGAGGTTGTAGTTGTAGCCTGTGCCCAGGGTGTAGTTGATGTTGCTGGCGCCGTAGAAATCGTGGCTGTAAAGGCCCAGGCGCGCCACCAAACCCTGCGAGACATCCTCGCCGGTGTTGGAATCCGTGCCGCCCCAATCCCAAAGGTATTGCAAGCCCAAGTGGATGGTGCTGTCGGTGGTTTTGGCCAGTTTGCCCTGCACTCCTCCACTCAGGATCAGGTTGTCGGTGTAATACTGGACTCCGAGGGCAGCGCGCCTCTGAATGGCCACGGATGGGTAGTTTTCCCAGTAGAGCCGGGAGAACACGTCATAACCGGCCACGCCGACCTTGAAGTTCTGCAGGTCCAGGGTTACGCCCACATCCGAGGAAAAGCCCCGCACCTTGTCGTCGATAAAGGCGTCGCGGATCAGGCTGTTGCCCACCCGGTGTTCCAAAAGGTAGACCAATCTGCCGGAGAGGTATTTGACGTTCAGGCCGAAAGCGACGGGCTGCCAGGATTGGTCTTCCGCGGCAATGGTAACCTGCATCTTGTCCAGTTGGTAGTCGTGATAGCGGTATTCCCCGGCGTTCGTGATCTCGCTGATATGCACGCGGGCAACGGGTTGATAGGTCCAGGCGGTCTGCTTCGTGAGCAGCGTGAAATACTTGAATTGCTTTGGTTTGAGGGCGTTGCTGATGCTCGCGGCTTCCCAGAAACTCATCTTTTCAGAGCCTTTCACGCGGAATGAGGTCAGCAGCGCGGTGTATTCGTTAGCGCCGATCAGAGCGGGATTGGAGTAGTTGGCATAGAAGTCGCCGGAGTTGGTCACATTCAGCGCGCCCATGCCGATGCTGATCGGCGACACGTTGTGCTCCGGAGCCGAGTAATCGTAGGAAGTGATGGGCAGGTCCGCCTGCTGTGCCAGCAAAGTCAGGCAGAGGCAGCTCAGCAGTAAGAAGAGCAGATATTTCATGGATTCTCTCTTTGCAGTTTGCCGCGGACCTTATCCGCGACGTAGTAGCCCAGAATGCCGGTCGCAACTCCAGCCACGGCGTCGATGAACCAGTGGTAGTGGCAAAAGACCGTTGCGATGGCCAGAAAGAGCGTGACCGCGCAGAACACGTAGCCCCATTTGCGCACATATTTGAGCGCGGCGATGGTGAGCACGATGGCGATGGCGATGTGCGAACTGGGGAACGCTCCGCCCCAGTGATTGGTGTTGTTGTAGATAAAGGCCATCAGATGCGTGAAAGGGCCGCCCCGGTAAGCATGCGCCAGAAAGTAGGCCTGCTCGAAATAGCGGCCGCCGATCACCGGCACCAGGCTGTAAAAGAAATAGCAGGAATAGAACACGAAAGTGAGGTTGAAGATCAGCTCGAAGAAAGCGCGTTTGTTCTTCAGGTAAAAGTAAAGCGGCAGGCCGGCGATCATCGGGTAGTAGCAGAAGTAGGCCAGGTGAAACAACTCCTGAAGCAGCAGGAAACCGTATTTCTGCCCCCAAACCATAGATGGATAGTAGCCGAACAGCCATTTGTCGACGCGCATGAACAGAGGATCCAGCCACTCGGTGAAGAGGATGCGGTCCACGCTGTAGAGCGAAGTGTAGAAATAGGCGAACAGCAGCACGGGATAGATGCTCCGCACTAAGCGCAGCGTTTTGAGCACCGAGGGATGCAGCACGGCGGATTGTTTCCGTTCCAGCCAGGCCAGCAGCAGGACTCCGGCGATGACTCCGATAAACCTGGGCAGATGCGTCTCGGGGTGCACAGCCCGGTCCAAATAGATCCCGGCCAGCATATAGAGCACGATCCAGGCGCAATAAGCCAGGGTGATCTTGTCGATCGCGCTCAGAAAGGGTTTGGCTGGTATAGAGATCGTATCCGTGGCGGTGTTCACTACAGTTCGCCCATCTTTTTGGAGACCAGAAAATTCAGCGCGCCCATCAGGATCGCGATGCCCCAGATCAAGGCCACGAAATAGGGAGGCAATTCGCGCCGGAACATGGGCACGAAGGTATAGAAAACATGGGTGAGTAGCACCGGCAGGATCACGATCACATATTGCGCGAAGCGGATCTGTTTGTATTTGAGGACCAGGATCAGCGCCACCAGCATGGTCACCAGCATCGGCTCCGGCGCGAAAAAGAGCAGGAATCCCGAGTAGGTGAAAATGCCCCTGCCTCCCCTGAACTTGTGCGTTGCCGGCAGGCAATGGCCCACCAGCATCGCTAGTCCGTAGATCAACATAATGTTCTTATTGTAGAGCACTTCCGATCCAGCTATGGTTCCCGAGGCGTCGAGCAAGCGCAGCAGCACCTCCACCACCAGCAGGAACAAGAGCGCTTTGAGGATGTCCAAAGCTCCCACCAGCACTCCCAGGGAACGGCTGACATGGGAATAGATATTCTCCGTGTCCGCCATGCCGGTGCCCACTTTATAAATGTTCAGTGAGCGGAAGGTCTTGGCGACCATTTTGGCGGTGGAAAAGCAGCCGTAGAAATATGCCGCCACGATGACCAGGAATATGATCGGGTAGATCATTTGGCTCCTCCATAATTGCGCGGCCCGAACAGCGCCGAACCCAGGCGCAGCATGTTTGACCCCTCTTCCAACGCCACGAGGTAATCGTCGCTCATGCCCATGGAAAGGTATTTCATCTCCACACCGGGGATCTGATGTTTCGTTATGGCTGCGGATAGTTCGCGCAATTGGGTGAAATAAGGCCGGGTGCGCTCCGGATCGATGCTCATCAAGCCGATCGTCATCAGGCCTTTGATGCGCAGGCAAGGCAGCGCGGCGATCTGCCAGATCATTTCCTCCGCGTTGGCAAAACTGACTCCCGTCTTGGTCTCTTCCGCGGTGGTATTCACCTGGATCAGGATGTCCTGGGTCAGGTTCTTGTGGCCGAGGCTCCGGTTCAGTTCCCGGGCGATGTACAGGCTATCGATGGATTGGATCAGCAGGGGTTTCAGGCTCAGCAGGTTGTTGATCTTGTTGGATTGCAGATGCCCGATGAAGTGGAAACCCTGGTAGGGAACGGCGAGCATGGGAATCTTGCGCAGGGCTTCCTGCACCTTGTTTTCGCCGATGTGCCCGATCCCATTTTGCAGCGCCGTTTCCACCGCCTCCACAGGCTGCGTCTTGGTCACCGCGATCACAGTCGCATCTGAGGCAGACCTGCCCAAGCGGCTCAGTTTGTCCGCGACCTTATCCAGCGTCTGCTTTATCATATCCTCTATGGAGGGCATTTACGCTCCTTGATTTGCATTCCATGATCTGGGCAGGCACCGCCATTTTTACCAGGCCGGTCAATGACGACACCCTGTCCAGTCTAACCTATCCATTTTTCATCAGGGCGGCTGATGTCAAGCAGAATCTGCCTTCCACCTTTCCATTTTTCCACTTTTCCACTCTCTACTCCATATGGGGTCACGGCATGTTTACCAAATCAGATTTTTTCAGATTTCACCTCCAAACCCTGGCTAGTTCGTACTCGTGATTTTTAATTAAAAGTGATGCAAATATCCGTGGACCCTATCTGTTTCTGCTTTGAGGTGTCAATAAGCCCTTCACCACTAGTCAGTCCAAGCCTGGCGTTATACGCCGTATCACGTCTTTGATTATAAGCCACCTACCAGATAAACTCACTCTCCAGAGGTTCTTCTGGCATAAGAATTGGAGTCGCAAGTATTGGGTCTGGTATGATAAAGTCTTTCATACTCAAACCTTCCTCCTTAGATCGTGGTGATATTTACCACAAACCACTAATTCTGTTGTAAATTCTACCACACTGGATATTCGATTTATATGCAAGGACTTAGAAAGGAGGTGTTAACACAACAAACGGCAACCAGAGTCTATTTACCACAGATTCAAACTTAACTGCTCCGGCACCAATTCATAACTGACGATTTTGCAATATTCTTTGCTTAAATGGATTTCTGGAAGACATCTGGCTTCAAAAACTACAAGCGATCCACTGATCCTCAAGAACATAACGAATCTTTGAACCTTTGATTAGGGTCCTTGTAGTTGAAAAAGTTTGGCCACTTTGTCTTATGCGTCAGTAAACGTTAGAGTCCACTAGGAATCCACTTCCTATGCAAGGATTTTTTATTTACAAGAATACGCTGTGTTCAATATGTGGTTTATGGCTAAGGAGACTAGTATGTCAATGAAAACAAATGCCTTGTTATGCTTGATTGTAGCAGTTTTCCCGCTGATGGTATCTGCCACTTTCAGTTCTATGCCCTTTGAAATTGAATTGAAACCATTATCATCTCCGCCTAAGTACGGGTCTGTTGACATACATCTTAGCATAACCCCGAGATTTGATTGTGGCGAAATCCAAATAAGCATAGAGACATTCGGCAGCATATCTATAAACACAAACAGGAGTTGGACGGACCTTTGTTCGAGGAATCAGGCTTTGATCTACCACTTTTCGGCATTTATCCCAGAGCAGGATACTACAGGTTTTGAAGTAAAAGTTCAAAGTGGCGAAGTGTGGCACCATGCCTATCTTTACTTCGATACGACTGGTAGTATAACCGAAGTGTACTCAGGAAACCCAAAATTCAATCTTTTCAACGCTGATGCGGGTTCGATAATCCCCGTAGAGATATTGTCTCCAATAAAAATAACCGAAAAGGTAGAAAGCAATGGTACCATGGAGACTTTAAACGCAAAAGTAACAAACAGCATAGACTCAGATGAACAGAGATATTGTAACCCAGATGATATCCGGAAGGGCGTGTCAGGAATTGCGGAAACACATGACCGAATATCAGCCAAAACAGTATATTCAGGGGAACGCCTTCCACCTCCGGACCAGATTCAAATATGTAAACCTGACCCAAATTCGTCATATACAGATGCATCACTACGGACGAAGGATCATATTACTATAACACCGAAAAGAATCTCGAAACACACATCGAATACCCATTTTAATCTACAGGAACAAAACAGAAGTACAATCTTCTCTGATGATTTCGGTGGATCTTACCCAGGCTCATGGTACATTGGCCACGACGGAGGAGGGGGCAGTTATGCCTGGGCATGGCCTAATTCTTATGCTCATTGCTATGCAAATCCATCGGGCGGCCAGTACTATTATCCGGATGATCTACATGTCTACATGGAAAGAAGAAATGTCAGTTTAAGCGGGTATGGTAGTGCCACTCTGTCCTTGTACAAAGTTGTCGATACTGAGTCTGGATGGGACGAATTTACAGTGAATGTGAGAGATCAATATGGCAGCTGGCACTGCGTTTATGAAGAAAGTTGAATCACAGACCCACTTGTCTGGGAATATCTGGAACTGGATCTAGATCAATTTGCGGGACAATCTGGCTTATACATTCAGTTTAGATTTGACAGCGATGGCAGTATCTCAGGAGAACCGTATGCGGGGGTATACGTTGACGAAGTCATTTTGAATGCATCGGCACCTCAATTACCCAATCTGACTCCGTATAAACCCACAGGATGGGATTATAAAATTGTGCCGTCGTCAGTTTCAGGCACGCATACAGTCAATACATTGTACGGTGATCAGGTTACATACATCGACTGGGCTGTAGAGAACTCCGGTGCTGCCAATATCAGCCAGACATTCTATACTAGGCTCTTCATTGACAACGTCTACATCACAGAATGGTACACAGAATCATTACAGATCGACTACTACGCATATGTGGAGGATTATCAAAGAACACTGGCAAGTGGATACCACACTATGAGAATAGTCACCGATTACTATGATGACATCGACGAATCCAATGAAAGCGATAACGAATATTCTAGGCAATTCTACTGGGTAGCACCTAGTTTACCTAATCTAAAACCCTACACGCCGACAGGCTGGTCATATGCTATCACACCCTCATCAGTTACAGGAACGAACACAGTTAACACTCTATATGCCGAACAAGATACCTACATCGATTGGGCTGTTGAAAACGACGGAGATGCCAATGTTGACCAGGCGTTTCACACTAGATTGTATATTGATGATGTTTACATCACACAGTGGAGCTCAAGTTCCCTGCAAGCGGATTACTACGCTTATATTGAGGACTATGCGAGCACACTATCCAGCGGTTATCATACGCTGAAAATAATAACTGATTATTACGGAGTTGTTGACGAATCGAACGAAGATGACAATGAGTATTCGAGACAGTTCTACTGGGAATCTTCGGGGACCCTGGTTGTTTCAGGAAGAGTAAGATTTCATGATTACAATCCTAGTTCGCTTAAAGATGGAAGGCGATTAAGGGTGGAAGTATGGGATAATGATACAACCAGTGGCGATGATATGTTATGGAGCGGATTGACAGACAATCAGGGGTACTTCATCAGCACTGCTTTCACTAATACGGAACCTCTGCAGGGAACTCAAGATATATACGTGAAAATATTCGCTCAAAACGAAGCCTGCAATGTAAAGAATGGCGTTGGAGGCGCTACTTATAACTTATCAACTACGCCTGTTGCCAATGTATCGAATGGATCGTTCAATCTTGGAACGTTGATGCCTGTAACAGTGCTTTTTGATGGTGCCTTCTTCATTGCGGATACGTTTTTAACAGGAATTGATGCATGGGATTTGCATCAACCTGGTTCCCTAGATGAAGTTGAGGTGGTCCACCCTAATGATCCTGACTTCACGACTGGGACTTATTATAGTCCAGCCAATGGGTTTATCATGATATGTGGCAACAACAACCCTGGACAAGGGCAGCCCGACACCTTCGATGAAGACGTAATCCTGCATGAATATGGCCATAGAATCGAAGATGTACACAATTTCTTTGATGCCAGTGAAGGAGGAGATCATGCCTGGGATGACGAAATCTCCTTGGGATTGGCATCTAGTGAAGGTTTCTCGCACTACTTTTCATCACAAGTCAGAGGTAATCACCTGGAGTACAATTGGTGGATGGATAATAACGGTAACTATACCCACAACAACTGCTTTAACCTGGAAAATGGAGACTGGCTAGGTGACGGGGGATGGCTGTTTGCCAATGCAAATTCGCTTGGAAGCGATTGCGAAGCAGCTGTTGCCGGTATGTTATGGGATCTGAACGATTATGTAGATGACGATCAGAACAGCGATGGCATTGGCGACGGTTATGATAACGGCAATGCAAATATCATTAATACACTGGCAGACAGGACGGTAAGCAGTCACCATCCCGATAACAGCGACGATTTCTGGAATGCCTGGTTTACAGCACCATCACATGGAAGTGACCAGCAGCTGTGGGCTATCTGGCATGAGCATGGCGACAATAAGGATACTACCGTTCCAAACCTACCAGTTATAACATCATGCAGCCACAGTCTAAATACTTGGTCTAGTGACAGTACGATATACATTGTTTGGTCTTGTAGCGATAATGGCCCTAGTGGGATTGCCGGATATTCCTATGAATGGACACAGTCCTCAAGCACCATTCCCAATAACACTACAGAAGGTGTTTCCACTTCTACAACCAGTCCTGTTCTGTCATATGGCAACAACTGGTATTTTCATGTTAAGGCAAAAGACCGTGCAGGTAACTGGGGCAACACCAAACATCACGGTCCCTTCTATATCAGTTCTCCAATTCCTGAAGCGCCGGTGGCAACGAATGCAAGCAACATAACATCTACCAGCTTCAGAGCAAATTGGAATGCGTCCAGTGGAGCCACTAGCTATCGTCTCGACGTTTCAACAAATGACGATTTCACTTCATTTGTCAGCGGATATCAAGATACTTCTGTCTCAGAATTGTATCGAACAGTGTACGGGTTGACGGCTGGCAATACCTATTACTATAGGGTTCGTGCTGTTAATACTGGCGGAACAAGCGCCAACTCAAACACAATTACGGTTCTAACTATACCAGCATCGCCACAGGCAAATGCTGCTTCAAGTATCTCCACCACCAGTTTTCGGGCAAATTGGAGTTCGACTACTGGAGCCAGTAGTTATCGTCTCGATGTATCAGATAACGTCAATTATAGCACATTTATCAGCGGGTATCAAGACAGGTCTGTATCTTTGCTGTACCAAACTGTATCTGGACTTACGGCAGGGATCACTTATTATTACAGGGTACGGGCAGTCAACACAAGCGGTACAAGCGGCAATTCCAACATCGTAAATGTATCCACTGTGCCGCCAGCTCCAACGGCGACACCCTCGACAATGATTTCGTCAACCGGTTTTCGCGCAAACTGGAACAGCACGAGCGGAGCCACAGGATACAGGTTGGATGTCTCTTTGAATGGGGCCTTTAGTTCCAATATTTCGGGCCTCAACAACTTGGATGTGGGTAATGTACTGTACCTAAACATATCAAACCTCACTTCCGGGATTACTTACTATTACCGTGTGAGAGCTTACAACTCAGGCGGCACAAGCCTTAACTCCAACATCGTATCGACCACGCCACATGCGGAATCAGTATCGGTGACGGGAACGGTTACAACCTCCAACGGCGCACCTCTAAATGCTGTTTCAGTCAACTTCAATAACGGAGGAGGATCTGCTACCACTAACTCCAGCGGATACTATACAAAAACCTTACCCTACGGCTGGTCAGGAATCGCCACTCCTCAGAAAACAGGTTATGGATTCAATCCTGGCAGCATCCCATATACCAACGTCACCACCAACCAAACCGGGCAAGACTACGACGCCTATGTCCTTTACGGCTACATCTCCGGTTATGTGCGCACCTCCGCCAATGCGGCCATTTCCGGAGTTACCCTGGCTTTCAGCAATGGCGGTGGCGCCGTAATCACAGACAGCGATGGCTATTACACGCAAACCCTCACATATGGCTGGTCCGGAACGGTCACACCCTCGAAAACTGGTTACACCTTCTCTCCTCCACCCAGAACATATAATAATGTCACCACTTCTCTGGAAGATCAAAACTACACTGGTTCCCCCGCATATGCTTACATCACGGGCACCATCGCGACCTATGGCGGCACTGCTGTGCCAGGAGTATCATTAACATTCAGCAACTCCGGCGGCAACACTGTCACTTACTCCAATGGATATTACTCAAAAGCGGTGCCCTATGGCTGGTCTGGAACCGTCACCCCCGCTAAGAGCGGTTACGGCTTCAATCCCGCCAGCATGCCTTATGCCAACGTCACCACAAACCAGACAGGGCAAGATTACAATGCCTATGTCCTCTACGGTTACATCTCTGGCTATGTGAGAACAGGTTCCAGCGCTCCAATGGAAGGCGTTACGCTTGAACTTAGCAATGGAGGGGGATCGACAATAACCGACGCGTATGGGTATTATCAGGCCACTGTTGCCTATGGCTGGTCGGGCACTCTTACCCCTGCCAAGTACTCCTACGGTTTCTCGCCAGCCAGCATTAACCTGTCCAACGTAACTTCCAGCCTCGAAAACCGGAATTTCACCTGTTATCTCCTATTTGGGTACATCTCAGGTTATGCGCTCACTACAACGGGAATCCCGATTCCCGGTGCCACCATCTCCCTGAGTAACAATGGAGGCTCCATCGTCACAGATTCCAACGGGGCTTATGCATTTACACTTCCCTTTGGCTGGTCTGGCAGGGCGACTCCCTCAATGACTGGATGCACGTTCTATCCGGCTTTCCGCGATTACGCCGGAGTAACCACCAACATCGATGGGGAAAACTACTCCGGCACTAGCGCTTCCCTGCTTTTCCCGGTGAATCTGAACCTGAGCGTATCTGGCTCAAATCTCATTATTCATTGGAATGCGGTGGCAGGAGCCAGTGGGTACCGCATCGAAGCTTCCAACAATCCCTCATCTGGGTTCACACCCATCGGAACGACTTCAAACCTGTACTTGAACACCAGCATTGTAGCAGCCAGGAAATTTTACCGAGTTTTCGCCATTCAGGCTCCCACCCAATAATCCCCTTTGCGCAGGATACAGTGCTATCATGGGGTAAGTTCAGGTTTATGGGAACGAGGAGAGATTTGAACCCCGAACCTGTATCCCGTGTTTTGATGGTTATATCCTGCGCAGCCGATTTCCCTTGACAAATCCCGCCTCGCGCCATAATCAGGGAAAAACATCCATCAGAGGCATTATGAGAAGAATCTGGATTCTCTGCGTCCTGTTG
>CAYSAT010000066.1:0-15987 GCA_964429035.1 uncultured Candidatus Cloacimonadota bacterium | reverse complement strand
AGCCCCGGAGGGCGCGTCAGATCATAGCGGTGGGTGCGAGCGAACCGGGGTCCCCTCAAAGGTGCGCAGCGAGTTTGTGGGTTGGTAAGCGAAGCCCTCCGGAACAGGTAACACGCATATCAAGTAAGCCCCGGAGGGTGCGACAGACATTCGCCATACCTCTTCATGGGTTGAGTATGTAAGAAATGGAAAGGGCTAGCGTTGATACGCAGGAGCATCATTTAAATACTTAAATAGCAACCAAGTGTGTCGCACCCTCCGGGCTCAGATCTATCGTCGGTATTACTTTCCGGGGGGCTTCGCTCCTGCGTCGCTCGCGCCCACCGCTATGATCTGACGCGCCCTCCGGGGCTTATCGCTCAAATCAAGGTGAGCCCCAGGGGGATATTTCGCAAACTTAGTTTAGAGAGAGCCTATACTTGGAAGGCAAATAAGCAAGGCGAAAAAGTGCGTGCTTATTTCCGACTCATTGTGGGACAATAAGTTAGTGGTCAAATAAGCATAATTGTGCTCTCTATGCCCCCCCCCTGGCCACCGGTGTCATCCCGGGTACACGAAGTGTAACCTGGGAACCAGTCTTTTCTGTCCAGTCCTCCTGTGCGGAGTGCAGGAGAGCTAGTACAGGATATAGTGATATATAAATATATTATTATCATATATCTAAATATACCTATCTCTATATATCTAAACATACTCCATTAATATCATAGTCTCTTCTGCAATGAGTGAGCCCCGGGGGGTGATAGAACCCTGTATTGTGCTTATTTGACCTCTAACTTATTGTCCCACAATGAGTCGGAAATAAGCACGCACTTTTTCGCCTTGCTTATTTGCCACACTCCAGCACTATGGTTGTCTGATGTCTCCAGCCACCCTATCCCCTGCCGTTGATGCATATTTTTCCGCATTTAGCCTCAAGCGTCGCCCACTATCTATAGGGGCATATCTCTTGCTGGCCAACAATTGTTCAGCCGACCTTGCCGCGCTCCTGATCCACAGCGGCGGCACAGCGGAGGCAGAGCGGAGGGAGAGCATGGAGCAACGACACCACTGCCACCATTTGCGCTCTACCCTCTCCAAACGCAGATTTCGCTTGACACATTTTCCGCAGACCAAATAATATCAAAGCAAACAATTTATATCTCCACAAGGAGGATACTATGAACAAGGTAAAAGGCCTCGCGCTGTGCCTGGCGATGATTTGGGGAGTTGTCGGATTGGCTGCTCAAATACCGGAATGGCAGTGGGCGGTCAAGGCAGGTGGATCTGGCCAGGATTCTAGCCAGGGCATCGCCATCGATAGCCTAGGAAATCAATATGTAACTGGAACCTTCGAAGGATCAATTGCGTTCGGATCTTACACGCTCACCTCCAGCGGATATTACGATATTTTTGCAGCGAAACTGGACCCCAACGGCAACTTCCTCTGGGCAGTCCGGGCTGGCGGGACAAGTAATGACTTTGGCTATGGCATCGCCGTGGACGGGTCGGGCAGCGTTTTATTAACGGGGAGTTTTTTGGATACAGCCACATTCGGATCTTACACGCTCATATCTGACGGAAATCGCGATATCTTCACCGCCAAACTGGACATCAATGGCAATTTCCTCTGGGCGGTCCGGGCTGGGGGGACAAGTTACGACTACTGTTCTGGCATAGCCGTGGATGTAGTGGGTAACGCATACCTGACCGGATATTTTTGGGGCAACTCCTCTTTTGGCTCTTACACGCTCATTTCCAGCGGAGATGTCGATATCTTCGCCGCAAAACTAGACCCCAACGGCAATTGGCTCTGGGCGATCCGGGCAGGGGGGACAAGTTACGAGTTTGGTTACGGTATCGCAGTGGACGGAGCGGGCAAAGCGTATCTGACTGGGTGTTTTATGGGCAGCGCCGCATTCGGTCCATACACACTCATATGCGGAGGTAGTGACGATATCTTCGTCGCGAAACTTTCCGGTCCGTTGAACGCTTATTTTTCCGCTGACCTTACCTCTGACCCTGAGCCTCTGACCGTGCAGTTCACAGACCAATCCACTCCGGGCGGCTATCCCATCATAAACTGGTTTTGGACCTTTGGCGATGGCGAAACTTCCACGGTCCAAAATCCGGTCCACACTTACCTCAACCCCGGAGTTTACACAGTAACCCTGACTGTGATGGACCAGAACTACCAGACCTCGACCAAAGTCCGGCCGGATTACATCACGGTGATCGAGAGGGTCTACGCCATTGAACTGGTTTCAGCGCCCCATCTGAATTTCGGCAATATCTGGCTGGAGGAGCAGTCCGCCTGGCAACCGGTGACACTATCCAATACGGGCAATGTGGATCTCACGCTCAGCGCGGCGTATTTCGCCAACATGAGCGCCAACTTTGAACTCAGCGAGCCATTCTCGGAGATGGTTTTACCGCCTGGAGCGGTGGATTCGCTCAGGGTCCGCTTCGCTCCGCAGCAGGTGGGCGCGGTCTCGGACACTTTGGTCATCGTGAATAACTCCGCCAATCAGCCGCTGGTCAAGATCCGGCTCACGGGGACGGGGGAATACGTTCCGCTGGCGGTCCCGCAAAACATGGTCATAATTATGGCCGGCAATGACGTCCATTTGGCTTGGGACGCCGTGACCATGAACCTGCACGATCAGCCAGTCACGCCGGATTACTATCTCGTCTTTTCCAGCGCCGATCCTTACGCCACATTCGTGTATCATGGGGCTACCCCCGGCTTGCAGTATAGATTTCCCATGGCGGGTTTCCTGCAGCCGCGGATGTTTTACCGCGTGGTGGCCTACAAATACTATGGCCGGGGAGTGTTCGATCCCGAGGCCTGGGGCTTGGTCCCGGGGCTGCGAGAAGAGGAAGTTTTCAGGCTGTTGCCGTATTAGGCGATCAAGATGGTGTCGATGGGCAGTGTCTGCTATGGCTGTAACGCATATGCCGCTCCTCCGGGCTCCCAAGGGGCTTGATCCGGTAGCGGAATAAACTTCAAGGGAGCTTGCTATGTACAGACGTCTTTGGTCCTGGCTGGCAATGGCGGCGTTGGCGGCGGCCATCGTATCGCTGGCTGGCAGCGCGCTTATCGAGAAATCCGCCAGCGACCTCGGGAATGTTGATCTGGATGCCACTGTCCCCTTTACCGGCATCGAGCCGATCCAATTGAAGGTCCGCTTCAAGGCGCAGGTACCTCCGGGAAGCTGGGCCCGGACGGGCAATTGCAATCCCGCCTGTTTCGCCATGATCCAGGCCCATTTGGCGCAGAGCGAGCCAACCGCCGCCCTGATCCGCGCTTTTGACGACTGGGCGCAGCGCGAGTTCGGCCTCGAGCACAACGGCTACAATGGCCGTGCAAAAGGCTATACTAATACACAAATGGAACAATATGCCTCCTCTCTTGGCTGGAATGGTGCCCGCGCCGCCCAGGGTAATTTGCCACTTCTGATTACTCTCCTGAAGCGGGGAATTCCTATTGTAGTGAGCGTGAAAAGGCGCATGGACAGCTGCATGCCTACCCGCCACGCCATGCTGGTGGTGGGGATCGACCCGCAAAGCATCATCGTGCATGATCCGGGACGGGCGGCGGGACAATACAACCGGTATCCGCTGGAGCAGTTTCTGAATGTCTGGCGTACAGGCGGCAACCGGATGTTCTACGTGGAGCCAGACCTAACTGTATAGGAATCCGTAAAACCAAGAACAAGGGCGATAATTCTTGTGAGCGGTAATCAAGATCGTTAGGCAATGCCAGTCAATAAGCTTGTGTAGCCTCGATGTTTTTTTATTAATGAAGGTTCGGTATTGGTAATCTGTGATCTAAGCATACGATCCACATAAGGAACAAGAATTGCTTCATCTGGAGCAGCAGTTTGTTCCGGTCGCTGGAAAAAGCCGGCGATTTTCCTTGACAAGATTGAGGATGGGGACAAAGTGGTAATATGAGGTCGAAATGAAAAGATCGATACTGCTGGTAAGCGTCTTGCTCAGCCTTTGTTTGGGGGCTGGCGCGCTGACCATATACGAAATTCAATACACCAGTTCCCGGGGTGTGGATAATTCTTTCCCCTCGCCCTATCTGGGAAAAGTGGTGTCCGTTGAAGGCGTGGTCACAGCCGCCGGCTACCGCAATTCCGGGTTCTTCCTTTCGGAGAACGTGAGCGGAGCCTGGCGGGGCATTTTCGTGCAAACCAACTCCTACACGCCCTCCGTGGGCAGCTATGTGCGCCTGACCGGCGAAGTGGCTGAAAGCTACGGCATGACCTGCCTGCAGGACATCCGCAACTACCGCGTCCTGGACCGCAACCGCCCCCTGCCCAAACCGGTCATCATCAGCACCGGCCAGCTGGAAAATCCGCACGAAGCCGAGGCCTATGAAGGCGTTTACGCCCGTTTGATCAATTCCTCGGTGTCCAGCGCGAAATCCGCCAGCGGCAAGTTCATGGTCACCGATGGCAGCGGCCAATGCAGGATCACCCTCGGCGCCTTCGGAACCAAACCCGCGCAATCTCCCGCGGCGGGAACGCAATACGCCCAGATCGCCGGGATCGTCACCTTCGGCTACGGCGAATACAACCTGAATCCTTTCTCTGCTTCCGATCTGCAGATTCAACAGCCGGTTTCCACCCAAAACCGCAGTTGGGGCAAGATCAAGTCGATTTATAAATAAAACACCCTAAGGAGCGACAATCATGAAGAAGTTTTTCAAAACAGCCCTGGTACTTGGCGGAACGGCTCTGGCTGCCCATTTTGGCATGAAAGCCTACAAGCGCATCAACGGCATCGTCAAACTTTCCAAATCCCTGCCCGAATTCCTGAACAACGTTTACGGCGCCAAGCCCAAACTATCGATCAACCGCACTTTCAACGCCATGAACATCAAAGCCGGCTTCCCGCAGGAAATCCTGGACAAACACACCGACATCGAAACCACCATCCGTGAATACATCGACGATTTCTACCCCGAACTCACCAAATGCGCGGTGGAGATCGAAGTTTACGCCAAATGCGAAGACGAAGCAGACGAAGCAGCTGATACAGCAGCGGAAGAGAACGAGGAAGGATAAACCTGATTACCTGAGACTGCGCGTCTACCAGATATTACCCGTGTCCTTGCGACGCGGGTTTTTCTTTGCCCGGGAAGATGAACCGACCAATGCCAGAGGCTCAAGTTCGGCCAAGGTGTTTTTGCCCGGAGGGAGTAGGACGGCTTTGCGGATGATTAATTGCCCGTGCCAACCGTGGCGCATTTGTAACATAGGATTGCATCCTGTTGTGTCCAGCGGATTGCATCCGCAGGACATTCAATCGATAGACGTATCGACCAAAGGACGGAGTCCTTCGGCCACAACAGTTTAAAAAACTATGTTACGATCCCTCCGTGCCTCCATGTGAGAAAACCGCGCAAACGCAGTGGAACTACCGCTCAACCACCCCACCGCCCAACAAGTTGCGCGGCGAGGACCCCGGTGAACGCAGTGTTCCGGCGGCAGCCTATGCATGTTGTCGCTTTGGCAAGCGACACTACCTTTACGCCCGGCAACTGGTGGACCAGCCCATCCTTGCTACTTTGTCCATTAAAAAACCGCGTGAATGCAGTGTTCCGGTGTCAGCCGATGCATGTTGTCGCTTTGGCAAGCGACACTACCTTTACGCCCGGCAACTCGTGGACCAGCCCATCCTTGCTACTTTGTCCATATAAAAACCGCGTGAACGCAGTGTTCCGGCGACAGCCGATGCATGTTGTCGCTTTGGCAAGCGACACTACCTTTACGCCCGGCAATTCGTGGACGATCGCATCTCTGCTCTTGGCTCGTTGCTCTTTAATCCAACAAAAACCCCGCCCTTTGGCCAATCGATCTCTCTTAGTAGTACAGGTCCCTCTTCCCCGCCTTCATCTCCGCCAGTTTTTCCTGCACGGACCGGCGCATGTTGGCGTCCTCAATCCTGGCGGTTTCGTTGGCGATCAGTTCCAAACCGGCTTGCAGAGTGCGTTCGGAAGAAAAGTCATAGAGGTATTCGGCGAAGGTCAGCAGGGCGTTGGGCGTGCAAAACCGCTTGACGAAGCCGGGAATGGCAAACTCCATGAAGTGTTCGCCGGTGCGTCCGGCGCGGTAGCAACTGGTGCAAAAGGAAGGGATGTAGCCGCTTTTCGCCAGCTCATAGATCACGTCGTCGAGGCTGCGGGTGTCGCCCAGCACGAACTGGCTTTTCTTCCGGGATTCCTCGTCATGGGAGGAGTAATCGCCCACTCCGATGCTGGAGCCGGCGTCGATCTGGGAAATGCCGTAGCGCAAGACTTCGTCGCGCACCGCCACCGGTTCCCGCGCCGTGAGGATCATGCCGGTGTAGGGCACGCTGAGCCGGATCACCGCCACCAGATGCTTGAAATCCTCGTCGGAGACCTGATGGGGCGGCCGGTCGGCAAATTCCGTGCCATTGGCGGGTTCGATGCGCGGGAAGGAGATGGTGTGCGGACCCACGCCAAACGTGTTTTCCAGATGGATGGTGTGGTAGAGCAGGCCCAGCACCTCGAATTTCCAGTCGTAAAGGCCCAGCAGCGCGCCGATGCCCAGGTCGTCGATCCCGGCTTTCATGGCGCGGTCGAGTCCGTCCAAACGCCAGAGGAAACTGCTCTTGGGACCGCGCGGATGCAGTTTGCCGTAGGTCTCTTCGTGATAGGTTTCCTGGAAGATCTGGTAGGTGCCGATCCCCACGGATTTCACGGTGCGGAAACCCTCGATGTCCAGAGGCGCGGCGTTGATGTTCACGCGCCGGATCTCGCCCTTCCTGTACTTGGTGTCGTACACCGTTTGCACCGTTCCCGCGATGAATTCCGGCGAATACATGGGATGCTCGCCATAGACCATGATCAGGCGTTTGTGGCCTGCTTCCACCAGCGATTGGGTCTCGCGCACCAGTTGTGACTGGCTGAGCGTGGCGCGCAGGCATTCCTGATTGGAGATGCGGAAACCGCAATAGACGCAGTCGTTGACGCATTCATTGCCCACGTAGAGAGGCGCGAAGAGCACGATGCGGTTGCCGTAGATGCGTTCCTTCAGTTCATGCGCGCCTGCCAGGATCAGTTGTTTCAGTTCGGGGTCGGTCACATTGAGCAGGGCGGCGGTTTCTTCCGGCTCCAGCCTGTTTTTGTCCAGGGACTTGGCGATGATTTCCCGGATGCGGGATTCCGGTATATGGCTCTGCTGGCTGATCAGGGACTCGATCTTGCCAGTGGGGATAAAGGATTTTACGCCTTCGATGCTGATCTTCATTGGTTCTCCTGTGCTTATATCTTTAATGTTATGGTTTTTACGCGAACCGAGGGAATCTGGCCCAGCTTTCCGGAAAACGCTCCCAATTGGTCCAGATCCAGTTCCATCACCAGAAAGATGACGGATACATCCTTGTCCCGCATGGGATACCCCACCCGCAGCAAGATGTGCGGCGCGTAGAGATGCAGGAGGTCGGACACGGGATTGAAAGCGCTGGCGATGTCGTCCACCAGGATTGTGACCACATGGCGTTTCTGTTCCATAAACAAATTCCCCGGCAAGTTTGGATTGGCGAGGGGGAAGCTGCCGGTTCCGAGGTGAAAACAAGGTTTCCACCCTTGATGCCGGAGCGTATCCCTCATCGCAGGTTAGTTGCCGCAGGCAAATATTTGCGAGGGCGGAATTCTGGCAAGCGTTAATTTTGCCTTGACAGATCGGGCCTGGTTTCCAGAATGGCGTCCTTAGTATTAATTTGTTTATTTGCAATCGCTTACTTGGATCACAAGATGAGAAAACTAATCTTATTAACGATAATCGGGGCGCTATTCTGGGGGATGTTTGGAGCGGTTCCGTTCACCTGGTATTCCCAGGGGGACAGCCGTTGGGATAAAACCCGGCTGGGCTACGGACGCGATTCCATCGGCAACAGCGGCTGCGTGCTGAGCTGCCTCTCCATGCTGCTCAACGCCGAAGCATCCAATCCGC
This sequence comes from uncultured Candidatus Cloacimonadota bacterium, assembly GCA_964429035.1. Taxonomy (GTDB): domain Bacteria; phylum Cloacimonadota; class Cloacimonadia; order Cloacimonadales; family Cloacimonadaceae; genus Syntrophosphaera. The sequence continues at coordinate 8,017 of CAYSAT010000066.1, read as the reverse complement.
GCGTAACTCCGGACCGGTTGAACGACTGGCTGCGCAAGAACGGCGGCTATGCCGGCAACCTGATGCGCTGGCAAGTTCCCGGGCAGATCGACGGCAGCGGGCCTGGCCTGGAATTGGTGAGCCAGATCGACAAGGGCAACGACTGGAAATACCTGAGCGAGGAACTGGACAAGGGGCACAAGGTCATCGTCAAGGTCAGCGGCCGCAGCAGCCATTGGGTGCTGGTGGTGGACCGCGACGGCCCTTTTGACCAGGCTTCCTCCTATATCATCAACGATCCCGGCACCGATTACTACGTGCAGCGCACCCTCGCGTATTTCGGCGGATTCAAGGCCGCGCGCTCCTATTCCGGAAACTGGCTGGACGAACAGGCCTTCGACCTCGGTTCCCAGATCAACATCGTTCCCATCTCCACCGACGAGATCTTCCTGTACGAACTCAGCAAACTGCCCATCCCCGCGGATGTCTTCGTGACCCTGGAAAACAAGCTGCAGGTGGGGATCACCGGGTATTTCCTGCTGGGGCTGTTCGACCAAAACAACAACTTCGTGCGCACCATCGACTATGAGTATGCCTCCCTGGGACCCAATGAAAACCTCGACCTGATCTACGAAATGGCCGACATCACCCCGCTCAACGAACAGGGCTGCGATCTGCGGATCATCTATAGCAAGCACTTCAGCGACGTTCCTTCGCTAAATGAAGCCCTCGCCCTGCCCAGCAAAGGGCTGGCAAATTCCACCAATTCCACGGAACTGCCTTTGGACTAGCGCGCCAGACTGACTCCAGATCCGGCTCTGTGACCAGTCTACTGCTTCCTTAACAAGCTCAAACTGAGAATAATCCTCCCAGCTTGTCCCTTGGGGACAGTGTGATAGTAACGCCGGGTTTTGAACCCGGCGTCCCAAAATGTGAGCGGATACTGCCATTCAGATACACCCCGCCCCAGCCTAAATGCTGCAAGGCATTATGGCTGTGGCGGGATGTATCCATATTGGAGAGCAGTTATCACGGTTAGCGATCGCCGGGTTTGAAACCCGGCGTTACTATCACCCTGTCCCTCCGGGACAAGCTTGGCAGCTACGAAGTACAACCATTCTCCTCACACACAACAATCGAGCATAAGCTTGGTGTTACTGTCCCGCGATCATTGCGGGGTAAACACGGGCTCATTGCGCGCTATGCCCGCATTGACCGCGCAATGACCCCGCGATGATAACGGGGGCTTCCCCACTTACGGGTGCGCATATCACTGCACTGCAGATGTTTATCCGGATTCGGTGAAGCGTGAGTGACGAAAGTGTGTTGGCGGCGCGGCTTCGAACACAAGAAATCTGCCGAAAGTGATTCTGGCGTGGCGCGCTTAGGCTATGCCAAATGGTCGTTTGGCGAAAAGGATAAGAGAATTCGCCGAAAAGACTTGACGGGAAAGGGGGTATGGAAAAAATTCCACAATAGACCACAAAATCAACAGAGTAAAAAGGGGGTTCAGTGAACAATTATTTCATGGAAACCCATCATCATGAATGGATTCTGACCAACCGCCTGGGTTCCTACGCCCTGGGCACCGGAAACCTGATCAACCAGCGTAAATACCACGGGCTGCTGATCGCCGGCAACGAGCAATTCCAGCGCTTCCATCTGGTGGCGGGAATCGAGGAAAAGGTGGAGTGGCGCGGCCACACGGTTCACCTGGATAGCAATAATTACAGCAACTGCATTTACCCGGAAGGCTTCCTCTACCTGGTGAAATCGTGGCTGCGGCCCTACCCGGTGTTTTTGTATTCCGCCCTGCCCCACCAGAATGAGATCCTGGTGCGCAAGGAGATCATGCTCGACGCCCAAACCAACACGGTGTTGGTAAAATACATGAACCTGGGGCACCACCCGCTGCGTTTCACCCTGCATCCGAAGTTTACCATGCTTCTGCATCACGAAGTGAACCAGCCGGGATCTTTGGACCACCAGGCCTTCGACACGGCCTGCGCCAATGAACCTGACGGCGCGACGTTTTACGCCAGGCGGCAGGAAAATGGCCTCGGGGTGTTCGGATACCTTTCCGAAGGCGAAGTGACCCCCGACCGCTATACCTACTACAATGTTTTCTACCCCTGGGAAGTGATGAGCGGTTACCCCGGCATCGCCGACCAACTCAGCCTGTTCGAACTGAACTTCAGCCTGAAGCCCGGCGCTGCCTGCAGTTTGCTCTTTTCCGACCAGCCCATCGAGGAGCCCCAAAAGGCCGTAGCCCGCATCCAGCGGCGCTATTCCGCCCTGCCCAAGCCAAAGGATTACCCGGCCAAAGCGGATGTGGACGACACTCTGCTGGGCAACCTGGAATACGAGGACAACCTGCTCTTCAAGTATCCGCAGTACCTGAAACTGCTGGAATTCGCCCTGGATGACTTTGTATCCAATGAAGACATCGTAGCCGGATATCCTTTCTACGGCGTTTGGGGAAGGGACACGATGTTCGTGCTCAACGCCATGCTGCACAACCCCAAAAAGATCAAGACCGTGGAGAAGATCCTGCTCAAATACGGCAGCCAGATCCAAAACGGCCTGATCCCCAACATGAGGCAGGAATCCGGCCGCGAGGAAAACTACGACACCATCGACGCCACCCTGTGGTTCGTGATCCTGCTGTGGAAACTGGGCAAGGCCAAGGAGACCGCCACTTTCTGGAAAAAGATCCTGCGCATCAGCGAAGAGGTCCTGAACGGAATCCTTACCAACGCCCGCTATCCTTTCTGCGTGCGAGCGGACGGCCTGATCGAACTGAAAGAGGAGTTCGCCCACGCCACCTGGATGGACGTGCGCATCGACGGCAAGGCCGTGACCCCGCGCAACGGCGCACCTGTGGAAATCAACGCCCTGTGGTACAACGCCATCTGCAGCTATTTGGACATGGTGGAAGCGCTCAACCGGGCTTCCAAGAAACCAATCCAGCCGCAAACAGAACTGCAGGAACTGCAAGGGCTGGTCCGCGCTTCGTTCCAGAAGTTCTGGACGGGCGACTACCTTGCCGACCGCCTGCTGGGAGACAGACAGGTGCCGGAGATCAGGCCCAACGCCCTGATCGCGCTTTCCCTGCCCTTCGAGATCGTGGACCGGGACAAGATGGAGGCTGTCTGGCAGCGCGCCCATTCCGAGCTTTACACGCCCTATGGCATCCGCACCTTAAGCCCGCTCGACCACCGCTTCCGCAAGAAGTATTACGGCACGCAGCGCGAACGCGACCTTTCCTATCACAACGGCAGCGTCTGGGCCTGGTTGCTGGGCGCTTTCTGCGGCCTGTATCTGAAGATCCAGCGCGGCAAGCTGCCCGATGAAGAGATCGCGGACAAACTCGGCGAATTCATCGGAACCTTCCGCAGCAGCTTCATGCGCGGGCACATCGCTTCCCTTGCCGAAGTATGGGACGGCGACAACCCCCACTTCCCCAAAGGCGCTCCAGCCCAGGCGATCAGCGTGGCAGCGCTCTACAACATTGAAACATTCATCGCCTCGATCAAGGAGTAGGAAATGAAGATCCTGATGTTCACCTGGGAGTTTCCACCCTTGATTTCAGGCGGTTTGGGCATGGCCTGCTACGGCATGGTCAAAGCCTTGCTGGCTCTGGGGATCAAGATCGACCTCGTGCTGCCCACCAAGGAAATGGTGTATTTCCCCCTGCGTGAGGAAAGCGACGCGGACACCCTTCCGGCCGTGTTTCTGGACGCCACGATGCAAACCGAATACCTCAGCCAGCGCTTCGTCAACTTGCACGAGCGGCTGGATTACATCGGCATCAGCGGGCGCCCGGAATCCTACCTGCAGCTGAATGAACTGCAGAAATACATGACCGCCGTGCAGAAACAGACCTGGTTCTCGGAATCCGTTACCGGGGAAGAACACCAGATCTGGGACGACATGACGGCCCATCTCATCGGCGAGGAAGACCTGATCAAGAAGGTGCAGGAATACACGCTGCGGGCCGAACGTTTCGCCCGCGAACTGGATTACAACCTCATCCACGCGCACGACTGGCTTACCTATCCCTCGGGAATGTTGGCCCGGAAGATCTCCCAAAAACCGCTCGTGGTGCACATCCACGCCACGGAATTCGACCGCGCCGGAGGTCCCGGCGACGAACGCGTCCACAAGATCGAGCATGCCGGAATGATGTATGCCGACCTGGTGATCGCGGTATCGCAATACACGGCGCAGATGATCATGTCCCGCTACCGGATCGACACCGCCAAGATCCGCATTGTGCACAACGCGTTCGCCCTTTCCGACGACACTGTGCTTTCCAAGAAACGCCTGTTTCGGGGCCCCACGGTCCTCTTCCTGGGCAGGATCACGCTGCAGAAAGGGCCGGATTATTACCTGGACGTGGCGGAACGCGTGCTGAAGGTCCATCCCGAAGCGCGCTTCATCATGGCCGGCACTGGCGACATGGCGCGCGGCCTGCTGCGCAAGTCGGCCTCCAAGCGCCTGCAAAACAAGTTTCTGTTCACGGGATTCCTGGACCGCTCCCAGGTCGAGGAAATCTTGCGTGCTTCCGACATCTATGTCCTGCCCTCGGTTTCCGAGCCTTTCGGCATTTCCCCGCTGGAGGCCATGGCGTTTGGCCTGACCTCGATCATCTCCAAGCAGTCAGGGGTTTCCGAAGTGGTGCACAATGCCTTTAAAATCGACTATTGGGACGTCGACCTCATGGCCAACACGATCAACCATCTGATCGAGCATCCCGAACAATGCGTCAAAGTGGGCATTGAAGGCATGCATGAAGTGAACAAGATCCACTGGAACGAAGCCGCGGAGAAGATCCGGGAGATCTATTCCGCAGTTTTGGCGGCGTTCATAAAAAGAAATTCCTGACAGGATAAAGTATGCTGAACATCGTATTCTATTTCCAGGTGCACCAACCCTTCCGTCTCAGGCACATCAACGTTTTGGACATCGGCAAGCAGACCGATTACTTCGACGAACGCCTGAACCGCCAGGTGATGCAGAAAGTGGCGGAAAAATGCTATCTGCCCACCAACAAACTGCTGCTTTCACTGATCCAGAAACTGGAAGGCCGGTTCAAGATCGCCTACTCCATCACCGGAACCGCCATCGAGCAGTTCAAACTCTATAGCCCGGAGACGCTCGATTCCTTCAAAGCGCTTGTGGATACCGGCTGCGTGGAACTTTTGGGCGAAACCTATTACCATTCCCTGGCTTACCTCTTCGACACCAACGAGTTTCTGGAGCAGGTGGACATGCACAGGAAACTTATGCAGGACGAGTTTGGCTATTATACCGAAACCTTCCGCAATACCGAGCTGATCTACCAGGACAGCTTATCCGACCTGGTGTATGAGATCGAAGGTTTCAAGACCATCATCACGGAAGGCGTGGAACGCATCCTGCAATGGCGGACGCCCCTTTACGCCTACAAAAACTACTCCAAAGACATCAATCTGCTGCTTAAATATTACCAGCTCTCGGACGACATCGCTTTCCGCTTTTCCAACAAGGATTGGCCGGAATATCCCCTCACCGTGGACAAATTCGTCAACTGGATTGACCACCTCACACTCAGCGAAACCGAGGGGCGGAACCAGTTCCTGAACCTCTTCATGGACTATGAGACCTTTGGCGAACACCAGTGGGCGGAATCCGGGATCTTCGACTTCATGCAGCATTTCCCAGCCGAAGTACTCAAGCGTCCACATTTGGGATTCGCCAATCCCAAGGATACCTTCACCCTGTCCAACTACCAGCAGGAAGGGCTGTCGTTCCCGGAACCCGTTTCCTGGGCCGACGAACAGCGTGACCTCACCGCCTGGCTGGAAAACGACATGCAGCGAAACGCCGCCGACACTCTCTACCGCCTGCTGAACGAGACCAAGCAGAAAGGCGATCCGGCGCTGCTGGAAATGGCGCGCAAACTGAGCACCTCCGACCATTTTTACTACATGTGCACCAAGTATTTCCAAGACGGCGACGTCCACAAATATTTCTCGCCCTACGACTCGCCAGACCAGGCTTACATCTACTTCATCAGCGCCCTGGCGGACCTGGAAGAGCGTTTGCACTAGGCAGGTTCCGCGATGAAAGGCAAAGTAATCATCATCGAAGACGATGTCGCTCTTGCCGGCCAGATCTCCAAGGGGCTCCAGAAGCACGATTACTCGGTCTTGCATCACACCAATTCCGATTCCTTCTTCCAGGAGTTACGGGTATTCGCGCCTGACGTGATACTGCTGGACGCCCTTCTGGCAGGAAGCCGCCTGACGGGTTTGCAGGTCTTGAAATACCTGCGCGACAACCTGGATTTCAACTACAAAGTGATCGTTATCTCTTCCGCAGCCAATGCCCAAATGGTCAGCCAGATCCGCGAGCTCGGCGCCTACCACTTCATCGAAAAGGGGGCGTCCTTCAGCCTGAGCCAACTGCTGCTGCATATCGACAACGCGGTATCGCTGAAGCGCCAGGAAGAGCAGAACCTGGACCTGCAGATCGAGTATCTGAACCTGAAGAAGCAGTTTACCAGGTCCTTTCCCTTCATCGGGGAAAGCGAGGGGATCAACCAGGTCCGCAACCAGCTGTTGAAGTTCGCCGCGGTGGACGAAGATATTTTGATCCTGGGCGAAAACGGCACTGGCAAGGAAGTGGCCGCGAACTTCTACTACGTTAACTCCCAACGCTTTGGACAGCCCTTCCACACCCTCTATTGCAGCACGCTCTCGGAAAACTTGATCGAGCGGGAACTTTTCGGCAGCGAAAGAAACGCGGCCATCGACCCTGTCAGTTCCCGCGCGGGATTCTTCGAGATCTGCTCCGAAGGCCTGCTTTTTCTGGACGAGATCACCAACCTGTCGCTGCAAGCCCAGGCCAAGATCCTGCGCGCCATCGAGAACAAAGAGATCCAAGTGGTGGGCGGCTCTTTGAAGAAGGTCAACACCCGCCTGATCTTCACCTCCAATGCGGATCTGAAAGCGTTCTCCGACACCTCCAGATTCCGCAAGGACTTCTTTTACCGCATCGAGGGCAACGTCATCTCGATCCCGCCGCTGCGTGAACGGGACGACGACATCCTGCTCCTGATGAGCTTTTTCTTTACCAACTACGCCAACTTTTACCGTTTCCGGATCCAGGTGGACTTGAAGGCCCTGAAGGATGAACTCCTTTCCTACAACTGGCCAGGGAATGTCCGCGAATTGAAGAACTTCTGCAAATACATCAGCATCAACGAACGCGAGATCAACAGCCGTACCATTCTCAAGCATCTCCACAGCAAGATGATCCAGCGTCCGGGCAGCAGCGCGCAGGGCATGGAAAAGTACTTCATCATCTCCAATATCCGGGATAGCGCGGCCGCCTTCGAACGCGATTATATCAAGCATTTCCTGGCTCAAAACGATTGGCTGGTGAGCAAGACCGCGCATGCCATCGGAATTGAACGGACCACGCTCTACAAAAAGATGAAAGCCCTGGGCATCAAGATCCTGCCCGAGGAACAGAATTGAGGAAGAACCTGGGTTTGAAGATCGTGGCCCTGTGCGTGGCTGTGGTCATCTGGATCCAAGTAGCCCTGATGGCCGACCACCAAAGCAGGGTCAGCCTCGATCTCAAACTGAACGACCTCGCTCCGGAAGATTCGCTGCTGGCCGCTCTGCGCAAGATTCCCTGCATGGTGCAAGGGCGCGGCCTGGACATCATCAAGCTCCAATTCTCCCGCGCCTCGATCGTCATGAACGCGGCCGACCTGCGCGAACGGAACTACAAAGCCTTTGAGGCTGTGAACCTGCCCGCCAACCTGAATCTGGCCATTGTCAGCATCGATCCGGCCTATTCACCACGATTGCAGGGATTGGCTGGCAAGCCTGACGGAGAGGCCGCCCCGGTCAGAAAACGCAAGAAAACTGACCCTCCCAAACCTGCCCTGCCAGATCCCGCCGACCCTCTCAATACGCTTGTCCTGACCAACATCCCCATTTCCGGCCCGCCTGAACTGCGCTATTTCCCGGCCGTGGTGACC
>CAYSAT010000065.1:0-16090 GCA_964429035.1 uncultured Candidatus Cloacimonadota bacterium | reverse complement strand
ACAACAACGTAGGATTGGAATCCTACGCTACGTAGTGTCGCTTGCCAAAGCGACATATGGTAGGTAGGGTAGCATTCCGATGCTACATCAACGTAGGATCGGAATCCTACGCTACCTGGATCACAATCCTACGCTACAGGCGCATCACTTGAGGAGGCAGAGCTTGCGGATCAGACTTTGCCCGCCGCTTTCCAGCCTGACGAAATAGATTCCGGAGGGCAGGGGATTTCCGAAGCCGTCGCGGGCGTCGAATTCCAGATCCAGTCTGCCGGCTTTGGCGGATTCCGCGTAAAGCAGCCGCACCAGCTGTCCCTTTAAGTTGTACACAGCCACCCGGGTAAAGCCTTTGGCGGGCAATGAGATATCCAGGCTGGCCCGCTGGCTGAAGGGATTGGGCTGCACATTTAGTGAAGGAAGCAGGGCTGGGCTGACGAGGTCCTGGCTGGCGACGCCGCTGAGCAGTTCGGGAACGATCGCCTGCAGGAAGCCGCGCACACCCTCCGCCTGCATGAAATAGAGCGGAAAGCCGAACAGGACCAGGGCGGAAGTGCCTCCCGGCTCCTGGTACTGGAAAGCGCCGCAGTTGCCGTTGCCCGGGCTGGAAGGGCTCAGGTTGGCGGTGTAGATGGGGTTCGCGGCGCCGGTGAAAGTGTAGATGTAGGGCAGCATTCCGTTCCAGTTGGCCAGCAGCTTGAGCGGATCGACCGCCAGTGATGGATACAGAGCGGATTGAGCGCCGATCAGGCAGGCGGTGTTGTCGTAAACCAGGCCGACGTTTCCGGCAAAGCGCTGAAGGAAAGTGGCGGATAGGACGGCAGGCGTTTTCCAGCCCGAAAGCAGCACCCGTCCTCCGCCCAGCAAATAGCCGCCCAGGGTGTTGAGGTTATCCTGCAGCAGGTTTTGGGTGAAGTCGTCGGCATGCCAGAGCAGCAGGCGGTATTGGCCCAGAACGTCCAAACCGGGCATTCCGTCCGCGGCGCAATCCCAGCTGGCATATTCCAGGGGATCCAGCGCGGCGGCGTAAAAGGAATCGACCATGAGATCGGTGGGATTGATGTTGGCGCCGTTGCCGTCGCGGGTTTCGTCCACCAGCAACAGGCCGTTGGCAAAACTGAAGGAGACCGGCGTGGCTTCCAAGGCGGTGGAGAGCGTGCTTTCCCAACCGCCGCCATCCACGGCGCGGATGGCGTAGCGGTAGGCGGTTCCGTTCTGGACGCTGAGGTCGGTGAAGGTGAGCGCGTCCAGGGGCTCGGGATTCAGCAGCAGCCATTGCGGAGCGCCGTTTGCGGGTGAGCGGTAAACGTTGTAGCGCAGGGCGGGATCGTCCAGGAAAGCGGTCCAATCCAGCAGCACGGCGTTGTTGGAGGGCAGGCAGGCCGAAAGGGAAGGCCGCAATTCCGTAATGTTGCGCAGCAGGGTCCAATGGTTGACATTGGGCGTCAGCGCGGAGTTGGCGGTGTAGGAATGCCAGAAGTGGTTCAGTTCGCCGTCCGGATCCGCGCTCACTAAAAGGGAATCCGTAAACGCGCCATCCACGAGGCGGAACGGGACTTCGACCTGGAAAGGCGTGGCGGTGTTGGAGACCGTTTGGGCGATGATCTTCAGGGGGGAATCGCTGGCGTCGTTGTTCCACACGCTGTAGCGGAGTTCGGGAATGCCGGGGCTGTAGATCCATTGCTGGAAAAACTGGTCCAAATCCATGCCGCTGATAGCTTCCGCCAGGGCCTGGAATTCAGCAGTGACCACGTTTCCGCCCTGCCAGGTGGTGAACCAGTCGTGCAGCAGCTGGAAGAAATTGGCATTACCGATCTTCAGGCGCAGCATGTGCAGCACGGAAGCGGCTTTTTCGTAGGAGGGCGGGGCGAAATAGTTGTTGAAGGAAGGATCGTAGATGGTGCGGGGGTTTGTGCCCTCCCAGTTGATGTAATACTGGTGGTAGGAGCTGGCAACGTAATCCGCGGCGGCCTGCCAGCCTTCCGTGTGGTCCGTCCACAGGTGTTCGGAATAGGTGGCAAAACCCTCAGAGAGCCACACATCTTTGAAAGTGAGAAAGGAAACGGCGTTGCCATACCATTGGTGCGCCAGTTCGTGGGCGATGGTCAGTTCATAAGCGCCGGTTCCGGTGATGATGTAGTTGCCCAGGGTGGTCATGGTTTGGTGTTCCATGGCTCCGTAGGTGCTCATGCTCACGGCGGCGTTGCCGTATTTTTCGAAAGGATAGGGCCCAAAGATTTGGGAGAAGTAGTCCACCATGTCCGGCAGGTTGGCGAAATCCACCAGGGCGGCGTTGTATTGGTTTTGCATCACGAAGTTTTGGATGGGCACCGTTCCGGCGGTCTGGTTGATCTCCTGGTAGGGTCCGCAGGTGACGCAGGCCAGATAGGTGGTCATGGGATGCTCGCCGATCCAGTGCGTGGTGGAGGTTCCGTCGCCATTGTCCACGATTCCGGTGCGGATGCCGTTGGCCGCCACCTTCCAATCGCTGCGCAGGGTAATGTGCAGGTCCACGATGGCCTTGTCCCATGGATGGTCGTAACAGGGCCACCAATAGCGCGCGGCGTCCGGATCGGAAATGGTGAACACGGTGTTGGCGGTGAAGATCATGCCGATGTGATAGACGTCCGGGGAAAGGGAAGGAATTCCGGAATAGAAGACCTGGGTGGTGAAGGTCTGGCCGGAAGGGATGTTCAGGCTGATGTTGATGATCCCGTTGCTGTGGGTGTAGGGCGCGGCAGTTCCATTCACGAGGACGCTGCTGACGGTGAGGCCGTTCAGATTGTAGGCCAGGGTGCTGAGGTTTGCTTCCGCCAAAACGGTCGCCAGCACGTTTCCGCTGATCTGGTGGGTCTGCTGGTTGATGGCCAGGGTCAGTTCGTATTTCTGGACGTCGAATCCGGTGAGGGAATCCGCCCGGCTGGATGTTTGCGCGGAAGGGTATCCGCCGTAGGGTTTTTCCCGGCGGGCGGTTTGGGCCAGCGCCAAACTAAGGCACAGCGCGAGGCCCAGGACAAGCAAGGCTTTTTTGTAGTTCATGATCTTCATCACTGCTCACTGTTGTTTCATTCAGTCGAGTGGGTATGATGCAATTATGTGACCAGTGTGGGGAATATTATCCTGCCTTAGCCGGAATGCCTGGCGGGGGGTTTGCCGGCAAAGCAGAGTCCCAGCGGGACGGCATTTTAGATAGGATGATGGTTTCGGATGTATGGATGAGTCCCAGCGGGACGGCATTTTAGATAGGACGATGGTTTCGGATGTATGGATGAGTCCCAGCGGGACGGCATTTTAGATAGGATGATGGTTTCGGATGTATGGATGAGTCCCAGCGGGACGGCATATGTGACACACCTATCATTGCGTAATATAAAGACCCATCTTCTAGATATGCCGTCCCTACGGGACTCAGAGGCTATGTATGGGCTTGGTTTGCTATCTAAAATGCCGTCCCTACAGGACTCATCCATACCGCAAATACCAGCGTTGTTTTTGCTATCTAAAATGCCGTCTCTACGGGACCCATCCATACCGCAAATACCAACGTTGTTCTTGCTATCTAAAATACCGTCCCGCTGGGGCTTTTCGGCTCCTGCGCACACTTCTTTGCGGGCCTGTTCTCTGGGATCATGGCGAACTCACCCGCTCCCTTTGAACACGGGCTCAAAAAAAACTCTTTACGAAAAACGGGCTGTCGCAGATTTAGTCGCTCAATCCTATCAGGGAGGAAAGATGCACAGATTTTCCCAGCGCTTGTTGCTCTGCCTGCTGCTATGCGTTGCCGGCAGTTTGTTTGCCGCGGGCGAAACCATATACGAAGTCCGGGTGATCGGAGCGAACACCGTTTCCCGGGAACTGATCACGTCTTCGGTGTCCTTGCGGGTCGGGGACCGCCTCGATCCCGAGGAAGTGGCCAAATCGATCAAACAACTCTATAAAATGGGGATGTTTTCCGATATCCGGATCTCCACCGAACCTTACAACAACGGGGTGAACCTGATCGTGCAGGTAGCCGAAAACCCGGTGTTGGCGCGGCTGGACTTCGATGACCTGAAAGTGGTCAGCAAAGAACGTTTGGACGAACTGGTCAAGGTGCGGGCCGGCACATTCTGGTCGGACGCCCAGAAGCAGAAATTGACCCGCGACTTGCAGAAAGAATACAACAGCCGCGGCTACAGCAATGCCAGGGTGGAAGTGGCGGAAACCCCCACTCCGGACGGTAAGGTGGCGGTGGTTGTGCGCGTGGAAGAGGGGCAGCGGCTGTCCATCAAGACCGTAACCTTCGTGGGCAACGAGAATTTCACCGACAAGGTGCTGCTCAAACGCATGAAGACCAAGCCCGCGAACATCCTCAGGTCCGGCCGCTTCGAACAGGTCAAATTCGACGCGGACCTGGTGAACCTCACGGATTTCTACAAAAAGAACGGCTACATCGACGCGGTGGTGGGCCCCTACGACCTAAAACAGACGGGCGACCGCAGCCTGGAACTGGTGATCAACATCCAGGAAGGCACCAAATACCGCCTGGGCACGATAAACATCAGCGGCAACGCGCATTTTACTTCCGAAGCGCTACAGAACGCCTTCACCCTGAAGAGCGGAGACTTTTTCGACCAGGAGAAGTTCGACAAGCAATTAGGCGCTGTGTATACCATGTATTACGACGAGGGCTTCATCTACACGAATATCGGGCAGGACCTGCAAAAAGCGGGCGACAGCCTGAACGTGAATCTACAGATCGAGGAAGGCAGCAGGGCGCGCATCCGCCAGATCACCATCACCGGCAACCAGCGCACCAAGGAAAAAGTGCTGCGGCGCCAGCTGGACATCGCGCCGGGCGATTATTTCCGGCAATCGAACGTGATCCGCACCCGGGAAAACATCTACAACCTCGGCTTCTTCGAGGACGACATCAAACTGAACTACACGCCCGTGAACAGCAACGGGGATATCGACCTGCATATCGGGGTCACGGACAAATCCTCCGGAGTCGCCAATGGCGGCGTGGGCTACAACAGCCAGGACAAGTTCGTGGGCCAACTTTCCATGACCCAAAACAACCTCTTTGGCAACAACTGGTCCAGCAGTCTGGCCTGGGAATTTGGCGGCAGCACGCAAAACTTCGAATTCAGTTTCACCAATCCCAACCTGCTGGATTCCGACGTGTTACTGGGCAGCAGCCTTTATTACACCAAGAAAGACTGGAGCTCCTTCTACTACCAGATCTCCACCCGGGGCGGAAGCGTCCGCCTGGGCCAATACCTGCCCTTTATCGACAGGACCAGGCTGGTGGCGGGATACTCGCTTTATTCCAAGAAATACCGCATCACGAACATGGACAAGATCCTGGAAAACGCGGAAGCCAACGCCACTCTGATCGAGCTGGATTCCCTGGATTGGCGCTATACCAGCGCCGTGAGCGCAACTGTTAGCCGCGATACCCGCGACAACATCTTCTTCCCCACCCGTGGCACGCAGTTCACGCTGTTTTCCGAGCTGGCCGGCGGACTTCTGGGCGGCGACTTTGATTACTTCAAGCAACTGGCGCAAGTGAACTGGTACATCGAAACCTGGAAGAAAATCACCTTGCGCACCAAATGGCGTTTTGGCTACATCACGCCCTACGGCTCGTCCAAAGACGCCCCGCCCGACGAAAAGTTTTATCTGGGAGGAACCGGCGTGGACGGCATCCGGGGCTATCCCGACCGCTCCATCGGTCCGGAAGGGGGCGGTTCCCGCGAGATCATCTTTTCCACCGAACTGGGCTATCCCATCGGGAGCGACCAGATCATCGCCATCGGTTTCTTCGACGCGGGCGACAGCTACAACAAATTGCGGGACTTCAATTTCCTGAAACTAAAGAAGGGCGTTGGCGCCGGCATCCGCATCCGCAGCCCCTTCGGCCTCATCGGATTCGACTACGCCTACAACCTTGAAGAAGGGACCTGGGAACCGCATCTGCAGTTCGGCACCACCTTCTAGATGAAATATAAGCACCTCTTTGGACCCGTCCATTCGCGCCGGCTGGGATTTTCCCTGGGCGTGGACCTCGTTCCCTACAAGTATTGCCCCCTGAACTGCGTTTACTGCGAGGTGCAGAAGACCACCCACCTCTATGTGCGCAGGCAGGAATTTTTCCCCGCGGAGGAGATCACCTCCGAACTGGCGGATTTCCTGAAAGGCCGGCCGGAACTGGATTACATCACCTTTTCCGGAGCCGGGGAACCCACCCTCTTCAGCAAGATCGGTACTGTGATCGGCTTCATTAAAGCCAACTATCCCTCTTACAAACTGGCGCTGCTGACCAACGCGGTGCTGCTGAACCACACGGCGCTGAGGCGCGAAATCCTGCCCTGCGACCTCATCCTGCCCTCTCTCGACGCCTGCCAGCAGGATACCTTTGAACGGATTAACCGGCCCCACAAGGCATTAAAGGCGGCGGGCCTGGTGGAAGGCCTGATCAAACTCCGCCAGGAATACCGGGGCGCAATCTGGCTGGAGGTGTTCATCATCGCCGGGATCAACGACACGGAAGAGGAACTGGACTGCCTCGCCAGGGCGATCCGCCAAATCATGCCGGACAAGGTGCAGATCAATTCGCTGGACCGGCCTGGCGCGGAAGACTGGGTCAAAGCGGCGGGAAGCAGGGTCCTGAACAAAGTGCGGAACTACCTGGCGGAAGCCGTTTCGCAGCCCGTGGAGATCATCGCCAAGGTCGAGCAGGGTTTCGACGACGCTTCCATCGCGCCGGACCTTTTTGGCAGCATTCAGGCCACGCTTTCCCGGCGTCCTTGCACCGCCGAAGACCTGGCCGAAATTTTGGGCATCCACATCAACGAGGTTAGCAAGATCATGCGCCAACTGAAAAGCGAGCGCAAAGTGAGCGTAAAACGCGAATCACGGGGGGTTTTTTACTCATGGATTCCCTGAACACGGCGATCATCACCGCGGCGGGCTCTGGCAGCCGCATGGGCGGTAGCGTCAAGAAGCAGTTTTTGCAGTTGGGCGGGATTCCCATCCTGATCCACACTCTGGAGAGGTTTTTCGCCTCCGAGGCCATCGACGACATCATCATCACCGCGCCGGAAGAAGACATCGGCTATTGCGAGGAACTCCTCCAGCAATACTTTGAAGACGCCGCCAAGCCTTATCTGGTGATTCCCGGCGGGATCGAGCGCCAGGACAGCATTTTCGGCGCCCTGCAGCGTTGCCCCGCCTCAACCGAATACGTCTTTATCCACGACGCCGTGCGGCCTTTCGTCACCGAAGACCTGATCAGCGAACTCTACGAGATAGTGCAGATCGACAAAGCCGTGGTGCCGGTCGCCCGGCTTAAAAACACTATCAAGAGCATCCACGGCGACTTCATCGGCGAAACCATCCCCAGAGGCAATCTGGTGCAGGTGTTCACGCCCCAGGTCTTTTCCTACCAACTGGTCCTGACCGCCTATGAACGGGCCTATGAAGAAGGCTACGTCAGCACGGACGATTCCGCGCTGGTGGAACATTTCGGCGGCAAGGTCCGCTACCATTTCTGTTCGGACTTGAACCTCAAGATCACCGATGAGCTTGACCTGTTCTTCGCGCAGCAAATAATCGACAACAACCTGATTTGAATTGGAGTTACACTTTATGCCTAAAGCACTGGCTGTTTACAACGGAATCCTGAGGAAGCTGGCAGCCCGGATACCGGATGTCACACTGCGCCTGCCCTTGTTGGGCATCGGCTGCGGAGTTTTGGGACTGGCCCTGCCCCGTGTTTCATTGCACATGGGCAAGCACGCGTCCAAGCTGCTCCGGGCTTTGGAGTACCGGGGCTACGATTCCACCGGCGCCGCGTTTCAAGGCGAAGACCAAAACATCACGCTGCTCAAGGATGTGGGCGCACCCAGCATCCTGGTGAAAACCCTGGGCATCGAGAAGCAGAGCGGAAAACTCTTCTGCGGACAGGTCCGCTGGGCCACTTTCGGCTTCGTGAACAAGACCAACGCCCAGCCCCACGAAGTGAAATGCAAACGCCACATCTACGGCGCGCACAACGGCAACATCACCAACACCCGCGAACTGAAGCTCTGGCTCACCAAAGAAGGCCACACCGTGCTTTCCGACAACGACGGCGAAATGCTGGTGCATAGCGTGGAACACTTTTTCGACATCGAAATGGACCTGGCCGGCAATCCTGCCCAGGCTGAAGCGCGCCTGGCTTGCATGCGCCGCGCCATCATCGCCACCGCGGACAAAATCGTGGGATCCTACGCGGCGGTGGTCGTGGATCCCGTCACTCAAACCATGTGGGCGATCAAAGCCGGCAGCAGCCTCTATTTCGGAGTCGGCGAACTGGATGGCGAGCCTTTTTCCCTGGCTTCTTCGGACCTGACCGCGGTTCTGCGCTTCACCAAAATGCTGGTCAACCTGCGCGAAGGCGAATTTGTGGAATACACTTCCGGTCATTACCAGATCTACGCCCAGAAGAAACTGAAGTTCAAGCGCTTGAACCAATCTGACGAAACCTACGCTCCCGGCGATATGATCGGCACTCAGCCCGTGTGGTCCAAACTCCGCGCCGAAGACGTGGAATTGCTTCCGGAATACGAGTTTTTCATGCAGCAGGAGATCTACGCCCAGGTGGAATCCACGGGTAAGCTGGTCAAATTGTTCCAGGGCGGCTCCAACACCGGCAAACGCATGCTGGCCCTGATCGAAGGCGAGAAACTGCGTGACCTGCTCTGCCAGAAAATGGGCGAGATCCTGGCCACCCGGGATTTCAGCGCCATACTGGCGCACTTCGACGCCCTGATCGGCTCTCCGGAATTCTCGCACTTTTTCGCCGCCGCCAATGCCACTTACCAGGAGATCTTCGCCGCGGCGGTCCAGGAAGATTTTCAGAAAAAGTACTTCTTCTCCGCCGAGAAAAACATCTTCATCGACCTCATCGGCAAGGACTTCGATGTCCGCAGGCTGCTTCTGGCCAAGGCTTTCGACGCCCTTTCCGAAGCTGCTAGCGTGGCGGAGTTCGAACAGAGCGTGCAGAGCTTCCTGGATTGCGTCAAGAACACCGTCCAGAACAGCCGCATCGCCTACACCATCGCCTGCGGAACCAGCTTCCACGCCACCAAGATCGGCGCGCTTTTCTTCAACGAGATCGCCGGCGTGGAGATCATTCCCATCCTCCCGGGCGACTTCCGCGGCGAATATTCCAACTGCATCAAGGATAACGACCTCGTCATCGGAGTTTCCCAATCCGGCGAGACCAAGGACCTCATCGACATCTTCAACGATATCGACCGGAGCCAGCTCAAGGTCAGCAAAGTGGTTCTGGTCAACAACCTGAATTCCACGCTGGGGCAGGAAAAAGGCGACTTGGCCATACCCATCCTCTGCGGTCCGGAGATCGCCGTGCCCGCAACCAAGAGCTTCATGAACCAGATCACGCTCTTCTATTATCTGGCGATCCGCACGGCGAGGATGAAGCTGCAGGAATTGAACGGCGTCGCCAGCAGCGAGGAACAGCAAAGCAAGCTGCAGAAGCTGGAGCAGCGCGAACAGACCCTGGCCTACATTCCAGAACTGATCAGAGAAACCCTGGCCAGCGCTTCCGACATCATCGACGCCATCGCCGCCAAGATCTACATGGAGCCGTCGCTGCACATCCTGGCTACCAAGATCAGCGGAGTGGCGATGGAAGGCGCGCTGAAGATCCGCGAAACCGTGCTCAACCACGCCGAAGGCCGCGAAGCCAGCGAATTCAAACACGGCCCGAACACCATTTTGGGCAAAAACACCGTGTTCGGCGTCAAGCACGTCCGCAAGTTCATGCGCCAATGCGCCGACGTGATCGACCGCATCGACACCGAGAGCGAAAAACGCGGCATCCCGCGCGCCGAAACCCGCGCCATCTACCACGCCCTGACGGACCATATTTTCACCCGCACCAAATCCTTCAACCTCAGCCCCGCGGCCAG
Source organism: uncultured Candidatus Cloacimonadota bacterium (assembly GCA_964429035.1). Taxonomy (GTDB): domain Bacteria; phylum Cloacimonadota; class Cloacimonadia; order Cloacimonadales; family Cloacimonadaceae; genus Syntrophosphaera. Next base: position 6,134 of record CAYSAT010000065.1, on the reverse strand, counting down.
CCGCCTATTCCACGAAATTGCCGACGGACAGGACTTCCTGGCCTCCCTGGAACGCAGTTATCCGCTCATCTACGTTAGCGGACCCGACACCCGCGACGTCAATCTCACCATTTCGCAGATCAACACCCATAAGATCCGCGGCGCCGACACCTATGTGATCGCCGAGGACAACGACGAACTGCGCAAGAATGCCAGTGCCAACCCCTGCGAGGAAAAGTACTACAACTGGAACTACGTGAACCTGCCCAAGACCGGAGACGGCCTGCTGACCTGCTTTTCCGCCTCGGTCGCCCTGCAATTGCTGGCGCTGCGGATGAGCGTCCGCAAACTGCGCAAGCTGGATAAACTGGGAATGCTGGACCACGGAGTCCATCCCGACGTCCCCAAAAACGTCTCCAAATCAATCACCGTGGATTGAGCAATGTTCCGCATCGGTTTTGGCTACGACGTCCATCGCCTTGTCCCTGGCCGCAAACTGGTCCTGGGCGGAGTGGAAATACCTTTTGACCAAGGACTCGAGGGGCATTCCGACGCCGATGTGCTGATCCACGCGGTTATCGACGCCCTACTCGGAGCCCTGGCTTTGGGCGATATCGGCAGCCACTTTTCCGACGCCGATCCCGCCTACAAGGACATCGACAGCCGCATCCTGCTGCGCAACGCTTACAGGCTGGTCACCGATGCCGGCTACGCCCTCCACAACCTCGATTGCACCGTCTGCGCTACCCTGCCCAAACTGCAGCCCCATATCCCGCAAATGCGCTCCAACCTGGCTTCTGATCTGCGCTGCCCACTAGACTGCGTGTCCGTGAAAGCCACCACGGAAGAGGGTTTGGGAGTTTCCGGCAGCGGCGCCGGCATCTCCTGTTATTGCACCTTGCTCCTGAGACAAGCATGAAAGCCCTCGGCATTATCGGTTATCATCACACGGGCAAGACGACCCTGGCCGTGGCCCTGATCCAAGCCCTTGTTCAGAGGGGATTCCAGGTCGCTTCGATCAAGGATATCCACGTCGATCGCTTCCGGGCTGATCAAACAGACACCAACTCCTGGAAGCACGCCCAAGCCGGAGCCAACCAAGTTTTTGCCAGAGGTCTCCACGACAGCGCGCTCATCCTGACTCCCACACCGGACTTGCCCCAAATGCTATCTCTCCTACGTGCGGACTGGCTGATCATCGAGGGAATGAGGGATGAGGCCGTGCCCAAAATCCTCTGCGCGGAAAATACTGCGCAGGCGGACTCACTATTGGACGATACGGTGTTTGCCCTCAGCGGACCCATTTCTGATAACCTGGAAAGTTACCAGGGCTTGCCGGTCTTTTGCCTGCAGAAACGCTTCCCGGAACTTCTGGAAACCGTGCTGCGCAACGCCTTCGACATCTTACCCCAAAGCGATCCGGAGTGTTGCTCCGCCTGTGGAAGAACGTGTTACCAGATGGCCGGGGATATCGTCAAGGGACGCGCGCAACGCAACGACTGCGTTCTGGACGGCCAGCCCGCGCTCAAGCTGGAAGTGGGCGGAAAACCCATCACCATCGTGCCTTTTGTGCAAAAACTGTTGCGCGACAGCATCCTGGCCTTTGTGGACAACTTGAAGGATGTGGATCCGCGTGCGGATATCCGCATTAAGATCAAGAGGTGAACCATGGATAAACTCTACGGCGAAATTTTCGCCGGGCATGATCCCGCGGTCTTGGAGGTCTGGCGCAAAGCGACTGTCGGCATAGCCGGAGCGGGCGGCCTGGGCTCCAACATCGCGGTCGCGCTCACCCGGGCTGGCATCGGCAAACTCATCATCACCGATCACGACATAGTTTCCAACTCGAATCTCACCCGCCAGCAGTTTTTCTTGAAGCAGGTGGGCTTGCCCAAGGTCTCCGCCTTGAAGGACAACCTGCGCCAGATCAGCCCCTACACCGATGTCTCGGTCTATAATGTCCGCGTTTCGCCCGTGAATCTGGAGAGCCTGTTCAAACAAGCCGACATCCTGATCGAGGCCTTCGATGACGCCGGGGAAAAGCAGATGCTCATCGAAACCTGGCAGAGCCTCTACCCTGCCCGTTACATCATCGCCGCCTCCGGAATCGCCGGAATCGGCAAAAACGAACTCATCCGCACCGAGCGGTCCGGCACGCTGTTCATTGTGGGCGATCCCGGCGCCGAACTCCAGCCGGGGGTCAATCCCGTTTCGGCCCGCGTGGCAGTCGTGGCCAACATGCAGGCCAACCTCTGCCTGGAACTCCTGCTGGATAAAGGACAGGGCTGAGCGTGGCCGAAATCGTCGTCAATGGACATCAGGTCGAATGGGAAGAGGGCATGACAGTGCAGCGCGTGCTGGATAGGATGAACTATTCCTGGCGGATGTTGGTGATCAAGGTCAACGGCACTTTGGTCAGAAAAGAGGCCTGGAGCAGCACCCTCGTTCCGCCTGGCGCCGATGTCTGCGTGTTTCACTTGCTTAGCGGCGGCTGAGCTACCTTCTTTTGGGCTCAAGTTCAATTGTGGTGGGTTAAGAATAGGATCAGATCAATGCGGATGCTATACCTGGATTAGCCCGGAGGACGAAGGGTGGTAGGCGGGTGATTTATCGCCCGTGGCAAACGAAACGCCACTATAGCAATCAACCGGTTTCAACCAGTGCAGGACTTCACAGCTAAGGACCTTCAGAACGTGTCAGTTGCTGGCTGAATGTACCCTGAAGTCCTGCACTCATTGAAATGAGTTGACTACAAAATAGGGTCGAGATTGGTTCACGCTACACGGGCGATAAATCACCCGCCTACCGTCCTTCGCCCTCCGGGCTTACCAACGGGCGAGGTTCACTGGGTTACCCACTCTGTTAACAAGAGACCCGATCTTGATCACAGCCAAGAACGCCTGTCCATTTCATCCATTAATCCCAACATACTGTTTTCCATAGATTTACCCAAATCACTCTTTCTTCATCCCCGCGGCGTGCAGTCAATCAAGCCTTAATCAAGCCTTAATCAAGCGTTAATAATAGACAAGTGATTAAGGCTTGATTAAGGCTTGATTAAGGCTAACCCCCCAGGGCAAAGGGAAAAATCAAAATCGCAGATATAAAGTGACAACGAAATCTGCAAATTGTGCAGCGAAAACTGCAAACTGTCGCATCGTTACTCATCCTTACTCATCCTTTCCGAGACCCTTTTAAGTAGTTTCTGACAGGATATCTGCAATTAAGATCACCGAAAACTTCAAATCTTGACAGGATTTCTGCAAGTGGCGAGGGGTGAATTGCATTGGCCTTTAGAGAAATCTGACTACACTATTTTATTGATTATGAATGCTTGATCTCGATCAGCATTATCGGCATGAATCCTTATGGCTACTACATCAAGACCAGGCTGGGTATAGATCAACTCGGACGCCATATCCAGCCTGGGATACTGGGGGTGCTGAAGAAGTATTCGGGGATGAGGAATCCGTATACGATGAAAACAAACACACATCTTTGGCAGAACTAAAGGTTAGAAAACGATCCGTTAATCTGCACTATTGTGCTACTCTTTGATATTCGACCAATCCACTTGTTTACCTTGTTTGAAGTCTTCATAATCAGATAGGAATCTATCGACCATTTTCTTATTGGCACCATAAATTTCTTCATGTTGGTTCAAAATATCTAAAACTCTTGAATGCATCAATTCAATGTCATGAGTTGAGGATTTTGTAAACAAATCAAAGTATCTGATGGGCTCAGCTCTGTTGCTACTATGAACCTTGTTCTGAATCTTATCCAACACAAGTAGAAGATGGGCATTATCCTGGTATAACCCATTGCGATATTTGGTAACTGTACTTTTATCGTCTGACCACTCAAACCAACAGTCGTAAATAAAGCTAAATTGAGGGTGTTCAAGAAGGTTCTCTTTTCTATCTTCAATTAGTCTTATCACGGCCATTTTTACTCTGCTAATAACACTATCCGAGACAATTGGTTGGTAAAATGGATCGGATTTATCTGAGTTCAGTATTGTATTTAACAATCTTACAGGTGCGTACAAACTTTCAGATTGTTCAACTAAAGAAGGCACTACCTTATCGGCTACTGCCTTTCCCAGCCGCTGGATTATGTTAAGAGAACTATAATAGAGAGTGTCATACTCCTGATTAGAAAATACTCCCTGATAATCATAAGAAACCGTATCGGAAACATCGAATAAAACTTGAAGCAGTGTGTTGAAGGATTTTGATTTAAGGGTGTTCTCAGTAATTTCATTAATCAGTCTTGTGAGTAGTTTTGGTAAGCTGTGTATACCGATGTGCTTATTTACGATTTCCTTCAACACATCGATAACTTCAGAACCAATCAGAGTATCAATATCCAGCTGTGAGACACAGTCACCAGTTTTCTCAAAACTAAATGAGAAATACTTGGCAAAATGCTCTTTGGTATTAATTCGAAGATTTCTAACTGAGTCCCTTTCATCTGAGTCGATATATCCAAAAATGCTTGGATTATAGTTCTTCATTTGTGGAAAAAGAACATGAAGCATTCCTAAAACCAGGGTTACTTTATTTGCATTTATTGAAGGGATCCACTTATTATAGATTTCAGCATGTCTTTTTGACGCTTTTTCCTTGTCCTCAAGGAATCTTTGAATGTTACAAAACAGATCTTCATTAGATTTTACATACTCGTAACTACTGGGATCATATAGGCGTATTGCCTCAATAGACAACAAATCCAAGGCATTTACTTCTAAGACACCCGTATTAGTCAGTAGGCGTAGAAGGTATTTTATAGAATTCAGATATCTCTTTGCTTCTCTCAAGGAGCTGATCATAGACCAAATACCTGCCTCTTGAATATGGTGCCAGTGCTGAGCCCCGTCTTCAAACTGGTGATTGATCGATGTAATTCCATAGATATCGCAAAATTGAGCTAAATCCTGGATTACGTACTGCCTAATCAACTCAGGATCATGAGCTGGCAATGTAAGGTTAACTTGGATTATTTTGTTCAAATAATCGTATCCACTTATGCCGAATTCCTGCGAACCAATAATGTTCGAAACGACTTCATAGTCTATAGCTAGGACATAAATGCAATTGGGGAAATCGGCATTGACTCTTATCACTTTCAATAACGACAGAATCTCGTCTCTCGAAAGACGATCAATGTCATCGATAAACACAATCAACCGGAGTTTCTTTCTTTGTATCACTTCTGCGAGTCTTCTCTTAACTTCGATTGGAGACCTCGACGACGATACAATCGATACTAGCGAAAGTAAAAAAAGTAGTGCAAATAGAGAGAATACTAACCAGAAATAGATGCTGTTACTACCCTTAAATATATATCCACCTACTATAGTCACTAGCAAGAGAATGCCCTTGGCAAACATATCAAAGGGTAGGTACAATTTGTTTCTCAACGCACTACTGTACTCGCTGATTTTAGCTGCTACTTTATGCAGAAAGAATCCGTGTTTGTTTATTGCTTTTGCTAGGTCTTTAAAAAGTACGCTGTGAATCCTATCTTGGTCATCAAATCCCCAAGGATAATAGTCAACGGTGACAATTCTCTTGTCAACGCCTTCGATATCCCGTCTAATGAAAATCCTCGACAGCTTAGATAGTATACTGCTAGGTTCCTTTGTTTTTATTTTGATATAGTGTTTTACTAAATTCAATAGTGATGTCTTACCATATCCCCATTTAGCATTTATTGCTAGTACGATACTATCAGTTTGATCCCATTCAATAATTGTTTCAGCCAAATTCTCCGAAAACTCGGTTCTGTTTAGAATGTCGCCCTCTGGACAGTTAATCGGTTTGTCTGATATGAACATGGAAACTCCTCATGATGTGTTAAGCATTTCCTGTTATTGGCTTCTCTCCACAACGCTAATCTATTTCTATACAAGGATGTATTAAGCCAGTGATTTGTCAATATCAAATCACACCACGAATTCAACCTCTCTTCAATAAATATCTCTAGGATTTCCCCACCACTGCGGACAATACCTGAAAATATCGGTTGACGAATTGGGAAGGTTTCGAAAAGTATAAATCAGCGATGGTTTGTAGTGAAAAAAGTCCTCAAACTTGCACTTATACCATTGCCAGTATGGATGTTAGGAGAGATCATGAATGAGATGACTG
>CAYSAT010000064.1:0-16125 GCA_964429035.1 uncultured Candidatus Cloacimonadota bacterium | reverse complement strand
TGGTGATCCAGGTTGGACTCGAACCAACGACTCTCTACTTAAAAGGCAGATACTCTACCACTGAGTTACTGGACCAGTTTTTCTTCAGTTTGATCACAAGATTTTACCCCTATCCCGCTGTCAAGCGAAAAGTGGAGATCAAACCCGATACGGGCTTCCGCGAACGCGCCGGACGGGGTTTGCGGCGCAATACAACTGCAATTGAAAAAAGGCTGGCATAGAAAATGGGGGAATGCCAAAATGAAATAAAACTTGACAAATGGGCGCGCCTGATAGTAAAGGTGAACCCAGACACAAAACTCCGTAAGGGAGGCCAAAGTGAAGCGAGCGTGCTGTTTGTTATTGATCCTGCTGGCCCTGGCATTGCCGTTGGCCGGCCGGCAGGTATGGCCCCAGCCCATACCGATAGTTGAAAACAGCAACCCGGACTACCAGGGCGTTGGCTGTGTGCTGGCGGACGGCTCTTATCTGCAGGTCTGGCAGGACCGGGCGGACATTTTGCTCAAGACCCGTTTCATGCGCTATTCCGCTGCCCATCAGGAGCTTTGGCCCCAGCCCCAGGTGATGGCGGATGGTTACGCGGGGCAGGTGCATCCTACCTCGGATGGCGGTTTCCTGATGATCTATAAACCCACCACCGGCAGCATGAGGATCCGCAAGTTCGGACCCGATGGCCTGCCGCTCTGGAACGGAGTTACACACTCTTTGGACATCCTCAACTACAACTACCAGGCCGTCGTGGCTGAGACCGCTACAGGAGGGGTCTGGGTGGTCTGCAACAGCGAATACCGCAATGTGACATATCACTATTTCAGCCCCACGGGAGTTGAGACAGTGCCGGGCGGAACGACAATCACTCTGGCCCGGGACAGCTATAATCTCAGCCTGATCAGCTGTCCAAGCGACGGCGCGGTGCTGAGTTACATCCAAAACTACCAGATCCGCGTCCACAGGATCGCGCAGGACCAGAGTGCCCTCTGGGATCAAACAGTTTCGACCCAGCCCGCCAACACCTACGCGAACCTGCTGTTGCAGGATGGACCTGACAGCTTCTACCTGTTGTTTGGCAGTTCCACCCTCCGGGCCAGACGCTACAACTATGCGGGGCAACAACTTTGGCCTGCCGATGTCCAGCTCAGTACCATGCCATTATCCGGCCAGTCAAACTGGAGGGCCCAGCGTTGCGGAGATGGCACCCTGAGATTGCTAAGCATGTCCGCTGACGGCCTGCATATCGACAGGATCGATGCCGCGGGAGCTATCTTGCCGGCCCTGCCGGTGTTGGAGATACCGACAGGGTACGGTACTGTACTCCGTGAAGTAATTCCCCTGGCGGGAGCTAACAACCCTGCCTGGCTGAGCTACACTGTCAACACCGGCAGCATCAACAAGTTTATGGCTTGCCGTTTAGACAACACCGGCTGGCTGGATGCCTTGCCGGTCCAGCTGGTCAGCGTATGCGTTACTGGAACCATCTATCCGGTGCCCTGGTTTGGGGTTGTAGCGGACGATCTGCTCTGCGTGTATCCTCAGCACGTGCCGGGCCAGCTGTTCCTCAGACGGACAATATGCTCCCCAACCGGAGATCTGGAACACAGCACCCTAAGCACGAGCGTTTACGGCTCATTTAACCAACCGGTGATCGCGGCATCGCCTCAGCAGGTCCTCTGTGCCTGGCTGGAAACTGATCTCACTTTTAACAACTCCCACGATCGCAAACGGGTGCGCTACCAGTTGTTCAGCCTGACGGGGACCCCTCTACCAGGCGAGCCAGGCATCCTTCCTGGAGGGGGAAGCTATGGCCTGACCGCCGATCTCAAAGCCCTTGCCCTTCCCAATGGCGAGTATCTGCTCTTTTGGAAAGAAGCCAGTAGCCCCAACCGGATCAGAGCCCAACAGATCTCCGCCGCCGGAGTTCCTCTCTGGGAGCCGGAAGGCAGGATCATCCTGGAAACTGCGGTGGCGGACTATTCCATATCCCAGACCGAAAACGGGATATACATAGCTTTTGACGGAGCGGGCCTGATCAGGCTGCAGAAACTGGTGGACGGTCAGGCGCAATGGGGATTGCAGGGCATCACCCTGGCTTCGGGCGGCAGCAACGGGGAATTACCCCAGTTACTCACCCTGCGGGGAGATTATCTGGTCTATGGTCTGCGCGATGATGGATCGATGTTCACCGGCTACGAGAGCATCAAAGTGATCCGCTTTGGAGCTGAGGGCGGGGCTTTGCCTGGTTTTGGGGATGGCGGGGCAGGTTTTGCGCCCTTGCCGGATGCCATCAAGGTGTTTTGCGGAGCCAGTTTGCTCACGCCCCAGGGCCTCATCCTGCGGCTGGAACATGGTTTTTATGGGGAGGACGACCAGGGCCCCTATATGTTTATCAATGCCTGGATAGGCCATCTGGTGGGTCCCGAAGCCCAGCTGCCGTGGGGAACCGGGACGCCGGGATTCAGAGGATATCTGCTGGGTTCGGATGCCAGCGGCTATTTTCAGAGAGTCTGGCTGATGTCGCAAAGCTGGGTCAAAAAAGTCAGTTACAGCGGACAACAGCTGTGGAGCGGACTCTGCAACATCGGTGGCGACAAAGGTGATTATGGCGCTTTGCAACTGGCAGACGGGACCTGGATAGGTCTGGGACTGGCAGAAGTCCCCACTCCTTCACCCACCCTCAAATATTACAGCTTCGGAAGCGATGGAGGAGTGCAGGTCCCCGCCGACAGCCGTCTGGAAAGCAGGTATCAGGTCAGTAACGCAGCCCTTGCCACAAGCGGGGAAGCGGTCTACGTCCTCTGGGGCATGTTCTACGGTTATTCCGGTGAATACACCCATCTCTACCTGCAAAAGATCAACGCCATCCCGGTGGCCAATGATGATCCGGTGGCGGTACCCGGACCCGTGAAGCTGCTGGGCATCCGGCCCAATCCTTTTGCCGGAGAAGCCAGGATCGAGCTGGAATGCGACAGGTCCGGCCGTGTGGAACTGGCTGTCTACAACCTGAGGGGCCAGAAAGTGCGGACCCTGCTGGATGGAACCTTGGTAAATGGCTTGCACAGCATCGGCTGGGACGGCAAAGACGAATCCGGAAGCAGGGTCGCATCCGGTATCTACTTCGCGAGGCTGAATGCAGAGGCCGGGTCTCCCGTCACGGTCAAACTGCTGAAACTGAAGTGACACATTACAGCCGCCAAGCGGGCGTGGCTGCCAAACTTCTCTATTAGCTCCCTAACACTTCCCTATGCTTGTTAGGGATGTGTTAAGGAGGCCATAGGGAGGATTTATGGCCAGACCCCAGGGAAAAGTGGAGCAGAAAACTGGGTCCCTACGGGACAGACTGGGCCATGAACACTGCAACTGATTGGGAGCGAATATAATCGTCGACCCTCTCGGTTTGAAAGAGAGCCAAAAAGTAGCCAGACTTGCTGCTGCTATCAGTGTTTAAGCGGATTATAACTTTAGGGACGGGACCGAACGCGGTTCAGCGGGCCTGGTTGCCCCAGATCAGCCATTCTCCCCCGCTGCGGATGAAGTGGGAGATGTCGCCGCTGGTGGCAGGATCCTGATAGCTAAGGTTGCCAGTGGAGGAGGTGAAATCCAGACTCAGAAAGACAACCGCGCGGTCGTACTCGAATTCGACCCGGTCCACCGTGCAGTCAAGCAATTCATAGGTCGCGCGCCGCCCCAGCCAGAGTTCGCGCAGTTCCTCGCGGTTCAGGCCATTGTGCAGATAATCAGGATGCACGCGCGCCATGATGCCATCGATGTCGTTCCAGCTGAAATCGCGGGCAATGTCGTAGATGATGTCCCGGATCTCCCTTTCATCCAGCTCTTCGGCGTTGGAATCGCATCCGGCCAACAGGGCCAGGAGCGCGATCAGGATCAGGGCCAGAAACTTCAGTGCGCCTCCGGGCCTGACTGCGGGACAAGGTCAAGCACGGCAAGGGTTTCCACGTGCCAGGTCTGGGGAAACATGTCGCAGGGTTGGAGGCTGGACAACCTATATAAGCCGCTGTCCAAGAGTATCTTCAGGTCCCGGCGCAGGGTCATGGGCGAACAGCTGAGGTAGATCACGCGACGGGAACGCGCCGCCATAACCGCTTGCAAGGCTTTGGGATGGACGCCTCCACGCGGAGGATCGAGCAGGATCACGGTAGGCAGCTGCGCAGCTTCGTTTTTCTCAGGATTGAGCAGCGCGGGCAGGGCGTCCTCGGTTTTGGCGCGCAGGAAATCCACATTGGCGATGCCATTGGCGAGTTTATTGGCCTGTCCATCGGCGACGGCAGCCGCGTTTTCCTCGATGCACAGCACTCTACGGACGGTTCCGGACAGCGCGAGGCCCAGAGTCCCGGTTCCCGCAAAGACATCATACACAATGTCTTGCGGATCCAGTTGGGCGCGCACAAGATCGAGGATCAGGTTCAGCATGGGAGTGTTCACCTGCCAGAAACTGCGGTAATTGACGCGGAACTTGAGCCCCGCCAGATCATCCTCCAGCCAGGCTTCGCCGTGCAGCAACTTTTCCTCGGGGCCCAGGATCACGTTGCCCTTGTCCCGGTTGATGTTTTGCACGATCGAGCAGAGGGCGGGGAATTCCTCCGTGAGCTGCTTGACCAGGAGTTTGGTGAAGGGCAGTTTGCCGGAGCGGGTGACCAGGATAAGTTGGAGGCGGCTGAGATTCTGGGTGCAACGGAAGCCGATGTGGCGCAAAGTGCCGCTGTGCGAGGCCTCGTCATAGGCGCGCACGCCTGTTTTGGAGAGGATTTCCAGACAGCGTCGGGCTATCGTGCCAAAGACCGGCGGATGCAGCAGGCACAAGCGATGCGGGACTATCTGATGCGTCCAGCGGGCAAAGATGCCATAGTACAGGCCGTTGGCGTCCTCACCTACGGGCAGGAATGATTTGTTGCGGTAATGCCGGGTGACAGGCGCGGCGAAGGTTTCGGGGATCTGCAGCTCCGGCGCCAGAGGCTGCAGCAGTTCCCTCAGCAGCGCGGTTTTCCGGCTTAACTGCTCCGGGTATTCCAAATGCAGGTAATCGCAGCCGCCACAGGGTATGGGTGCGCCGAAGGCTTCGCATTCCGGACGCACAACTTTTTCGCCGCGAGACAGATACGCGCTCGCCCGGGCAAACGCCACGTCCTTGCGTTCGCGCAGCAGTTCGGCCTCGATCTCATCGCCCACTGCGGTGTAAGGTACAAAAACGGCCTTCCCCTCGTGATAGCCGATGCCAAAGCCACCCAGAGCGTATTTTTCTATCTTAAGCCGGAACGCTGTCTTCACACCATCATTCTACGCAGGCGCTCGATGCGTTTCTCGATCGGAGGATGCGTGGCGAAGAGCGAAAGGAGTTGGCCGCTGTTGATCTTGGCCAGGGCAAAGGCGTCTTTTCTGGTGGTATGGACGTGTCCGGCGCTGATCTTTTCCAGGGCGGTGATCATGTGGCCGGGGCTGGTGATTCTGGCTGATCCTTCATCGGCGACGAATTCCCGGGCTCTGGAATGCGCGCAGAGGGCGATATTGGCCAGCACCATGAGCACGCTCTGGATGATCATGGCGATGGCGGACTGGCCAGCGGAATTCATCAGGCCGCCGCTGTTGCCACCTTCATCCCGGCTGCCCCTTCTGCCGCTCAAGATCGCGGCGATGATGTTGGCGAGGAAGAGCACGAATGTGTTCACGGTGCCCATCAGAAGGGTGGTGGTGACCATGTCCCCTTCAGTGATATGGGTCATTTCGTGGCCGGCGACCGCTGAGAGTTCGTCCTCGTTGAGGTTGTCCATGATACCGCTGGAAAAGGCGATCAGGGACTTGTTTTTGGAAGCGCCGGTGGCAAAGGCGTTGTTGTCAGGGGATTGGTAGATGCCGAATTCCGGCATGGAGATCCCTTTGTGGGCGGCCATTTTCTCGATCGTGTCAAAGAGGTAAAGCGCCTTGCCGGAAGCGGTTTCGCGAGTCAGGGGCTGGATCCTGTAGGAAGATTTGGCCAGCGCTTTGCTGGAAAAAAGAGAGATCACGGCGCCGGCAAAACCGAACACGGCGCAATAGACCAGAAGCCCGATCCAGTCCTGGGTTTGAACCCCCACGAGCTGCATGATCACACCGAGTACGGCCAGTACCAGCGCGTTGACGGTGAGGAAGAGTCCCCAGCGTTTGATGATTGCCTTCATTAGAGTTCTCCTTATCTATTTTAACATTAGCATTTTACGCGTTTCAGTGAAGCTGCCGCTCTGCATACGGTAGTAGTAGAGCCCGCTGCCGGATTGGTTTCCGGAATTATCCAGGCCATCCCAGACCAACGCATGGTCTCCGGCTGACACAGTGGCGTTCAGCAGGCCGCGGACCAATTGACCCTTCAGGTTGAAGATATCGATGCGCACCGGGGCTGCCTCTTTAAGGGCAAATCCGATCTCGGTGCTGGGCTTGAAGGGGTTGGGACGGTTGCCCAGAAGCGCTGTTGCGGCAGGCGGCGCGGCGGGGTCGTCGTTGGCGGTGTAGATATGGGTGAAGGTGTTGGAAGGGGCGCTTTCCGTGGCGCCGAACATCGCCGTGGCATGATAGACATAGGTTCCGGGGCTAGTGAGAGTATCCGTCCATTCCGCCTCCATTCCCGGTGCTGCCTCTTGAATGAGGACGTTGTTCCGGTAGAGGCGGTATCCGGTCAGGTTTTCGGGAATGACGCTGAAATGATAGGCAAGGTATGTGGCGAAGAGAGTAAGCACATTCGGATACTCGTCGATATATAGCCCCACAAAATGCGGCGGGAAGACTTCGGAGAGTTGGAAATCGTCCACATCCCGGGCGGTGATGTAGTTGCCTTCGGTGCGGGAATTGGGGATACCGGTGATGTTCAGAAGGTTCGTATAGACCGGGTTGCCGATGTAATCAACGTCGTAGAAAGAGGTGCGGAAATTGCCTGTGAACTCGTTGTCCAGGTCATTGATGGGATAGGCCATGCCGTTGACTAAGTTGCCCGTGGGGCTGGTGAAACGGACGTCCGAGATCTTGACCAGGCGGGACTCGTAGTCCTCAAAGTTGTTGTTGAATTCTTCCAGTGTGATGCCTTCGGGGGCGATGGTGTTGCCGGTGGAGGAAGGCGGGCCGGGATCCTGCACAGGGGTGAGTTCCAGCATGCCGCCGAACTCCGTCAGCATTCCTGTGAGCATGGTGATGCCGTCGCCGATCGCGTAAGTGGTGGTGATGACGCCGTTGGGGTCGTCGATCAAGATGCCCGCGCCTGCATCCTGCACGAACTTCTGGTGCCGGTTGCTTTGGCTGAAGGTGAGCAAAACCTCGGGACCGATACGATACAGCCCTTGTAGCGGGGCTTGGCGCAGCATGGTGAGATTATCCACGGTGACTGGTAAGGAGTAAATCGCGGTGCTGACGCCGGAATATTCGCTGGCGTTCAGATAGGCGCGGGCCTTGATGGTGACGCTTTGCAGCACCATTACCGGGTTCGAGTAGAGCGTGGAGGCCATGGTCGGTTCGCTACCGTCGACGGTGTAATAAATCGTGGTTGCCGGCGTGGCGCAACTGATCGTTAAAGTGAAGCCCGACATGTAGATTCCGGAGGGATGGCTGAACGTCGGTGAGGCCACGGCACCGGCGGGATCGGCAAAATCTGCCAATGAGCGCGGCGTGAAAAAGTTGCCGTCGGCGCGGGAATTGGGAATGCCGGTGATGTCTTTCGGTGATGTGGGGATGGGCGTGTTGATGTAATCCACGTCGTAGAAGGTGGTGCGGATATTGTAGTCCGTATCCGGATCAGAAGTCGGATACACGAGGCCGTTGGCGAAGTTGCCCGTCGGCGTTGCGAATGTTACGCCCAGAACCTGCACCACGCGGGATTCATAGGTATCGAAGCTGTTGACCAGCTGGTCGTAGGTCGCCACTACCGGAGTGATCGCGTTGCCGGTGGAACTGGCCGCCGGGGTATTGGCTGTGGGCACGAACTGCAGCATGCCGCCGTATTCGCTGATCTTGCCCGAAATCCCCGTGATGCCGTCGCCCACGTTGTAAACCGTGGTGATGACTCCAAACTGGTCGTCGATCAGGACTCCGGCACCTGCATCCTGCACGTATTTCTGGTTGCGGAAGGTCTGCTTGAAGGACAGCACCACTTCGCCCGAAACGGTGTAAACCGTGGTTCCGTCAGCCGGCGAGGCCCTCAAGGCGGAAAGGTTCGCGACGGTCACTGGAAAGGCGTACACGGCCGTGGCTACGATGCTGTTGCTCATGCCCGGGGCTGTGGCGATGGCTTTCACAGTGGTGGCAGTCGCGATGGTCAGTGGCATGCTGTAAGGGGTGGAAGCGGGAGTGGGGGCGGTTCCGTCGATTGTGTAAAAAATGCTGGAATTGGGCGTGGTACAGCTGATGGTCACGGTCTGGGGCGTGGTATATGATCCGCCGGGAGGGCTGAAAATTGGCGTGGCGACTGTGTTTCCTGCCACACCGTGGATGCGGATGTTGTCGAAGCGGTTGTTTCCGACAGCTGAGGCGGCACCGGTCAACACGATGCGGATTGCGAAATTGGGATTGTTCCCGACACCCGGAGTGCCGCTGAAATCCACCGTCACCAGTTGCGTGGCCACCCAGTTGTTCTCGTAGGCGGAGATATTCACGGTCTCTTTCGTGAGCCAGTCGGTGCCGTTGATAGTGTATTTGACCTCCTGCGTGGTGAAGCCTGTGGAAGTCTTCCGGGTGGGGTAACTGAGGACAACGCTGTCGTAGCCGACGGTCGAAGCGCTCAGGGTGAACCAGGCGCCGTTGTTCACATTTTCCAATCCGCCGCGGGGACAGAAACTGCCGCCGTTGACCTCTCCGTCCGTGCCGTTGATGGTGGTTCCGGTGAAGGAATAGGCTTCGGTGAAGGTGTAGGTGAGTGAAGCCGTTCCTACGTTGGCGGCTATGGGCTGCGCCCAGTTCTGGTCGGTTGCCGGAACGTTGGCGTTAAAATTCCAGTAATAGACCAGGTTCTGGCCGTAAACCAGGCCCAGCGCCAAAATGGCGGCAAGTATCAGGATCGTCTTTTTCATGGTTTCTCCCCAAAGGCTTTATATCTCTCTTGAAATGAGGCGTTGTGGCTTTCCGGTGTAAGCCGGGCTGCCTCGGAAAACATTAAATTCAGTTTGAATCATTATTCTGCAAGCCCCAAACTAGGCAAGGAAAATCTTTGCTTCGCTGCCAATCAGAATGGCTAACAGCCCTGCAGCCGCTCCCGTAAGCATTGCGCGGTCACTACGCGGTCATTACGGGCAAAGCGCGCAATAACCGCGCAATTACCGCGTAATGCTAGCGGGAGAGTGCCAGCCTGTTTACGAAATATCCGTCAATTTAAGTGTGCCCTCTGATGCTGCTATTAATATGGAATGAAGTTTTACGCTTGACAAATATGCCTCACGGGAAAAATCAGGCCATAAACAGGTGCAAAGCGGCTACCGATATGCAAATAGCCGCCACAAGAAGGGAGACCAAGCATGGAATATCCGTTCTCGAAAATTGAACCCAAATGGCAGCAGATCTGGCGGCAGCGCCGCATCTTCAACCCCGCGGAAGGATCCGCCAAGCCCAAATACTATGTGCTGGCGATGTTTCCCTATCCTTCCGGGGTGCTCCATTGCGGCCACGCCTCGAACTACGCCATCAGCGACGCCATCTCCCGCCTCAAGATGATGGAAGGCTTTAGCGTGATGCAGCCCATGGGCTACGACAGTTTTGGCATGCCCGCAGAGAATTTCGCCATCCAGCACAATTCCCATCCGCGCCTCACCACCGAGGAAAACATCGCCGCAATGCGTGGACAATTCGATTCCCTGGGCTTGGGCCTGGACTGGGAACGCGAGGTTAGCACCTGCCGTCCGGATTACTATAAATGGGGCCAATACCTCTTCAAGAAACTCTACGAAAAAGGCTTGGTCTACCGCAAGAAATCCTGGCAGAACTGGTGCGAGGACTGCCAGACCGTGCTCGCCAACGAACAGGTCGAGGACGGAAAATGCTGGCGTTGCAGCGGTGAAGTAACGCAGAAAGAACTGGAGCAGTGGTACTTCCGCATCACCAAATACGCCGAGGAACTGCTGGATTTTTCCGGCATGGTCAATTGGCCGGAACGCGTCATCACCATGCAGAAGAACTGGATCGGCAAGAGCGAAGGCACCCTGATCGACTTTCCATTGGAGGACGGTTCCGCGGACATCAGCGTCTTCACCACGCGGCCAGATACCGTTTACGGAGTCACCTTCATGGCTCTGCCGCCGGAACATCCGCTGGTTCAGAAATGGCTGGCGGAAGATCCGGACAACGCCACGCTGCACGCTTTCTGCCATAAGGTGATCAATGAGGACAAGATTCTGCGCAGCGCCGAAGACACCGCCAAGGAAGGCGTGTTCAGCGGCCGTTATTGCGTCAACCCGTTGAACGGCAACAAAGTGCAGATCTGGGTGACCAACTACGTGCTGATGGATTACGGCACAGGCGCTGTGATGGCGGTGCCGGCGCACGATCAGCGCGATTTTGAATTCGCCCGCAAATACGGCATTCCGCTGCTCCTCGTCATCCAGAATCCGCAGCAGGATCTGGTTCTGGAACAGATGGCCGCAGCCTATATCGAGCCCGGCGTGATGGTCAATTCCGCGCCATTCGACGGACTGCCCAGCGAAGAGGCCAAAGCCGCGATCTCCGCCAAAATCACCGATTTGGGCAAAGGCAAAACCACGCACACCTACAGGCTGCGCGATTGGGGCATATCCCGGCAGCGTTATTGGGGCAATCCCATCCCGGTGATCCATTGCCCGAACTGCGGCATCGTGCTGGTTCCGGATTCCGAACTGCCGGTCCTGCTGCCGGACAACGTGCAGGTGGGCAAAACCACAAGCAATCCGCTGCTTTCCGTGCCCGAATGGATCAATGTGAAATGCCCGCACTGCGGTGCCGATTCCAAACGGGAAACCGACACCATGGACACCTTTGTGGATAGTTCCTGGTACTATGCCCGCTACGCCGACCCTAAAAACGACCGCGAACCCTTCGCCCCGGACAAAGCCAAATACTGGCTGCCCGTGGACCAGTATATCGGCGGCATCGAGCACGCCGTGATGCACCTGCTCTATGCCCGCTTCATCGGCAAATTCATGCGCGACCTGGGCTGGCTGGATTGCGGCGAGCCCTTTGCCCGCCTGCTTACCCAGGGCATGGTCACCAAAGACGGCGCCAAGATGAGCAAATCCAAGGGCAACGTCGTCGATCCCGGCTACATCGTGAACCGCTTTGGAGCCGACACCCTGCGCACCTTCCTGCTTTTCGCTTCGCCCCCGGATAAGGACTCCGAATGGAGCGACGACGGCGTCATGGGCGCGTTCCGCTTCCTGAACCGGGTCTGGCGCTTGATCACCGAGAACCTGGAGGTCCTCAAGCGCGGCCTGGGCCTCAGCGCGGAATTGGAGGACATCTCCCCCGCTTTGAAAGGACTGCTCTTCAGCTCACACAGCACGGTCAAAAAGTGGTTGGACGACTGCCAGAACCGCCTCCAGTTCAACACCGCGATCGCCGCCATCATGGAACACCTGAACCACTGCGTGGCGGTGAAAGACCCTTCCGCCCTCTCGGAACCTGATCTGGCGGTGTACGCCGAAGCCTGCGGCATCATTCCGCAATTGCTCTATCCCTTCGCGCCCCACATCGCGGAAGAACTCTGGCAGCTGCTGGGTTTTGGGGACTTGCTGCACGATTCCGGACTGCCCGGCTACGAAGAACGCTACCTTGTGCGCGACCGTGTCACCTACGTGGTGCAGATCAACGGCAAACTGCGCGGCAAACTGGAAGTGCCGCCGGATATCGATCCCGAGGAACTGAAAAGGCAGGCCCTGGCTTTGGACAACGTGAAGCGCAGCCTGGAAGGCCTCTCCGTGAAGAAAGTGATCGTCGTCCCCGGCAAGATGGTAAGCATCGCCGCGGGGAAATAACCCCATCCAAACTATGCAAAAAACCCCCGTGGATTTCGCGGGGGTTTTTCATTATCGCTCAGAACTTCAATCTGACACAACTAATCTGGTTGATCCTACGGATAGCAGAAATACTCCGTTACGCGGTAGAAGGTGTTGACGGCGGGTATCGGGCTGATCGTATAAGTGGAGGCGTTCAGCCCGGTGGCAACCACTGTGGAAAAACTGCCGTAGGGATTGGTGTCGCTGTAGATATTGTAGCGCATCACGGTATTCTGGGTCCAGGACAGGGTCACCTGGTTTGCGGTTGTGTTCATCTGGATGGTGACGTTCGGCGCCGTCGGAACTGGCGCTGCGACCACGTTGAGGGTGTAGTTTCCTTTGTTGGTTCCGTAGCCGCCGATGATGATGTAGGTGGTGCCGGCGGGAACGGCGTTGCAGCCGGTGTCCATGTAAGAAACGAAGGCGTTGGGCGCGCTGTAGAAATCGTCGTTGATCAGCAGTACATCCGCCGGCGTGGTTCCAGGCGCCGTAACCAAAGCCACGGCGGTGTCGTAGGTCGAGCCCAGCAGGTCGATGCTGAGCATGGTGGGCACGCTCAGGTTGAGCCGGTAAACCACATCCGGCGAGGGTCCCAGCGTTCCGGTCGCCGAGTAGTATCCGGTAATGGGATCGATCAGGTTGACCAAACCGCTGGCAGCGCCATAATTCCCGTAGTCGTCCTGGTAATTCACCGTTGTGTACGAAGCGCTAAAGGGCAGGGAATTGATCACGAAGGGGTCGGCGATGTTGTCGCCCTGCAGATAGGTGGTGCCCAGCAGGAAGCTGTAGGCCAGGCCGCTGTTGGTGGACGTGACGGTGTAGCCCTGGGTGTCCATGGTCAGATGGGCAATTCCGGTGGTTGGAGCGGTTACGCGGACGATGTAGTTGTAGGAAGCCAGCGAAGCGATCGGAATGGGGGGCTGCAGCGGCGTGACGCCGTCTGCCTCGAGCAATGTGTAGGTCCAGGCTCCAGTTCCGCCGCTTATTGCCACCGTATAGGTGTCGGCCTGGCTGCCCAGATTGTTGATGCGCACTGGATAATCCAGGCTCGAGCCGCCTCCGATGTAACCACTGGGAGGCACCTGCACTCCCAGTTCATAGGGCGGAAATTCCTTCACCTGCACGTTGTCCAGCAGCCAACCGTACTGATTGACGGTATTGTCGGATTTCAGGCGGAAGCGGACCATCAAGTTCATGGAACTCTGGTAATTCGTGAGATCGAAGGTTTCCGTCTTCCACCAGGATTTATCCGGCGTGGCGCTGCTCCACTGGGAATAGGATGAACTCATGAAGCAAGGCCCTTCCGGATTGTTCTGGGTCGGCACGCTGTAGTTTCCGGAGCCCAGGTATTCGGCCTGGCTCAGCCTGAACCAGGTGGAGCCGCCATCCGTGGAAAGTTCCACATAAGCGTGGTCGTAGTTGGTTTCGGTCTTGGCGATGTGGTCGAAACGCAGGATGGGCCAGGTGCAGCCGAACAAACTGCAGTTATTCGACGTGACCAGGATGTTGCTGTTGCTGGCTTGATAGGCGTTCCAGGCGGACTGCAAACCCTGTGAGGCCAGGGTATTGTAAAGGGTCCAGGGAGTGCTGCTGGCAGGATCGTTAACCAGGTTCACGAAGCCGCCTTCGAAGTTCTCGGTCCAGGGATACGGCATGCCGGTAAGGGTAGTGAACGAAGCAGGGCCAGACCACGCGCTGGTGCTGGCTCCGTAATTCGAGCGGACGTAACACTGATAGGGAGTGCCGGGCCACAAAGCGTTTAGCGTCATCTGACTCACGAGCACGGCTGTTCCGCCGCCCAAACTCATGCCCATGCCAGGCAGGAATCCGGGAACGCCGAACTCATAATCCCACATCGTCGCCGTGCCCATCTCTGTCCAGCTAAGGATGGCGCTGGTGGTGGTGATCGCCTGTGTGGCCAGGTTTGTGGGAGCGGGTGGCGGCGCAAGCAGCGTCGTGAACGAGGCCGGGCCAGCCCAGGCGCTGGTGAAAGCCCCGTAATTCGCGCGGACATACCACCTATATGGCATTCCGGGAGTCAATCCGCCAAGGGAGAATTGGCCGCCATTCGGAGGAATGGGCATGCCAACCCCCGTCATCAGGATTCCCATCCCGATACCTGGAACCAGGTTAGGCGGCCCGTATTCCACGTCCCACATGAACGCGCTGCCGGTTTCCGTCCAGTTGAGGGTAGCGCCGGTATTGGTGATCCCCGTCGTAATCAGGTTGATTGGCGCAGTGGGCGCTCCGCTCAGAGTGGTGAAGGAGGCCGGCAACGACCAGGCTGTGGAAAATATCCCGTAATTGGAGCGGACATACCAATCGTAGGGCGTGCCGGGAAAAAGTCCCACATGGGTATAGGGATTCATGGCCACATTCGTAACCTGGATTCCCGATCCAACGCCCGGTGTAAAACCGGGTGGCCCGTATTCGATATCCCACATCGTCGCGCTGCCCATCTCCAGCCACGAAAATGTGGCTGTGGTGTTGGTGATCCCGGTCGTGGCCAGGTTTGTGGGTGGAAACGGCGCAGTGCCCAGGGTGCTGAAGCTTGCCGGCAGAGACCAGCCGCTAGTAAAGGTGAAGTAATTGGAGCGCACATACCAGTCGTAGCCTGTGCCGGGTAGCAATCCCCACACCAGGTAGGGCTGCCCCACCATCGTTTGCAGATAGCCCATGCCCACACCAGGTGTGAAACCTGCCGGCCCCATCTCGAAATCCCAGGCCATCGCGCTGCCCACTTCCGTCCAGGAAATGGTGCAACTGACCTGCGTGATCCCGGTGGTGTTCAGGCCGATCGGTGCTGGAGGCAGGGATCCGGTGTAATTCTGCGCCGTTTGGTTCGCGGTGATGGAAGTGTAGGACCTGCTTACAGGTGCGAAGACGTAGGGGGTCAGGAATGGAGTGGCGGTGCCGCTGTAGCCGTTGGGAACGGCGATGCTGTAAACCCCGTTGGCATCCGTGGTGGCCGTTCCGGCTCCGGTGAACGAAATGGGAACTCCAGCCAGGGGCAAGGATGACGCGTCGGTCACCGTGCCGGATACCGTCACTCCGGGATAGAGGTTGTAGTACGCCCACTGATAGTAGGAGTAGTTTGTGCCTGCCACGGGGATCAAGCTGTTCAGCAGGAAATTGCCGTTGTATTGGCCGCCCCAGCCCCAATTGAAATGGAAGTAGTTGCTGGCACTGAAGCCGTCCATCACAAAGGTGTGCCCGCTGCTGTAAGACGCGTTGTAGCCCACATAAACGATGGGCCGGCCGGCATTGAGGTCCGACCGCATCAGGTTCATCCAGTCCGTGTCCGTAAAAGTGTTGCGCCATTGCCACTGGGCTGCCGGATCGTAGCCGAAGAACACTTCCATGGCGTCGTTGGTGAACACATTGGCGGATGAGGCCAAGGGGCCGTAATCCATGTCCACGCCTACGCCGCAATGATAGAGCAAGGTGGCGATGGCGGTGTTGCTGGCGCTGATGCTGTTGGGCATGCCGGACCAGTTGTAGGTGGTGGCGCTGAAGTTGGCGGAGAGGTTCCCATAGTTGTTTTCCGTGTAACTGTGGGAAATGGTGCCTTGGACGGGATGGTTCCATTTCTTCATCACCTGTCCCATCGCGGTCGCCACGCAGCCTGCGTAAGCGTGTCCGCCTGGTCCGGAAGCATCGGTGGGGCACAGCTGGTTATAGTAGGTATTCTGGTTCCAGATGGTGCTGCAGAGCGGCGAAACGTCGCGGGTGCCTTCCCAACGCGCAAAGTTCCCGGCCCGGATCTCGTTCCAGAGGGGCAGTTTGGCGGCATTGGAGACATTTTCCCGCAGCGCTTCCAACAGCTGCTCCTCAAAGGTTTCCAGCCAGTAACGCGCTTCCGGGGAAGTTACCGGATACTCGAATCCCCCCGTTTCGCAATAGCCCAGGATCGGCTCGCTGGCATCGTTGGCGGACACCAGAACCCAGCCGCCGCCCATTAGTTCGAAGATGTAAAGAAGGGTCTGGCCATCCCTGACCACAGGCTGCTGCCGCTCGATCTGGATGGCTTTGCCGGGAAAAACATGCCGCAGCCAGCTTTGCCCCACTTCGGCGGCGCTTTGGCTGGAAACGCTGGCGGCGCCGAGTCCGCCGAGGAAAAACGCTGCAAGCATCAAGCTTATTA
>CAYSAT010000063.1:0-17344 GCA_964429035.1 uncultured Candidatus Cloacimonadota bacterium | reverse complement strand
TTGAAACTGGCGCCGGGCTGGCCGGTGGTTCCATACTGCAGGTCGATATCCGGGAACTCGAAAGCGCCCACGGCTTTCTGGAAAAAGGTCCTGGTTTGCAGCGCGTCGCTGAGGATGGCGGCCGGGGGGGAGACCAAGGGGATACCCAAATAGGACAGGAATGTCCTCTGATTGGCCAGCACGAAGGCGTCCAGCACGGAAGCGAGCTTGGAGGTGTGGGAGATCAGGAGGTTGCCGCCGGATAGCAGATACAGCGTCAAGCCGTCGTTCTCGTTTTTCAGCGACCCGCTTTCGCTGGGATTATCGCTGTGATAGATCACCAGTTCATAGTTCTGCAGATCAGAGGTGGCCAGGTGGCGCAGCCTGAAGTCGGCGAAGGTATCGCCGGTTTCCTGGGTGTTGGTGCGTTTGATGTAGGTGACCGTTCCCGTGTAGTCAGCCAGCATCTGCTGGTATTTTTCCAGCACGGTGGGTTCCGGCGAAGTGGAAGCGTTTTGACGGTCGTCGTCGACCACCAGGATCCCCGAACGGTTGGCAGCCGGTACGGCGCTCACCAGCGTGAAACTGATCTCAGCGGGAATGGGATCCACTTCGCCCTGCAGGTCTTCGCATCTTACTTGCAGGGTATGGGTGCCGTTGGTCAAGGCAGTGAGCACCACTGTCTGCCCCAGCGGAGAATTCTGGGGAATCCTCAGCCACTGCAGGCCTTCCGTATCGGTCACGATCGAATTGGCATAGGGCTGGTAATTGTAGGGCTGGCCATCCAGGCGGAGATGGAAGTGGGTGATCTCGCTGAAATAGTTCATGTTGGTGGCCCGGTCCAGCACGGTGTCGATCTTTTTATCATAGGGATTGTTCGTGTAGATGATCGGCCCGGCGGCAGGCACCACTCCGTATTCGCCTTTCCAGCCCCAGCGCAGCCAAACCTTGGTGTTGGTGCTGTTGATGGCGGTGTTGACGCCTTCCATGTTTTCGAAGAAAGGCGTGGCAAAGCGCTGGACGCCGTTGATGA
The DNA here is from genome assembly GCA_964429035.1 of uncultured Candidatus Cloacimonadota bacterium. Classification (GTDB taxonomy): domain Bacteria; phylum Cloacimonadota; class Cloacimonadia; order Cloacimonadales; family Cloacimonadaceae; genus Syntrophosphaera. Next base: position 16,332 of record CAYSAT010000063.1, on the reverse strand, counting down.
AGGTGAAGGGCAGGATCTCGGGGGTCGATTCGTCGGTGTAGTCGATATAATGGTTATCGCCCAGAGCATACACGCGCTGAGGATAGACCAGGGTTTCGGGCCGGAAGCCGGCTTTCACCGCGAAATACAGTGACGAGGAATCGTTGACCGCGGAAACCACACCGGCCAGGTCGTAGGCGCGGGCCTGGATCTTGGTCTTGGTGTTGGTTACGGTCCCTTCGATGTCGTAGGCGTTGGTGGTACCCAGAATGCTGGGGGAAGTGTATCTGGTCAGCAAAAATCTGTTCAGTTCAGGATCGGCATTGGTGACCGAATTGTACCACTCCGATTCCGTGCCGGCGATGACCTCTTCGCTCACGGGATCGACCTTCATCATTCGGAATTCGAATTTGAAGGGGGTTTCCGGGATGAAGGGATCGGTGTCGTGCATCGTGAAATCGAGGCGGATTCCAGAACCGACCTCGCCGCCGTTGGGGTTGCCCTTGGTGGTGCTGATGATACAGGTCGGGCGGGCGGATGTGGCGTTGAATTTGCGCCAGGCAATGCTGGTGGCGGGATAGTTGGGGTCGAGGGCAGTGATGTCGCCCCGGTTGTCTATCGCGATCACTTCAAAGGTGCTGTTCATGGTGAGGGGATTGCCGTTGGCGTCGGAGGCGGGGAAATTGATCGTGGCGTACTTCGCCGAGGTCCAGATGGTGCGGTTGGCGTCGGGATCGTCCAGGGGAATATCCTGATCGGCGTTGGATTTGTAATGGAGCACCCAGCCTGTTCCGAAGCGGTTGACCACGTTGTCGGGAGTAACGGAGCCGTCCGTGTCGATAAAGTGGTTTCCCGGAGTGGCGATGGGATTGCCGTTCTGGTCTTTCACCCGGTAGGCAAAGCCCGTGATGATGCCATCCGGATCGGTGGCGTTCCAGAAGATCTTTTGCTGAAACAGGAAATTGACGTTTTCGTAGGGCGCCAGCAATTCGCTGTCATCATAACCTTCATAGGAAGTGATTCTGATCGTGGGAGCCTGGTTGGCAAATTTGCTTCCGGATTTACCGCAGCCGGAAAACATCAGCATGGCCAAGGCCGTTACTGCTACTAGGATTAAGAGCTTCGTACTCTTATTTGGCATCGTTCCTCCCATATATCGTCATGGAGTAATTTCTTTCTTCTCGGCATCAAAAATCAAGCCGAGAAAATCGTCAATATTTTTATTTACGCCCTGCGCCGCCAGACAGGCCTGCACCAAGTTCAGGAAGAGCAGGGAAGTGGTGACGGAACCGATTCCCCCGGGAACTGGCGTGATCGCCAAAGCCTTGTCCTGGCAGGAATTGAAGTCTATATCGCCCACATAGGATGGCTTGCCTTGGGCGTCCACAACGGCGTTTATGCCCACATCGAGAAGCACGCAATTTTCTTTGACCAGGTCCTGCTTCACGAACTCCGGCTTGCCGATGGCGGCGATCAGGATATCCGCGGTTTGGGTAAGCGCCGCCAGATTTTGGCTGCGGCTGTGGCAGACCGTGACGCTGGCATTGGCGAAGGGCTTTTTCCAGAGCAGCAGGTTGGCCAGAGGCTTGCCCACGATGGAACTGCGGCCGATGATGACCACGTGCCTGCCCTGAATGGGGATCTGGTAGTATTTCAGAGTGCAGAGCGCCGCCAGGGGAGTGCAGGGCAAAGGACCCGGTGCTTCCAAGATGATCTTGCCCAGGTTTTGGGGATTGAGGCAATCGAGGTCCTTTCGAGGATCGATCGCGCTGCCGATGAGATTGTCGTCGATTCCGGCGGGAAAGGGTTTTTGGATCATAATGCCATGCACGGAGGGATCGAGATTCGCGCCTTCCACACAGTCCAGCAGCTGGGCTTGCGAAACGTCCGCGGGCAAGCTGCGCAGGATCACTTCGCAACCCAGTTTTGCGCCGTTCGAGACGATGTTTTGCACGTAGAATTCGGACGCCGGATCGACGCCCGCCTGGATCAGGAGCATCCTGGGCTGCAGAGAATTGGCGGCGATCAGGTCTTTCAACGCCGCTTTGACAGCGGCTGCCACAGGTTTTCCCGTAAGAAGCTTCGCCACCTCAGTCCTCCAGTTGGTTATTCAGTCCGGAAAGTGATTCCGCGCTGGCATCGACCTTGCGCCGGATACGCTGGATCGACAGGGCTTTGCCGCTGGCTTCGTCCAACTCCAGGTACACGGCGTTGATCATCAATCCGCGGTCCGACGATTCATAGCGGGCAGGCAGGGCATGGCGGAATTTATCGACAATGATGTTCTTTTTTACGCCGATGACGCTGTCGTGCGCGCCGGTCATGCCAACATCGGTGATGTAAGCGGTTCCGTCGGGCAGGATCTCCTCATCGGCGGTCTGGATATGGGTGTGGGTACCCACCAACGCCGAAGCCTGGCCGTCTACGAACCAGCCGAGGGCGCGCTTTTCGGAGGTGGATTCGGCGTGGAAATCCACAAGCAGGCAGGCGTCGCGCTCAGGATTGGCCTGGATCCAGCGTTCAAAGGCAACGAACGGCGAATCGCAGGGCGGCATATAGACCTGGCCGCACAGGGTTATAACGGAAAGGCGTTTGCCGTTCTTGACCAGGCGGGAACAGATGTTTCCGGGAGTGGTTTCGGGATAATTCATGGGTTTGACGATCTGGGGATTGCCCTTGATGTATTCCCAGGATTCAGCCCGGTCCCAGAGGTGGTTTCCGCCTGTGATGGCATCGACTCCGGCCTGGAAGAGCGGCCGGGTGGTTTTCTCGGTCAGCCCTTTGCCGTCGGCCAGATTCTCGCCGTTGATGACGATAAAATCAGGCGCGAATTCCTGTTTCAGGCTGGGCAGGCTGTTGAACAGAACCAGACGCCCCGCCTTGCTGAAAACGTCACCCAGAAAAAGCAGCTTGATCATTTTGCCATTGCGATCTGGCGGGTTTCGCGAATCACGGTAACCTTGATCTGGCCGGGGTATTGCACCTGTTTCTCGATCTGGGCGGCGATTTCGGTTGCCAGCAGCGGTGTCTGGGAATCCTCCACCATGGCCGGTTCCACGATGATGCGCAGTTCACGGCCCGCCTGGATGGCGTAGGATTTGTTCACGCCTTCCACGGAGTTGGCGATCTCCTCGAGCTTGGCCAGGCGCTGCATATAGGTCTCCAGCATTTCCCTGCGGGCGCCGGGACGGGCGCCGGAAATAGCGTCGGAAGCCTGAACCAGAGCGGCATAGACAGAGGTCGCCTCAGTCTCTTCGTGATGCGCTTCAATGGCGTTGACGATCAGTTTGCTCTCTCCGTTCTTACGGGCCAGATTGGCGCCGATGAGGGCGTGAGTGCCTTCAAATTCCTGATCGACGGCTTTGCCGATATCGTGCAGCAAGCCAGCGCGGCGCGCGATCTCCTGATCGAGGTTGAGTTCGGCGGCCAGGATGCCGCAAATCCAAGCCGCTTCCATGGAGTGTTTCAAAACGTTCTGGCCGTAAGAAGTGCGGTATTGGAGCCGGCCCATGATCTTGATCAGGTTGGGCGATATGTTGTGGATATTGGTTTCCAGCACGGCTTTTTCGCCGATCCTGACCAGCGTTTCCTCCATTTCCCGGCCTGTTTTGGCGATGACCTCTTCGATGCGGCCGGGATGGATGCGGCCGTCGGAAATGAGTTTTTCAAGCGACAGGCGGGCGATCTCACGGCGGACGGGATCGAAACAAGAAAGCACGACCGCTTCCGGAGTGTCGTCGATGATCAGGTCCACGCCCGATGCTTTTTCGAAAGTGCGGATGTTGCGCCCTTCGCGCCCGATGATGCGGCCTTTCATTTCGTCGGATGGCAGCGAAACGACGGAGACGGTGGATTCCGACACATGGTCCACGGCCAGGCGTTGGATCGCCGTGGAAAGGATCTCCGCCGCCTTGTTGTTCATATCCAGTTTGATCTGTTCGATAGTGATGCGGGCGTCGTTGGCGGCTACTTGCCTGGCTTGCGTGATCAACTCCTCGCGCATGAGCTGGACAGCCTGCTCACGGCTGAGTCCGGCGATTTCCGAGAGCTTGGCGCGTTGTTCGTTGATCAGGCGCTCGGTTTCCAGGCTTTTACGGCTGAGATCTTCTTCCTTGTTCTTAAGTTTACGCTCTTGTTCGCCCAGGTTCGTTTCTTTTTTGTCCAGGGCGTCCAGGCGCTTGTCCAGGCTGGCGAGGCGGTCGCTGTATTTCTTCTCCTGAACCCGCAGTTCCTTTTGCCTGTCCTTGATCTCGTCTTCCATGACGCGTTTCTGTTTGAACCAGTCGTCCTTGGCTTCGAGGACAGCAGCTTTCCGGGCAGTTTCGATCTCGTTTTTGGCGGAGATTTTGATCTCTTCGGCGATCTGTTTGGCCTGGGAGATGAAGTGGAAGGTGGTTTTGCGGCGTAAGAGATAGAAGATCAGAGCGAGCAACAGCCCGGCAAGCAGACCCCCGCCCAGGTATATCAGTTTATCTAATGGCATTCATTCTTCCTTGCAATCTATCAAGGTGGAGCAATCCACCGTTATTGTAAAAGCCCGCGTGAACCGTGTATGCTTGTCTGATAAAGCCAAGCATCAGGTGGGCGCCTACCTTGTGGGTTTTATGGATCCGGAACTAGCCGGCGTGCATGCCGCCCATGGCTCGGTTCCCGTAATTTCAGTAGCTTTTCTGCAATCCATATCACGAGTTCCGCAGGCCAATCTTCAGTTCTCCCCGACGATCTTCCCCACCATCTGATTCAACCGGTTCAATTCCAGTTCCTGGTTGCGCATATGGTGGCTCAGGGAGTTGATCTCGTCTTGCTTTTTCAGGGCAAGGAGCAAAAGTAATTTGGTGAAATCGAGGTTTTCGTAGAGTTCACGCAGTTGGTTCAGCTCGGTGTTGATCGCTTCGGCGATGGCCAGGGTCGCCTTGGGATCGTCACTGCGCAACCGGAATCTGCGCCCAAAGATCTCGACTTCCACCGATTTCATGGCTGGGTGTTGGAATCCCAATCCGGTAACAAGCTGTCGATCTTGGTGATGGCGTCGCTGGCGATGGATTCGAAGCCGGCGATGGTCTGCTGCAATTCCAGGTATTGGGCTTCCAGTGTTTTGATCTGCTTTTCCAATTCCTGGATCCGGGTGGAGGAAGTGTTTTTGGAGTTATTGAAGTGCTCGATCTGAGCCATGAGTTGGCTGTTTTCTTCCTTCAGATCTGCATTCTGCCCTTCCATAAGGTCAAGTTTCTTTTTATCTTCCGTATATTGGTCGATCAGTTTCTGGATCTTGTCTTGTAAGCTGACGGCGTGTGTGTCCATTAATTACCTCATTTTGATCTGCCAGGCGGCAGAGAGCATTTTCAACACGGATGCAACGGTCTGGTCCACTCGTTCATCTGTCAATGTTTTTTCGCTGTCCTGCAAAAATAAGTGCAGCGACAGGCTGCGCAATCCAGCCGGCACCTGCTTGCCGTGATATTCGTCGAAGATGCTCACAGCTTGGATCAGAGAGGGGTCGACCGCCTTGATCGCGGCTTGGATATCGCCGTAGGGAACGTTCAGCCCGATGACGAATGAGATGTCCCGGACCACCGAGGGATGGCGGGGCAGCGGTTGAAACTCCGTGCTGATGCCGCGCGTGGCTTCCACGATGTTCTGCACCGGTATTTCCACGACCCAGATATCCTGTTTGAGCTTGTGGATATCGATCCCGAATCTCTCCACAGTTTCGGATCTCATCCTGCTGAGTGAGGCGCAGAGGGCTTCCCCGCTGTAAAAAGCCAGGTTTTCGGCATCCACCAACCAAGGTTGGGGCATACTACCGGTTGCGGTGACAGGTAAATTCAGGCTTCCCAGCAGGCTTTCTATGATCCCTTTCAAGTAGTAAACGTCGATCTCCCGGGCTTTCTGCTGCCAGTGTTCCGGAACCGCCTGGCCAGTGCAGAGGGCGGTCAGGAACAACGGCTCGGTATAGGAATCGCCGTCGCGGTGGTAAACCCTGGCCAGTTCCATCAGTTTCAAGTTGCGTTCGCCGTGGTTGAGGTTGTAGCTCAGATTGGCCAGCAGCGAGGGCAACAGACTGATCCGCATGGCCGATTGGTTGCTGCTCTGGGGGTTGATAACTCGCAGGAGTATCCTGTCCAGTTCCTCGGACGGAAAAGCCAAATCAGCGAGTTGGGCCGGATCACAGAAGCTGTAGTTCGTCATTTCATAGAAACCGGCCAGCGCGAAATGGTCCACAATGGCGCGCTGGACGCGGTGCGCGTGGCGATCCATGATGAGTGAAATGGCAGTTTTCTGCGGAACGCGGTCGTAGCCGGCAAGCCTGGCCAGTTCTTCCAGCAGGTCGGCTTCCCGGGTCAGATCCACGCGGTGGGGCGGAATCTGGAAATAAAGCGCGTGTTCGCAGTCGATCTCGGTGAATTCGGTCTTCCCCGCCTTCTGTTCTTCGGCATGATGGCAATGGATCAGAGCGGGATCGGTGAGCGGCTCTTCCTGCCAGGCTCCGTATTGGACAAACCGGCAACCGAGGGCTTCCAGATAGGTTTTGATGGCGTTTTCTTCCAGTTGGTAGCCGATCAGTTCCGTGAAGCGGCGGGGACGCAAAGCCAGATACAAAGGGCGCTCGGGCTCGGGATAGGCATCCTTGAGACCGTGGCAGACCTTGCCTCCGGAAACTCGCACAAGCAATTCTGTGGCGCGGACGCTGGCGTCAATGGGCAGGGCGGGGCTCAGATGGCGCTCGAATCGATAGGAAGAATCGGTGCTGATCTTGTATCTGTAGGAAGTGGCGCGGATCGAGCAGGGATTGAAGGAAGCTGATTCCAGCACAAGGGTGCGCGTGGAATCGCTGATCGCGCTGTCCTTGCCGCCCATAACGCCAGCCAGCGCCGAGGCTTTTTGCCCATCGGCAATCACCAGCGCCTGGTCATCCAGCACATAGGATTTGCCGTCCAAAGCCACAAATTCCTCGCCTGGCCTTGCTTTGCGGACAACTATCGCCGGTTGTGGATCTCCCGCTTCGACCGGCGCAAGCTGGTCGTAATCGAAAGCATGGAGCGGATGCCCGGTTTCCAGCATCACGAAATTGGTGATATCCACAACGTTGTTGATCGGCCGCAAACCGGTTTTGATCAGGGCTGTTTTCAGCCATTGGGGCGAGTCCTGGACCCTTATGTCCGTCAGCAGGCGCGCGGTGTAGCGGGGGCAGTTTTCGGAATCCTCGAGGATTAGTTTCAGATCGATCTCCGGGCAATCGGCGCCGGCGATTGGCAGCAATTCCGGGAATTTGACAGGAGTGCCCAAGGAAGCGGAGAGGTCTCTGGCGATGCCCAGATATCCCAGCAAATCGGAGCGGTTGGGCGTGATTTCCAGGTCCAGGAGGGTGTCCGGCAACTCGTATAAATCATTAACAGGCAGGCCCAGGGGAGTATTTACGTCCAGTTCGATGATCCCTGCGTGCGTGTCTGAGATTCCGAGTTCGCGCTCGGAACAGAGCATGCCGTGGGATTCCACGCCTTTGAGTTTGGCGCTTTTAATGGTCACCTTGGGTAAAACCGAGCCCGGCAGAGCTAGAACCGAAAGCATGCCCGGACGGCAATTGGGGGCTCCGCACACCACTTGCACGGGTTGGGATCCGCCATACTCCACGGTGCAAACCATCAGGTGGTCGGTCCCGGGGATCTTTTCCGCGGTGAGGATCCTGGCGGTCAGCACCGTATCCGGAAGGGCCGGAAGTTCTTCCACGGCCTCCACTTCGATGCCGGAAAAGGTGAGCGTGCGGATCAGCAGTTCATTATCGTCCGGCAGGTCGATATAGTTGCCCAGCCAGCGGCGTGATATCCTCATCCTGTTTCTCCGCTGAATTGGCGCAGCATCCGGACATCGTTCTCATAGAGGATGCGCATGTCCGGGATGTTGTATTTGAGCATGGCAATGCGCTCGATGCCCACGCCCAAAGCGTATCCGGAGTACAGTTCCGGATCGATGCCCAGCATCTTGAATACGGCGGGATCGACCATGCCGGCGCCGCCTAATTCCAGCCAGCCGGAGTTTTTACAGATCCGGCAGCCTGTCCCTTTGCAACTCACGCAACTGATGTCCATTTCCGCGCTCGGTTCCGTGAACGGAAAGAAGTGGGGCCGGATGCGGGAACGGACTTGCGGACCGAACATGATCCGCGCGAAGTTTTGCAGCGTATCCTTGAGGTCGGCCAGGGAAATGCCCTTGTCCACCACCAGCGCTTCCACCTGATGGAAGACGGGCGAGTGCGATGGATCGGGCTTGTCGTTGCGATAGCATCTGCCCGGGGAAATGATATGGATCGGCGGCGGGTATTTCTCCATGGTGCGGACCTGGACAGTGGAAGTCTGCGTCCGCAGGAGATATCCGTTGTCCAGATAGAAGGTGTCCGCCAGATTGCGCGAAGGATGGTCAGGAGGTGTGTTCAGGGCATCGAAGTTGTGAAACTCGTCATCGATGTCCGGACCTTCGGCGATCTCGAAACCCAATCCGACAAACACGTCCTCGATGCGGCGCCTGATGATGGTGATCGGATGCAGGGAACCGCGGGGCTGGAAACAGCCGGGAAGGCTCAGATCCTGCTCCCGGGTCTGGTCATGCAGTTCCCGGGTGGCTTGCTTCAATTCCTGATCGCGCCGCTCGAGCAATTGTTCCACTTCGGCGCGCAGCTCGTTGATGAGCTGGCCGAACGCGGGTTTATCCTGCTCGGGAAGGTCTCTTAACTGGGTGTAAAGCTGGTTGATCAGGCTTTTCTTGCCCAGATACTGCGCCTTGGCGTTCAGGATATCGTTGGCGGTCTGGCAGGCAGCGATAAGCTCCCTCGCCTGGTCCGCGACTTCCCTCAGTTTTTCCTTCATCTGCTCGTCCCTGTGGTTACGAGGCTTCAGCCCGTTGTATCAGGATCTTTTGCGGGGCTGCTCAACCTTTGGCGATCTCCACCAGTTTGGCGAAAGCCGCGCTGTCGTGCCAGGCCAGATGCGCCAGGGATTTGCGGTTGATCTCGATGTTGGCTTTGTGCAAGCCGTTGATGAATTTGCTGTAGGACATGTCGTTGATCCTGCAGGCGGCGTTGATGCGGGTGATCCAGAGGCTGCGGAATTCGCGTTTCTTTTGTTTGCGGTGGGCAAAGGCGAAAGCCATGCCGCGTTCCACGGTCTGGCGGGCGACCCGGTAAGTCTTGCTGCGGCGGCCAAAGTAGCCCCTGGCTGCCAGCATGTATTTCTTTCTTCTGCGGTGCGCTGCTACGTTATTAGCTGATCTTGGCATGATTCACTTCCTTAATTCCCCAGCATTCTGTTGACGCGCTTTTCGTCGCACTTGCGCACGATGGCGCTGGCCCGCAGATTGCGTTTCAACTTGGGGGTTTTCTTGGTTTTGATGTGGGCGCTTTTGGCGTGATGACGCACAATTTTGCCTGATCCGGTAACCTTGAACCGCTTGGCTGCGGAACGGTTTGTCTTGATTTTAGGCATTTTTATCTCTCCTTGATGATTAAAAACTAGGGGGGCGGCAGAGTTCTCTTTATTCCAAGCTTTCGGTATCTTTCGGGGCTTTGGTTTGGCGTTTGGGTTTGGGCGCCGCGGGAGTTTCGACGGCAGTATCCGCGCTGGCAGCCGGCTCGGTTTCCTTCACCGGGGGCGTTTCTTTTTCGGGCTTGCCCAGGATCCGGTCGATATCCTTCTTGGGAGTCATGATGATCGAAAGCAGATTGCGCTCGGACACCGGCTCCGAATCGACGTCAGCCAGGTGCCCCAGATCGGCCTTGAGCCTATCCAGAACGTTGAATCCCAATTCCTTGTGCGCCATCTGGCGTCCCCGGAACCGGACCGTGAACTTCACTTTGTTGTGTTGCCGGAAAAACTTGATGGCGTTGTTTTTCTTGAAGTTGAAATCGTGCTCTTCGGTATTGGGGCCAAACTTGACCTCTTTGATCTCCACTTCGTGCTGCCGTTTCTTGGCTTCCTTGGCTTTCTTTTCCTTCTGGAAATAGTATTTACTGAAGTCCATGATCCTGCACACCGGAGGATCGATATTGGGCGATATCTCCACCAGGTCGAGATCGGCTTCTTCGGCTTTGCGCAAGGCGTCCTTGATCGAAATGACGCCGATCTGTTTTCCATCCGCGCCGATGAGGCGGACTTTGGGGGCTGTGATCTGCGAGTTAACTCTTTCCTTCGGCACCACTTCTTTCGTGCGTGCCTTTCCACGTTTGAACCGGATTATAAGAACCTCCTTCTTACCGGAAACAAAAAAGGCGGAGAATCTCCGCCTGCTTCGTAGTAATTTCTACAAGTTATATTACGTAATTACAAAGCCTTACCTGCACATAAGCAGTAAGGCAGAAGCAAGCAGCTTCGTTTTGGCGACAGGTTCCCAAGAGCCCGAATTTTGTCAAATCTTTTATCTGCCGGCATCGCACAAGGTATGGATCTTGAACAGCTCGTCGAAGCCGGACAGGCGCCATTGCCAGTTGCCCAAAGCCGTACCGGGCACATTCATCCGGGCATCGGAAGCCAAACCCAACAGATCCTGCACCGGGATGATCACATTCTCGCATCCGGACATCCGCGCGATGACGCACATCACCTTATGGATGGATCTGGCGATATCGGCGGGTCCTTCCAGCCCCAATCCCGCGAAGAGCAAGGGATTCTCCTTCACGAAACTGAGCAGGTTCAAGCGGCTGGGAGAGTTTTCCTCGAGGTTGGAAAACCACTCTTGCAATGTTGGGTTGTCGTGGGTTCCCGTGTAGATGAACCGGTTCGCCGGATAATTGGCCACATCCGGCACGCCCTCTTCAAAGCAGAACTGCAGAATGATCATGCCGGGCAAATTGTAGAAGTCCCGATAGTGGCAGACTTCGGCGTTCAGGATGCCCAGGTCTTCGGCAATGAAAACATCCGGGGGAAACTGCTCCGCCAGAAGCGGAAAAAAGTCCGCAGGCAGGGCTGGCACCCAGGTTCCACCCAGCGCGTTTTCCGGCACTTGCGTGGACCCGGTGTCCGGATCGGACTGGCAGGGCACCGACCAGTAGTTCACATAGCCGATGAAATGATCCAGGCGGAGTCTATCCAGATAACCCAAGGCGTGTTTGAGGCGGTGCAAGAAGAGGTGGAAACCGTCTTCCCGCATGCGTTCCCAGTTATAAACCGGGTTTCCCCACATCTGCCCCTCCTGGCTGAAGGCGTCCGCCGGAACTCCGGCCGCGTGAAGCCTGTTCCCTCGTTCGTCCAGATCGAAGAGACGCTGGTTCGCCCACACTTCCGCGCTGTTGTAGGAGAGATAGAGCGGCATGTCGCCGATCAATTGCAGACCCTGGGAACTGGCATAGTCGTGCAACCGGTGGATCTGGTCCTTGGCGATGGCCTGCGCTCCCGCCGCTTGCAGCATGGCCCTGCCGTACTTGCGGAAAAGGCTGTCGTACAGCGCTTCAGAGTAGGAGCGATGTTCATCCCGGAAGAGCTGCCAATCGCTGTCGCCATATAGTTTACACAATGTGATATAAGCCAGATAAGGCTTCATATACAAAGCGTTGCTTTCTATAAAGTCATATATCTCTATATCTGACAAGAAATTGTCTGATGCTACGGAGAGCAGTTTATCCTTGAGCCGGTACACCGCGTCAAAGGGGACCTGGTTACTGGTGGGAATTTGGGCAGCCGCCAGATCCTGCCGGTCGATCAAGCCGTCTTCAAAAAGGAGGTCGGGACTGATCAGATAGGGATTCAGGGCGAAAGCGGAGAGCGGATTGTAAGGCGAATTGCCGTATCCGGTCTGGTAGAGAGGCAGGATCTGCCAGTATTGGTAACCGTTCTCCACCAGATAGTCCACGAACTGGAACGCCGCCGGACCCAGATCGCCGATCCCAAAATCGGAGGGCAGGGAACTAATGTGCAGCAGCAGGCCGGTTTTTTTCACGCGGTTTCCAGCAGTTTGACGATGCAGGCCGTGAGCAGGACGGGATCCGAGGCAGCGCTGAGCTTGATCTGGGAGTCGGTTTCCAGCAGCGTGGCAAAGATCCCCGGCATTTGGTTGAGGCTGTAGTTTTCGGCGAAACGCAGGAATTCCTGGCGCTGCGATTGGAACACGTCCATCAGATGGCTGCGGCTGATCTCGCTGGGGCTGATATGGTTTTTCCTGAGCAGCAGGATGTTGTAGATGGTTTGATAGAAGCGGATGATCAACGACAGCACCTGCAGCGAAGCCCATTCCGAGGCCAGCATCTTCTCCAGAAGTTCCATGCATTGCCGGATTTGGCGGTTGCCCAATGAGCGGTAGAAATCGATCTGCGTGCCCACCCGGGAAACGCCCACCGCGCGCAGCACATCCTGCTCGGTGAGCTGTTTTCTGTCGCCAGCCAGCAGAGCCAGTTTATGCAGTTCGTTGCTGGCGTTGGCAAAATCCAGTTCCACCCGGCTCATGAAGAGTTCCCGGGCCTTGCTGCTCATGCTTTTGCCTAGCGCGTCCAATTCCTTGTTCAGCCACGGACCCAGCTGCGCGCCCCACTTGGGGGGATCACAGGTAACGATCTGGCAGTTTTCCTTGATCTTCTTCCAGCCAGAGACGCGGGCGTCGATCTTATCCGCCATTACGATCACGCTCTGCACGTCGGAGGGATCCTGGAAATATTCCGCGAGGCAGTCCAATTCAGGCTTTTTCAGCATATCGGCCTTGCGGAACAGGATCAGTTTCGCGCTGGAGAAAATGGAGTAACTGTCCAAAAGGTCGTTCAACTCGGCGACCTTAACTTCGTCGCCATAGATGATCACCAGTTCCGCTGCGGCGATCTGCTTGAATTTGAGGCGGATTTGATCGGAAATATGGTCCACCAGCCAGGCGTCTTCACCCAGAAGCAGGAAGTTCTGCCCCAATTCCACCCCTTGCGGAGTCCATTCCAGCGCGCTAACCGGCGTCATTTGCCCGCCAGAAGCAGGATGATGCTTGCCGTGCCCGCCAGCCAGCAATAATAGGCGAAGTACTTTAATCTCGCCATCTGGATCAATTTGATCAGGAAGGAGATCACCAGGTATCCGGCTATGCAGGCGGCCGCAAATCCAGCCAGGTAGATGCCGATCTGCCCCGTGTCCAGTTCCCGGAATTTCTCCAGGCTCACCAGATTCGCGCCCAAAATAGCCGGAATGCTCAGCAGGAAGGAAAACTCCGCCGCGTCTCTGCGTTTCACCCCGGTGAACAGAGCTCCGGCGATCGTGGAGCCGGATCGGGAAATGCCCGGTATGATGGCGATCCCCTGGATCAATCCGATCAGGGAACTGCGGATCAAGCCCATCTCCGCTGCTGGCTTTCCGCCCGATTTCACGAGGTCTGAAGCGAACACGATAACTCCCGTTGCAAGCAGCATGCACGCCACGATCAAGGGCCGGGAAAACAACGATTCCAGCCAGTCGCCTGCTGCCAGGTACACCGCGCCAGTGATTACGGTAGCCGCCGCCAGATAGAGCAGCAGATTCCGGTTGTGCCTGTGTTCCTGGTTGTGCGAAGTGTTGCGCCACGTGGCGAGGGAAACGATGAGCGCCCAGATCTTCCGGCGAAAGAAGACCAACACCGCCAGCAGCGTGCCCAGATGCAGGAAGATCTCAAACAGCGTATCGCCGGTATCTTCCAGGCCCCAGAAATGCTGCGCCAATACCAAGTGTCCGGAGCTGCTGATGGGCAGAAACTCGGTCAAGCCCTGCAATATGCCCAATAGGATGGAACTGAGGAAACTCATAGGTTGCTCACATTATTAGCGGGACGTCGTATTTCCCCACTTGGGAAAGGGGGATCAGGGTGTAGCCTTCGGCTTTCAGTTTCTGGATGAAGGTCCGCAAATAGGCCAGTTTTTCCATCGAATGGCAGTGGGTGATGGCGATGATGTTGCTGCGCGACGCGCTCATGGTTCGGATCTGTTCCAGCTTGCGGTTGAGGGTGGCGGCAGAGATATCGGGCGAATCCAGGAAAATATCGTTGCGATAAGCCGGCACGTGCATCTTCTGAGCCGTCTGATAGGCCACCGAGACGTTGGAGGTCCGGCTGTCCAAAAACACTTTGCCCTTCTTCTTCAAGGCTTCCATCACATGGCCCATTACGGCCGCGTCGGTGGTCGCCAGGCTGCCCATGTGGTTGTTGATGCCCAGGCAATGCGGAAGTTCGTTCAGCGCGCGGTTTAGCGTGCGTTCCACTTCCGCCTGGCCCATATGCACCAGGATCGGATCCTTGCCGGGATTCACCGACGGATAATCCAGCGGTTCCATGGGAATATGGATCAAAGTCTCGCGGCCCTGGCTGCGCGCTCTTTCCATCGTGTTAACGCTGTTGTCCAGGCCGGGAAAGATGGCGAAGGTCACTTCCCGCGGCAGTTCCAGAAAGCCCTGTAGCAATTCCCCTTTGACGGAACCGAAATCGTCCACCACGATGGCTACGTATTTATCGTTCTTCACAGCCTTGTCCGGGGTCTTGCCGTAATAGAGGTTCACCTCCATCTCTTTCTTGCCGCTTTTGAAAGTGAGTACCTGCTTGCTGTTGGCGGCCTTCCCGGAGGTGAGTTTCGCCCCGCGTTTTTCGAGTTCGGTTTTCACGATGGCATTGGCGAAGGTGAGGTCCATCTTGCCCCTGTCGATGGGCAGATCGTACTTAACCTTCGATTTCTGCTCCTGGTTTTGCGCTTTCTGCAGTTTGGGAATTCCCAGTTTTTTGGCCGCCGCGTCAATCGCCTGTCCAGGATCGGAAACTTCTTCCACGGCCACTTCCGGCGCGTCTGGAGTTCCTTCTCCGGGCCGGATGCTGATCAGCCAGATGATCCCCGCGCAGAGGAACCCGATCACCAGATACAGCCCCAGCGGAAAGTGGTCTTTGCGGGATTTTCTCTTCTTGCTTTTCCGCCGTTTAGTCTTGCGGGGCATGCTCCGCCTCTTTAGTGACCGGTGTGGTTTGGGGGTTGAACCTGTCGGAATAGTGCATGATCACTTTCACCAGCGGGGAAAACAGCAGGTTGGAGAGCATCAGCGAAACTCCGAAGACGAACACGTCGTAGAGCAAAGCGCCGATGTTTTCGGGCGGAATGAGCAGCACCTTCAGCCCGGGTCCGTGCACGCCGATCAAGGGAAAGAGCAGATTGAGGATGATCAGATTGTACATGAAACTGCCGATCACGATCATCAGAACCAGCGCCAGAGCGTGTCCGGCATAGGCCAGGGGCCGCTTTTCCCAGTCTTCGCGGACTGCCCGGAACGCCGCGTCCATGCTTTTGCCCTCTTCCCGCAAAGTTTCGGTCCAGGCGTTTTTCAAGGTGTAGTAAAGGATGAGCAGGATGCTGAAACCGCGGAAAACCACCGGATAGATCAGTTTCAGGGGAACCAGGATCCCGTAATAGTACTTCAGGAATGCAGCCACCACGTAGATCAGCGCCGAACCCAGGATTGTGACCAAGAGGATCTTGTGCACCTCGATCACCATTCTCACGAACGAATCCCTGTCGGAACTCGATACGGCGCGGCCTTCAGGGAAGATCGCGCTGCTGTTCTTGATGATCAGAAAGGCCAGGTAGATCAGCAGCAGAAAGAACAAACACAGAGGAAACAGGTGCCGCTGGATGGTCAGCAATCCGGTGATGGCCGAGATGAAACTGTCGCTGTCGATCCACCAGAACAGGGTCATGGGATACAAAAACACCTGTATTCCGTTGAAATCGCCAAACAGCAGTTTGAACAGGCTGTGTATGAACCGGTGCAGCGCAGTCATATTCTATGGGGTCTATCTCCTCAGAGTGAAACCTCTCCTGATTGGCCGCCTTTTTGTCAATGCCAATGTTTGCCTCTGCCATCCGCCCGGGGGGTTTGGAGTTTTATCTTGACAGAAAAGGCTCATTGGCAATCAATAATTCAACACGCTTGATTTAACGCGCCAGGCTGGATAGCGGAGCCTCAATGGGCTGCCGTTGGCGTTCCGCTCCTGCCGGAATAAGATAATGAGGTTACGCATGCCTGCTGCGAAGAAGTTTGCCATCCAACTGGACCCTGTGCTGCCGCCCGACCCCGTCTTCGATCCCGCTTACCGGCGGGCTCCGGACCGCGGATTGAGCCTCAGCCCCGCAGAGATCGCCCTGGCGGTCAAAAACGCCCTCCGCTACGTTCCCGGGGAATTGCACGGGCAAGCCGCCCCGGAGTTTCTGGCGGAACTGCGCGCCCATGGCCGCATCTACGGCTACCGCTGGCGTCCTCCGGGAAGGATCTGGGGTCGCCCTATCGATGACTACAATGGCATCACCCAAGCCCGCGCTTTGCAGGTGATGATCGACAACAATCTGGATTTCGACATCGCGCTCTACCCCTACGAACTGGTCACCTACGGCGA
>CAYSAT010000062.1:0-17920 GCA_964429035.1 uncultured Candidatus Cloacimonadota bacterium | reverse complement strand
CCTATATTTTGTCAAGCATTTTCTTTAGTTTTTTCAGATTATTTTTCGGGATCGGGCTTTGTCAACAGGCTGCGCCCTCCGGGGCTCCATTGGGTTTTGGGGCTCCGGGTACGGGGGGCTGACGCACCCACCGCTATGATCTGACGCGCCCTCCGGGGCTCCATTGGGTGTCGGGGTTTACGGTACGGGGGGCTGACGCACCCGCCGCTATAATCTGGCGCACCCTCAGGGGCTTACCATGGAGAATAAGATTAGTCGTAACTGGCACTCCCACCAACTTCGTTGGGAAGAGAGCATATTGAATTCCCACAAAAACAAAACCCCGGAGCTGGTAGCTCCGGGGTCTGGATATCCAACGCCGGCGAAAAAAAACGCCAGCGCATAAGGAGTTACTTCATGAGGATGACTTTGCCTGTGCGGGTTTGGTTGGCGGTGTTCATCCGGTAGTGGTAGATCCCGCTATCGACCTTGTTGCCGTTGGCATCGGTGCCATCCCAAGCGGTGGCGGCGTTTCCGGCCGCGTCAACGGTCAGTGCATAGGATTTGACCAGTTGGCCCTTGAGGTTGTAGATGGAGAGCTGGGCCTCGGCTCCGGCTTTGCTTTGAATGCTGAAGGAAGTGCTGCTCTGGAAGGGGTTGGGGTAGGCGGTGATGTTTACCAGGGCGGCAGCGACCTGGTCGTCATTGGCGGTGCCGACGTTGATCGTGACGATATCGGAGGGTCCGGACAACATGTAGGGCTCGTTGAACATCGAGCAGATCCAGTATTGGTGGGTTCCGTTCGGCACGTAGGCATCGGTGAAGGTAAGGGTGTTGGGGTTGGTGATAGTGGAGATCGTCAGGCCGTTGCGGTACAGGCGATAGCCGATGAAACCGCGGCCGTCGAAGTGATTGGGGCGTTCCCAGGTGAGTACGACGGTGTCGGGCGGATTGAGCACACCAGCAAAATTCTGGGGCGCCGGCAACACTTCGATGGGAAGGGTGTACGCGCTCATGACCTGGGTGCCTTGCATTCCGTGCTGGTCAACCGGAGTCACTCCGAAAGCCAGCTGCAGGCCCAGATCCGCTTCCACTGCGTTGTATGTGGTTTGATTCGCGTCCGCGATGGCAACGGGTGTGTTGTTCACAACGCGGTACCACTGGTAGATCGAGGTTCCTTCGGTGTTGCCGTCGACATCGTTGAAGGTGTAGGTGCCGGTCTGGGCTTGATACATCACGGGCGGACCGCTAATCGAAACCGCCGTGGCGTTCGGAGCGTTGTTGACGAAGCCCGTTCCAGAGAGCGGAATGGTGATGTTGGGATGGTTATACAGGTTGCTGGTGATGGTCATGTTTCCGGTATAGTCTTGCGCCGCGGTAGGCGTAAAGCTAACGTTGACTACGACGGATTGAGCGGCGGGGATGCTGAAATTGCTCTGGCTGGCAGAGAAAACCGGGTTGTCGATGGCGATGGTTCCAGTCGCGGTGGTGGAGGCGAAATTGGTGATCGTCATCGGGATAGTCGTGGTTCCGGTCACATAGACGTCGGGGAATTCCAAGGTCTGGTGCGAAACGGGATACGCGCCCACAAGTGCCGCCAGGGAATATTTTACGCCTTGCAGGATCTCTTTGGAGGTCATGTTCTGCAGGAAAAACACCATTTCGCAGTTGGCGACGTTCCAGCTGGCATTGGGGGTGAAAGTAAGGTTTACAGTGGTGGTCTCGCCAGTATCCAGAGTTACCAGGGTTCCATTCTGATCCGGGATCATCAGGCGGTTCACGTTTTCCACCGTGGTCTGGTTGAACCAAACCTGCGGGATGTTCGATTCGGTGAGCACCGCGTGCAGTTTGACGTTGGTGTTGGTGTCGGCTTCCGGCTTGGAAACCGTAACGGTGACCTGGTATTCGCCGCCGACCTGAGCTCCCAAAGCGCTGATGCTGTAGTGCGAAGCCACAGCCAGACGCGTATTGACCTTGGGCAGGTAGTTGGAATACATGGATTGCGTGCCGCTGCCGCCAACGGATGGATTCAAGCCGTCAAACCAGGCGGTGGGGTAACCCGAGATGCCGTAAAAGCTGTTACGGGCATTTGAATAGACGTTGGCGTAAGCATCGCCATTGTGGTTTTTGACGATGGCCACCGCGTGCCCATTGTTCAATAGGTCATGGGCACCCATGGCAGCGCCCGGGCAAAACTGGCACCAGGTGCCGGTGCCGATCTCCACAACTACGAGGTTGCGCGGCACGGCAAGCAAAGCTGCCATTATTCCGAGCAACGCCATTAATACTAATAAGGTTCTTTTCATGTTTTCTCCTAGGATTTGTAGTTAAAAAACATCGTTATAACGGTATGCAATTTTCATGCCTTAACCAGATAAATCGTTGGAATTGCTAACGGCCGCCATCCTCTCCAGACAGGGCCAGTTCTTTGACGATGGTTAAAATCTCGTTGGGGGCGCGCACCAGGTAGTCGGGCTTGAATTTTTGCAAATGCTCCGCGGTGTGCAGGCCCCAGGCTACGCTGATGATCTTCACTTCGCTGCGCCTGGCAGCTTTGATGTCCCTGGCTTCGTCCCCCACATAGATCACTTTCCCTTTATCCAGATTATGCTTGCGGATCTGGCGCAGTATGTTGTTGTGTTTTTTCAGGATGCCGCTGGTGCCTTCCACCCAATCGAAACAGCCGATCTGATGGTGATCGAGGAACGCCCGCAGGTTTTCCGTGTGGTTGGAACTGATCAGCGCCAAAGATATCCCGGCGGCTTTAAGGTCGTTCAAAACGGGGATGATGCCGGCACAGGGTTCCAGATCGGGAACGATCCGGCGATATTCGTTGAGGATGATCGAAATGGCCCTGCCCAGTTTGTAGAGCGGCATCTTTACGCTTCTCACAGCCCTGGTGATGGGCAGATTGCGAATGGCGGCGAATTTCTCCGGAGTGATTTTCGCGTAGCCATGGCGGGGGGCGAGTTCGTTGATCAACTCCAGGATCTTGTCGATGGAATTGGCGACCGTGCCGTCAAAATCGAAGAGCAGCCAGGGTTTCATCGCTCCGCCTTATGTTTCAGGACCAGCTGGTAGGCTTTGTTGCGGCTGAATCCGAATCGTTCGGAAATATCCGCGGCGAGCGATTTAAGGCTCGCGGCAGTAGCTATGCGGGCGGCGATATAGGCGGAAACATCCGCTTCAGCGCATTCCGGAGCCGCTGTTTGTCCCCCGATCAGGATTACGAACTCACCCTTTTCGGTGACCTTGTAATCGGCCAGAAGGTCCGCCAGGTCGCATCTGATGAACTCCTCATAGAGTTTGCTGATTTCCCGGGCAAGGCACACGGGCCGGTTTCCGCAATGCTCCAGAAGGTCTTCCAGAGTGCGTTTCAGGCGGTGCGGCGCCTCGTAGAGCACCGTAGTGTCTGGATATTTGCGGATCCTTTCCAGCAGGCTGCGGCGGTCTTTGAGTTTGAGGGGCAGAAAGCCCAGGAATTGCCAGGCCTGGCCGGCCAGCCCGGAAGCGGTGAGTGCTGGGATGAGCGCTGTCGCTCCAGGCAGAGGGACGATCTTGATGTTGCGGCAAACGGCTTCGCGGATCAGGATCTGCGCGGGGTCGGAAATCCCCGGACTGCCAGCATCGGCGACGACCGCAAGATCGTCACCAGCGCTCAGCAGGTCGAGGATTTCCCCGCTGCGTTTTTTTTCGTTGTACTTATGCAGGCTGAGCAGCCGCGGCGCGTTGATCTGGTAGTGGTTGAGCAGGAACCGGGTTTTACGCGTGTCTTCGCAAGCGATGAAGCGCGCTTCTTTCAGCGTTTCCAAGGCTCGCAAAGTGATATCGCCCAGATTCCCGATGGGCACCGGCACCAGATAAACGCATCCCGCGGGCAATCTCATTTCCTAGATTAGTTGCAGTTCTTTTCCCACTTTTTGGAAAGCGGCGATCGCCTTGTCCAAATCCTCGCGGGTATGCGCCGCGGAAAGCTGGACACGGATGCGCGCCTTGCCCTTGGGGACAACGGGATAGACGAAGCCGATCACGTAGATCCCTTCCTTGAGGAGCAGGTCCGCCATCTTCATGGCCAGCGGTTCGTCATACAGCATCACTGGTACGATCGCTGTGTTGCCAGGCACGATGTCGAATCCGGCTTTGATCATTTCGGCGCGGAAATACGCGGAATTGTCCCACACCTTGTCGCGCAGTTCGCCTGATCCGGTGAGCATGTCGATCACCTTGATGCTGGCTCCCACCACAGCTGGGGCGACGGTGTTGGAAAACAGATAGGGACGGCTGCGCTGGCGCAGAAGTTCGATGATTTCCTTTCTACCCGAGGTGAAACCGCCATTGGCCCCACCCATTGCTTTGCCGAGGGTGCTGGTGACTATATCCACGCGTTTCTGCACCCCAAACTGTTCCGGAGTGCCGCGTCCATGCGGGCCGATGTAGCCGGTGGCATGGGAGTCGTCCACCATTACCAGGGCGTCGTATTTATCAGCGAGGTCGCAGATCTCCGGCAGCTTCGCCATGTCGCCGTCCATGGAGAAAACGCCGTCCGTGCAGATCAGGCGGTACTTGAGGTCCTTGGCTTCGATCAGGGCTTTCTCCAGTTCCTCCATGTTGGCATGCTTGTAACGGAAGCGTTGCGCTTTGCAGAGGCGGACTCCGTCGATGATGGAGGCGTGATTCAGTTCATCGGAAATGATGGCGCATTCCTCGTCCAGAAGCGGCTCGAACACTCCGCCGTTGGCATCGAAACAAGCGGCGTAGAGGATGGTGTCCTCAGTGCCCAGGAACTCGGAGATCTTCTGTTCCAGGTCCTTGTGGATCTTCTGGGTGCCGCAGATGAAGCGGACTGAGGAAAGTCCGTAACCCCAGTCGTTCATGATGTCTTGGGCGGCTTTGACGACCTCGGGATGGTTACCCAGGCCCAGATAGTTGTTGGCGCAGAAGTTCATCACTTTTTCTCCTGTGCTGACGGCGATGTTGGCACCCTGAGGGGTGGTGATGATGCGTTCTTTCTTGTACAATCCCTGCTTTTTCAACTCTTCAAACAAGTTTTGCAGATCAGTTTTCATTTTGCCAAACATGGCAAACCTCCATGTAGATTTATGTTCAATTGTTGGGACACTTTGTATGGCCTGAATTTCAGTCAATAAAAAAAAGCTCCCCGGAGGGAGCCAGATTTGGTGCAGAAGGCGGGACTCGAACCCGCACACCCGTTACAGGCACAAGATCCTTAGTCTTGCGTGTCTGCCAAATTCCACCACTTCTGCATGCTAGGTAAAGCCTATTTAGGGTTTTCCGCCGGGGCTTTGGGTGTGGCGGCGGGAGCCGGTTTGGCCTTGGAGGCCGGGGCAGTGGCGGTTTCGCCGAATTTTTGTTCCAGGATCTTGGGAGGAGCGCTTTTGCCGATCGCGCGCACCTGGAAAGCCAGGAAAATGCAGGAGGCTACAAAGATCACGCCCAATATCTGGGTCCACTTGCGCAGGAACTTGGAAGCGCCGCTGCCGCCAAAAACGTTCATTGCCGCTCCGCCCAGATTGGCGTCGAGGCCGCCTTTGGAGGTTTGCGACAGGATCACCAGGACCAGCGCCACGCAGATGATTACGTGGATGATGAGTGCAACTGTGTATAAAACCATTGTTTATGTCCTTGAATCTGTGATAAATCTTAGTTCCGGTACCAATCCCGGCGGCTCGGTTTTTTGTCAACCAGAAATATCTTGTCCCAACCGCTCAGAACGCTGCTGAGCATCGCCGCCAGCAGCAATGCGGCTCCCAAGAGCGAAGCGGCAGTCAGTTCTTCACCGAGCAGCAGGTGGCCTCCGAGCAGGGCGAAAACCGCTTCGGAACACAGAATGACGCTGGCTGCCTGCGGAGCGACCTTCTTTTGGGCCTGGATCTGCAGCGTGAAAGCGATGCCCACGGAAAATATGCCCGCATAGAGCAAGGGCAAAGCAACCGAGCGGATAGCAGACACCAATCCGCCTAAATCGAATCCGGCGGGGATGAACAATCCGCGGTACAACACTCCAAAGGCAAGGCTGCATCCTGCGCAGACGAGGTATTGGACCCGGGCCAATTCCAGGCTGGAATGCCGCGAGGCAAGCTTATCGATCATTTGCACATGCAGAGCCCAAAACACGGCTCCACACAGAACCAGAAGGTTGCCCAAACTGGCGTTGACGCGCTGAGCGCTATTGATGAACCATAATCCGGCCACGGCTAACAACACCGCAACGATGGTGCCCTTGAGCAGTTTCTGTCCCCGCCAGAGCCCCAAAATTGGAACTATGACCACATACAGCCCGGTGATGAAACCGGCGTTTCCCGCGCCAGTCCAGAGCATTCCCACTTGCTGCAGGGAAGCGGCAAAAAAGAGCAGCAGTCCCAAAATAACCGGTTCCCGGCGATATTCCTTGGAAACTCTGGCAGGACGGGTGGCAAAGGTTGAAGATCTGGCTTTTCGCGTTGGCCAGCGTTCCGCACACCGCGCCAGCATGATGCACAGCGCCCCCAAAGCAAAACGCAAGGCGTTGAAGGTAAAGGGATCCAGGCTCTGCATGCCCTTGCGCTGCGCCACAAAGGCGAAGCCCCAGATAGCCGCGGCACCTAGAAGAGCCAGGTAGTTCAGCATCAAGCCGGGTAAGCCTTCACAAGCATGAAGTCTAGTGTTTCTTCCTTCTACGGGTCAAGGACAAACTCCCAAATCCCGCAATGATTGCTATGTAGAAGCCAAAATCATATGCCCAGCCTATATTGTGGACCTCATACACGCGGACATCGGAGTTGAAGATCTGCCACACCAGAGTGACCGGAGCGATCCAGCCGTGCCAGATGCCCGTAAAAAAACCCGCGGGGTCTTTTTCCGACCGTCCGCTGATTCCCGGAGCGCAGGAACACAGAATCAACAGACAGGCAATCCCACAGATCAATAGAAGTCTTTTGTCGATCATCGTCGCACCTCGTATGAAGTTTTTTGCCAGGTTATCAGCAAGGGGAATAAGTCAACTTAAATCTCAAGGGCTGGCCTCGCCCAGGTAAATGAGTTTTCTACTGAGCGTAACTCACATTCAGGATCATCCCGCTAAGTATGGTTGCGCTTGATTTTTCCAGGTCTTCTAAGCAGGCTCTTACGCCATGCTAAAGAAGGCCTTGGTTTCACTTCAGCGCTCTAGCCGGCTGGAAATAAAAGGTCCCCCAACACCCTTGCCACATTATTATTTCAACCCAATTCGAAAAAATATCTTGCCAAAAAATCCGGACTCTGTTTTATAGCATCAGTTTAAGTAACATGAGGTGGATATGCTCTATAATTTGCCTAATGGAAAGTCGATTGAACTGGATATGGTAAACCGGATCTCCAGGATCCGCGATCAGGGAGAAGATGCGGGATCTATAGGCTATAGAAAGATGATTTTCACCATTCACCTAAGCAACCGTGATACGGTGGAAGTCAGCGAGCAATACCACTTTTCCGACTGGTCGGACAAGAAACGCAAACTCAACAACGTCCGGGCAGATCTGGTTGCCAAGTGGAAAGCCCTTGCAGGCGGGCACGATTCCTGAACGTTAGTTGTTAACCAATGCAAACCGACGGCCCATTACGCGGCCGTTTTTTTTTGTTTGAAATCTCTGACTCAGGTGGCTACTTCAACGCCAGCGAGACAATCCGCTCCACCAATTGATTGAAACTCAGCCCCACGGTTTTTGCCGCCATGGGTGTTAGACTCAGGGGCGTCATTCCGGGCAGGGTGTTCACTTCCAGGAAATAGGGTTTGTCGCCGTCGAAGCGGAAATCGATCCGGGCATAGCCGCCAAGCCCAAAAACCTGCCACAGCCTCTCCGCGTAGGACTGGATCAGTTGGGCCGTGCTGTCGCAAACAGGCGCTGGCGCAAGATACTCCGATCTGCCCGCGTTGTATTTGTTCTGATAATCGTACCAACCGCTCAGAGGCCTGATCTCGACCAGCGGAAGCGCCTGTCCGTCAAGAACGGTTGCCGTGATCTCGCGTCCCGGTATGTAAGCCTCCAAAAGGACGCTGGATGAGTATTGCAAGGCCGTTGACACCGCATCCTTGAGTTTGGAAATGTCTTCCACCAGGCTGATCCCTACAGAAGATCCTCCGTCATTGGGTTTCACGATCAAGGGGAGTCCCAATTTGTCCGGTATCCCATTGTAGTCGGCAGGATCGGAGTAATCGTGCAGAACGTCGCCGCGCAGGAGGATATGCTCGGCGGTGGGAATCCCTTCAGCGCCGGCCAGCAATTTCGCCGCGTATTTATCCATGGTGAGGGCGCAGGCTTTGTGCCGGGAACCGGTGAAGCGATATCCCGCCAGATCAAGCGCGGCCTGGAGTTCGCCGTTTTCGCCGGAACCTCCGTGCAAGCCGATGAACACCAGTTCAGTCTGTTCGGATTCCAGTTTTTGCAGCAAACTCCGGAAGTCCGGACAGCCCGCAGGATCGACCTCCGCGACATCGTAACCCAGTTCGCGCAAGGCTTGGGCTATGGCAGCTCCGCTGACCAGCGAGACCTTGCGTTCGGAAGATGTGCCGCCCAACAACACAGTGACTTTGTTCATAAATCCTCATTCAACCATTAATGGAAGGCCTGCCACGCTTATCCCCGGATGCGGAAAAAGATCTCCAAATTCAGCCCCAGAGCGGCTTTGAACCTTGCCACCTCAGGCACGTTCCCGCCGCAGAAATCCAACCGGTCAAAGCGCCCGCGCAGTTGCTCCGCCAGCCGGATATAGTGCAGCGAACTGGCGCCATTCTTCATTTCTTCGGGCAGGGTGCAGATCATGATCGAATACCCCGTCCGGTCTTCAGGTCCGCCCAGAATGAGGTTCGAACTGGCGATCCGGCCTTCGCGCATCAGGTTGAACTGCGTCAGCAGACCCTGCTCGCGCAAGCGGACCAGCCACTGCTCGAAACCTGGGTAGGGCAAGCCGAAACGCTGTTCTTTGCGCTGATGCAGGTCTTTGAGCATGCCCACGAACTCCCCGGGCAGAAACTTCTCTTCCAAATGGTAATCAAGTTTGAGGGCGCCGCGCAGGTTTTTGCGTTCGTCGCTCAACAAAGCCATAGGTTGGGAAGTGGCGTGGGTGAAAGTGTAAAGCGGATGCGCCTTGAAGCCTTTTCCGGTGAAGCCACGCACATCCTGATTATGCGGAGCGAGGTTAAAATGCGCGCGCTGATAGCGCCCTTTCAGAAATTCCGCGACCTCGCCAGAAACCTTGAGCTCGTCCAGCAGATTGCGGCTGGCCTCGCGCCCCGCTTCCCAAAAGAACCATAAACCCTGGTAATAGGCGCTCACCGGGCATATAAGGCGTTTGAGTCCGAGGTATTTCTTCTCATAGAGGGGCATGATAGCCACGCAGGAATCGCCTTTGCGGCAAAGCAAATGGAAAGCTTCGGCCTGCTGCAGCGACTGTACGGCGAGCAGGTATTCCGGCTGCAGCCACAATGGCAGGGGAGACGGCAAACCCTGGCTGGAAGGTACGCGGACGCTTAGCTCGTACATGGGCTTAGAGGTGCTTGTTCATGATATTGAGCAGTTCCTTGAGTTGGAACGGCTTGATGATGTAATCCGTATGGCCTTCCTCCAGGTATTGGTAAACGGAATTCAGGCGGCTGTATCCGGTCATGAGCAAGCAGAACACGCCGGGGTCTTGTTTGCGGATCTCTTTGAGCAATTTCATTCCGCCCGGATTGCTCACCCCCTGGTCGATCAGCGCCAGGCGGTATTTTCCCGGCTCCAGAAGCCGCAAGGCCTGGCAGGAATTTTCCGCCATATCCACTTGATAACCTCTGGCGGCCAGAAATTCCCCGATAACTTCGCGGAGAAGTTGATCGTCATCCACCAGAAGTATCAAGGAACTCATCACACAGCCTTTCTCTTTTATCGTAAAACCTGTATCTGCAGGGTTTTGCAAGATTGCGAGGCAAAGCGCGCAATCCGAAAGCCACTATCTGCCGGAACACAAAACCGTCAACAAAAATCACCTCCCCAGTGCGGTTTTTTCCCTTTGAGGAAGAATATATTTTTGTGTTGACTGATTTTGGCTTATATTATCCGTGGTATCACCAAATTTTATGAGGTACACATGAAAGGAAAAGTCAAGTGGTTTAACAAGAATAAAGGTTACGGCTTTATTATCACCGACGACAGCAAAGAGTATTTTGTCCATTGGAAGTCCATCGTCACCAATTCCCCCCGGGAATTGAAAGTGCTGGAACAGGACGAGATCGTCTCCTTTGACCTGATGGAAACGGACAAAGGCATCCAGGCGATCAACATCATCCGCGTAACACCCTGATCTGATCAGGTTTTAGAACTCACAGGGGCGGAAGCGCAGGCTTTTGCCCCTTTCTTTATTATATGGCATTTCTGCCCACTTCATTGGCCGAAGCGAAAGCCCGGGGCTGGGACGAACTTGACGCGGTCATAGTGTCTGGCGACGCTTATGTGGACCATCCCAGTTTTGGCGCGGCGGTAATCGGACGGCACTTGGAGGCCGCGGGTTTTCGCGTGGGAATCATTCCGCAACCCTGCTGGCAAAGAGATGAAGACTTCCTGGCCCTCGGAATTCCCCGCCTTTTTTGGGGGGTGACCGCTGGCAACATGGACTCCCTGGTCAGCAATTACACGGCCCAGCGCAAACGCAGGAATGACGACGCTTTCAGTCCCAACGGAGAGGCAGGCTGGCGTCCCGATCGCGCTTCGCTGATCTATGCCAATGCCCTCAAGCGACTATCCAAGAACGTGCCCATCGTTTTGGGCGGCATTGAAGCTTCACTGCGCCGCATCGCGCACTACGATTTCTGGCAGGATAAAGTACGGGCCAGCCTTCTGAGCGATACCAAGGCGGATTTTCTGGTCTATGGAATGGGTGAAAACGCCATCCTGAAGATAGCGGAGGGCTTGCGGAATGGCCTAAAACCCAATCAGTTGCAGGATATCGCCGGCACAGTGGTTTTGGGCAGTCAAGCGCCTCCTGAGGGATCGGTTGTTCTGCCGGATAACCTCGCCTGCGCCGATCAAGCAACGTTTCTTAGCATGACCCGCATCTTCGAGGGAAACTACAATAGCGGAGTGGTCTATCAAATGAACGGCGGCCGCTGGCTAAAGCACAATCCGCCCGCTGATCCGCTTAACGAAAAAGAACTGGACGCCGTTTACTCGCTGCCTTTCGAAAGCGCGCCGCATCCCCGTTACCAGGGCAAAAAGATCCCCGCCTTCGAACAGATCAAGGATTCACTCACTTCGCACCGCGGCTGCTATGGCGGCTGCAATTTCTGCGCCATATCTGCGCATCAGGGCAGAAGGATCAGTTCGCGGTCTGCGGATTCCCTCCTTCAAGAGGCCAAAACCCTGGCGGTAAAACGCGGCAAAGCTGTCACTCTGACCGATGTGGGCGGCCCCACCGCCAACATGTACCGTTCACGCTGTTCCCGGGATTGGCCTGCGGACTGCCGCCGCCGGTCTTGCCTCTGGCCCAGGATCTGTCCGCAACTCCAGCCCGACCACCAGGCGCAACTGGAGCTGCTTGGACGCTTGAGCGCTCTGCCCGAGGTCAAGCACGTCTATATCGCCTCGGGGATCAGGCACGATCTGGCGTTGCGATCACCGCGCTATATCCAGGCCCTGGCTACCCAATACACCGGCGGACGCTTGAAACTCGCGCCCGAGCATAGCGTGCCGGCTGTTTTGCGCCTGATGGCCAAACCGGAGATAGGCAGTTATGAGGACTTCTCTAGGGAGTATTTCCAAGCCT
Source organism: uncultured Candidatus Cloacimonadota bacterium (assembly GCA_964429035.1). Classification (GTDB taxonomy): domain Bacteria; phylum Cloacimonadota; class Cloacimonadia; order Cloacimonadales; family Cloacimonadaceae; genus Syntrophosphaera. The sequence continues at coordinate 6,169 of CAYSAT010000062.1, read as the reverse complement.
GCAAACAAGGTGGCATCAAACGCCAGATCATACCCTACATCATCATCGGGCATCCCGGCACCACCATTCAGGACGCCCTGGAACTGCGCAAATGGCTGGTCGCCAACCGGCTCAAGATCGAGCAGGTGCAGGAATTCACGCCCACTCCCATGACCATTAGCACCTGCATGTATTACACGGGATTGGATTACGAAACGGGCGCTCCCATCCATGTTCCCAAGCCAGGCGAAATCCGCCGCCAGAAAGAACTAGCGCTCTGGCATCTGCATTGATAAGGGTTCTTACAATTCACTCAGCAAAAAGAGGTAGCGACCTACATCTTTTGACCACGCCCTGAACTCTGGAACCCCAGCCGCTGCCGAACCACTCGCGGACTTCCCCATGATTCGGCGGGAGGATCGGGAGAGGCAGGTCAGGCGTGGGGCAATCAGCCTCCAGGACGGCATAGGAATCACTTCCCAATACCGAATTACTGATCGGAAACCCAGTCTATAAGGCTCAAGTTCAATCGCTGCAGATGAAATCAATGAAGGCTCTCTATCAGATTTGGTTGGAAGCCCCGGAGGGAGCGACAGATCATAGCGGTGGGTGCGAGCGAACCGGGGTCCTCTCAAAGGAGCGCAGCGAGTTTGTGGGGTGGTAAGCGAAGCCACCCGAACCGGTAACATGAATATCAATGAAGCCCCGGAGGGAGCGCAGACATTCGCAATACCTTTTCATGGGTATATTGTACGGCAGAAATGGGCTGGGCTAGCGTTGAAATGAAGGAGCATCGTTCTATTGCTTTGATGGCATCCAAGTGTGTCGCCCCCGAGGGGCTAAATTCTTCGCTGTGGCCATATCCCACAGTTCCGCTGCGCTCCACTGTGGGCTAAGTTGTGTCGCCCCCGAGGGGCTAAATTCTTCGCTGTGGCCATATCCCACAGTTCCGCTGCGCTCCACTGTGGGCTAAGTTGTTACGCCTCCGAGGGGCTAAATTCTTCGCTGTGGCCATATCCCACAGATCCGCTGCGCTCCACTGTGGGCTAAGTTGTTTCGCCCCGAGGGGCAAAACTCATCGCTTTGTCCATATCCCGCAGTTCCGCTGCGCTTCACTGTGGGCTAAGTTGTTTCGCCTCCGAGGGGCTAAACTCTTCACTGTGGCCATATCCCACAGTTCCGCTGCGCTTCACTGTGGGCTAAGTTGTTTCTCCCCGAGGGGCTTATCCAGGCATGCCATCTGTATTTATCCGCACCTGGTCATACCCATCGTAGCTGAACTTGAGCCTTGATAACTACCCTTTAAAACAAGAAAAAACCCGGCTCGCAGGAACCGGGTTTTATTCTATGCTGAGTGGTTGTTTGTTTAGATCAGGCCCTGGTCGCACATGGCGTTGGCGACCTTCAGGAATCCGGCGATATTGGCGCCTTTCACGTAGTTCACAAAGCCATCGGCTTCAGTGCCATTGGTGCGGCAGGCTTCGTGGATGTTCTTCATGATGCCGTGCAGCCGGGCGTCCACTTCTTCGCGGTTCCAACCGAGGCGCATGGAGTTTTGGGTCATTTCCAAACCGCTGGTGGCGACACCGCCGGCATTGGCGGCTTTGCCAGGCGCGAAAAGGATCTTGGCGTTCATGAAGGCTTCCACTGCCTTGGGTGTGCAAGGCATGTTCGCGGCTTCGGTAACGCAATAACAGCCGTTCTTGATGAGCGCCTGGGCGTCGTTTTCGTCCAGTTCGTTCTGGGTGGCGCAAGGAATGGCGACGTCCACGGGGACTTCCCAAGGGCGTTTATCCGCAAAGAACTTGGCTTTGGGGAAGCGCTCGGCATAGTCGATCACGCGGTCGTTGTTGGAAGCGCGAAGTTCCAGCAGATATTCGATCTTGTCGCCGGAAACGCCTTCCTCGTCGAGGATGTAACCATCGGGTCCGGACAGGGTGACGACCTTGCCGCCGAGTTCGTTGATCTTTTGCGCGGCGCCCCAAGCCACATTGCCAAATCCGGAGAGGGCCACACGGGTCCCCTTGAAGGATTTGCCCTGGGTCTTGAGCATTTCTTCGGCGAAATAGACCACGCCGAAACCTGTGGCTTCAGGCCGGATCAGGCTTCCGCCCCAGTTGATGCCTTTACCGGTGAGCACGCCGGTGAATTGGTTGATGAGTTTTTTATAATAGCCGAAGAGGAAACCGATCTCGCGGCCGCCAACTCCGATATCGCCAGCGGGGACGTCGGTGTCGGGTCCGATATGGCGGAAAAGTTCGGCCATGAAAGATTGGCAGAAACGCATGATTTCGGCGTCGGATTTGCCTTTGGCGTCAAAATCGCTGCCGCCCTTGCCACCACCCATGGGAAGTGTGGTGAGGCTGTTTTTGAAGATCTGCTCAAAGCCGAGGAACTTCAAAATGGAGAGATTCACGCTGGGGTGGAAACGCAATCCGCCTTTGTAGGGGCCGATGGCGCTGTTGAACTGGACGCGGTAGCCGCGCTGGACATGCACTTCGCCCTTGTCGTCCATCCAGGGAACGCGGAACATGATGGTGCGTTCCGGCTCGACGAGGCGTTCCAATACATTGGCTTTCACAAAACGGGGATTGTCGATATAGACATCCCAAATGGTTTCGACGACTTCTTTTACAGCCTGGAGAAATTCCGGCTGGGCCGGGTTCTTGGCTGCGACTTTGTCCATGAATTCCTGAAAGGTCATGGTTTCCTCCATCTATGTATTTTGTTTTTTTACCAGGATTTTATTATGAGGGAATGTGTCAAGTGTTTCCACTCAGCAGTTTGGCCACTTGGGGGGCGCGCAAACGATGGGCTGAGGGGAAGCCCGATCCCAAGAGGGGGCGCAGGTAATATTTGAATTCGTCGGTGACCCCGTTGCCTTGTGAATTAATGTATTCGTCCGGCATATGGCGGGTTTTGCGCGCCACATCGGAGAGTTTTTCCAGCTGGTAGTTCACGGAATAGAAGCCAGTGCGCTGGATGGATATGGAGCCATCCAGGTTGTACCAGATGGCGTAATGCGCCGCGCGTTCGCCAACTTCGCGGGCTTCGCGCTGATCGACATCCGAAACGCAGCCCATAAAGGAACGCTGAAGGTAGCCAAAGGTGTCGGAGCGGACCCGTTTGATGCCCAATTTGTCTTTTACGAGGTCGCCCAGGAGGTCGCCGAGCATGCCTGTGCCAGAGAGTTGGACGTTGCCGTGCGCGTCGGTCTCGGAATTTTTGGTAAGGATGGTCATCATGGGCGTGCCATTTTCATCCACAATGCCTTCGGAAACCGCGATCACGCATCTGCCGAGCTGGTCATAAACCCTTTTGACATCGTTCAGAAACCGTTCCTGGCTGAAGGGGCGTTCGGGCATGTAGATCAGGTGCGGGCCGTCGTCGGGATACTTTTGCGCGAGAGCGGAAGCGGCGGTGAGGAATCCGGCATGGCGTCCCATCACAACACCGATGTAGACTCCGGGCAGGGCACGGTTGTCCAGATTGACGCCCGTGAAAGCGGAAGCGACGTAACGCGCGGCGGAACCGTAGCCGGGCGTGTGGTCGCTCCGGACGAGATCGTTGTCGATGGTCTTGGGGATGTGGATGGCGCGGAATTCATAATCCGCCTGGTTGGCCTGTTCGTTGACGATGCGCACCGTATCCGCGGAATCGTTGCCGCCGATGTAAAAGAAATAGCGGGCGTCATGGGCTTTGAGCACGCGGAAGATCTCGCGGCAATATTTCTCGTCCGGCTTGTCCCGCGTGGAAAGCAGGGCAGAAGAGGGCGTGTCCGCCACCTGTTCCAGATTGTGCGTGGTTTCCTGGGTGAGATCGATGAACTGCTCGTTCACGATTCCCTGCACGCCGAACAATGCGCCGTAAACGCGGGTCACCTGAGTGAACTTGCGCGCTTCCAGCGTGACTCCCACCAGCGATTGGTTGATCACAGCGGTAGGTCCGCCGCCTTGGGCGATCACGACCTTTCCTTCCAATTTCATCTTGAACCTCCACAGGATATTTGGTGATAGGGATGAACTCCATTTATGCGGATGGGGAATTTGTCCAGCAGAAAATACTTGCCTAAAAACAAGGCTGAAAAACAATGGCGGAGGGAGCCTTGATGAGTTATATCGTATTAGCCAGAAAATACCGTCCGCAGACCTTTACCGAAGTATACGCGCAGGAACACGTCACCGAGATCCTGCACAACGCGATCCTTTCCAGCCGCATCGCTCACGCTTACCTGTTTACGGGGCCGCGGGGAGTGGGGAAGACCTCCATGGCGCGGATCATGGCCAAAAACCTGAACTGCGTGGAGGGGCCGACCGTCACACCTTGCAACGTCTGCCACAACTGCGTGGAGATCACGGCTGGCACATCCACGGACGTGATCGAGATCGACGGAGCTTCCACCACCGGGGTGGACGATATCCGCGATCTGCAAAAGGAACTGCTATACGCGCCCAGCCACTCCAAATACAAGATCTACATCATCGACGAAGTGCACATGCTCTCCAAGAACGCTTTCAACGCGCTCCTGAAAACGCTGGAAGAGCCGCCGGAAAACGTGCTGTTCATTTTCGCCACCACAGAACCCTACAAGGTGCTGCCCACGATCATTTCCCGCTGCCAGCGCTACGATTTCAAGCGCATCCCCATCGAGGCGATCGTGCGCAGGCTGAAAGAACTAACCGGGGAAGAGCAGATCGAGATCGATAACGAATCGCTGCACATGATAGCCCGCAAGGCCGACGGCAGCTTGCGCGACGCCCTCTCGCTGCTCGACCAGGTGCTTTCCTATAGCCTGAACAAAGTGACCATCGACAAGGTGCGGGAGATCTTTGGCCTGATTCCCACCCAGGTGTACTGCAATCTGCTGAAACTGATCAAGGCGCAGGACGAACCCGCTCTGCTGGCGGAATTGCAGCGCATCTTCGAGCACGGGACGGATCTGCAGGATCTGGTGAACTCGATGCTGGAGTTCTTGCGCCTGGTGATTTTGCGCAAGTTGGGCATGGCGCCAGCTGAGGTCACTGCTGAAGAATATCCCGTTTACGACGAGATCGCCGGCCTGTTTTCCCAGACGGGCTTGATGTATATGATGAGTTTTCTGATGCACGCACGCGGCGAACTGAAAAGCAGCGGCAATCCCTATCTGATTTTGGAGATGCTGATGCTGAAGTTCTGCCAACTGGACGAGATCGAAGACGTGGCCAGCATTCTGGAGAGTTTGGGCAAGGGCGGAAAAGCTCTTCCCCAGCGCTCGGATGCTCCCAAACCAGCGCCCCGTCAAGCCGCGCCGGTATCCTTTGCGGAAGCCCAGCCTCAACCGGTATCGCGCGCTCCGGAACCCGTGAGCGCTTCGCAGCTTGAGTTTACGCAGGAAAACCTTGCGCAGTCGTGGGAGCGCGTTATCGCCAGGATCAGGTCCGTCAGCACCGTCTCAGCGCTGGCTTTGGCTAAGGCGGAGTATCAAGCCCTCGATGGTTTCAAACTGAGGCTGCAACTCTCCGGAAATACCAATTTTCAACAGGTACAAAGCAATAAAGACACCCTCCAGCAAGTATTGGCCGAGGTTTTCGGCAAGCCCATCCGACTGGAGCTGGAGCAGCTGCAAAGCACGGCCCCCACACAAGTGGAGATTGTGCGCAAGAATCTGGACGACCTGAAAAACCTGGACGAAAATCTCGCCCGGTTTATCCAGATCACCGATTCCCGGCTCAGCCAGTAATGGCCGGAACGGGCGCTGTTCCTATTGTGCGGGGGCTGTAAGCGCTAATCGCGCGGATTACATCTCGAGTAATTGGGCTTGGACGTAATCCACCTTGTTCAGTAGGGCGACGATCTTATTCAACTTCCGTTTGTCGCCTTCCACTTCCAATACGATCAGGCCGTCGTTGGCGCAGACTTCCTTGGAGACTTCATGCAGCCCGAGGCGGACCTTGATGTTGCAGCCGTATTCCGTGAGGATGGACTGCACTTTCGCGGCTTCGACGCTGCGATGGTCGATCTTGATAAGTATCACTTTGTAGATCATTTCTACCTCCGGTGCAAGCGAAATCGAGGCTGGAAAATCTGTCCATCATTTTTTATCCCGCGGGCTATCAGAGAAATCGGTTGACATTTCCGCCAGTTGGATTCCCCTGCCTTAAACCCAAATAATGCAGTAGGAATCTCCCAGTCCGATTTTCTGAACTGATTC
>CAYSAT010000061.1:0-17938 GCA_964429035.1 uncultured Candidatus Cloacimonadota bacterium | reverse complement strand
CCCGCCTACCGTCCTGCACCCGCTGAAGCGGGTTTGCCACCGGGCTAGGTTCACAAGGGTACCCACTCTCTTTGGAAGAGAGCTTGAAAAAGACTGGATCCCGGCTCGCCACCACCACTCCGTGGGGACCACGGCGTCCGGGATGACAGAGTTGGAACTTGCGGATTAAGCCCTAAGCCCTGGCCTTCAATCCTCCTTATGGCCTCCCGAACACAACCCTATCAACCATAGGGATGTCATAGGGAGGCCGTCCACAGGAGAGTGAGCCAGGCTCCAGGGCGCTGGTGGGAGGTATTACAGATCATATAAAGCTGGCTCATGTGCAGTAAGAGTGGGTGGGATTGTGTCTTCATCCCAGCGAAGGAGGCCGTGCGAAGTGACTATGCGGTCTGTAAAAGTCCCATCGGTACGACATTTTAGATAGTACAACACGTTCGAAACATAGCTCCAAAGTCCCGGAGGGACGGCATATCAGGAATCCTGATAATAATGGACCACAATGATATACGTATCTGATATGACGCCTCTGCGGGACTCACGCCGGCAACCAGAACCAACGTTTCTTATCAAACCGAGTGGGTAAGTTCGGATCTAGCCTCATGGAATAGTGCGGAGGACGGCAGAACGGAATGCCCATAGCCCAGCAGTTCTCTGCTGGAAAACCGGGGTCAGAGAGGAGGATGAATCCAGAACGCAGTGGCGGACGGGACATTTTTGGGTGCCGTCCTCCGGACTCAGCAAAATATGCGTTAACCACCGTGTCCACAGCAATGAAATTGCTGGGCTTGGGACATCCGTCCTATCGTCCTCCGGACTATTCTTCCACTCATTCGCCATCCATGGTTCTACCCCAAAAAAACGGGCGGTCCGCAAACCGCCCTATTACGATTCTTGTATTTAGATCAGGTCTCGATCACTTCCACATTGGCCCTGGGCAGGATCATCTTGGTGCCGTCCTCGAACTGGGCTTCCAGAACGCGGACCAGGGTCTCGGACTCCACCTTGGTGAGTTCTTCCGGCAGGCTGATAACCTTGGCGATCTTGCCAAAATTGGGCTGGCGGATCACACGGATGAGGGTGCCCGGTTCCAGGATGGGCAGGCTGGCCTCTTTCACCACCAGTTCCGCGGCGTCGAAAGCTTGCGGGATGATGATCTCGGGGCGGATGACGCCGGCGCGGATCTGCGTCCTGCCATGGATCGAGGTCTTTTTCCCCTCGAACTTTTTGAGCAGGTCGAAGGTCTTGCGCGCCATGGTGATCTTGCCGAAACCTTCGGTGACCACGATGGTGAGGCCGATGTTCTCGTGTCCTGTGATGGCAACGCCGATGTCGTGGCCGAGGAGTTTCTTGATGTCCCGGTCGTCGATGCCGCCAGTGATGATGGCCTTCACGCCATGGTGGCGCGCGGCTTCGATCACGGCATGGTTCACGAAGGAGCCGGTGACGATGATCTTGCCTTTGCAGGAATCGTCCACGGCGCCGGCTTCGATCTCCGCTTCCGGAGATTTGGCCAGGACCTTGATCTCGCCGACGGTTTCGCCGCCAATGCCAAAGATGCCCTGGATATAGGCGCTCTTGTTTTCGATCACCACGCCTTCGTCCTCGATCACGTCGGTCACGATGCCGTCCATGAAGGCTTTCACCTGCACGGGTATGCGCGGTTCACGCAGCAAGACCTGTCCGGTGACGGAAGAAATGCTCTCCACTTCGCCTTCCACGGGTGAATGGACCTCATTTTTGAAGAGCCCGAGGCCAAAGAGACCCTTGGTTTCAGCGAGGACGGTATGGGTTGTGATCTGTTGCCCGGCTTCGATCTTGATGAAATTGGTCAATTGGCCGGGGGTGACGCCAAGTTTGTTGGCCAGGTTGAAGGGCACGACCTTTCCGGGCAGCAGGGTTTCCGCCACCACGGTCTCAGCCTTGACCTCGTCGCCCTTTTTCACCAGCACTTTACCCTTGAGGGGCAGGATGCGCTCTTTTCTCAATACGATGCTTTCAGTAACGGTCAATCCGGCAGAATATGCTTGTCCCATTGTTTCCTCCTATTGCAGAATCGCTTCGGGGTAGGCTTTGAATTCCCGCATCCACTTCTTGAGCAGCGCGATGCGTTCGGCCTTTTCCGTAGGCAGCGTGAAAGGTTTTCTGCCGCGGGTGTCCAGAACGATGCCGACGGTGCCGCCGTGCAGATCGACGGTAAGTTCGCGGTTCTTGTCCTTATCCAGGATCAGGCCGCCGCTGGTTTTCAAGGTGGCTTTGGCCACTTCGCCCACTCCACAAGGGATCAGGCGCACTTCGCCGAAGGGGATTTCCTCTTCCCAAACGCTGCCATCGGGCATTTGCAGTTTGGCGGAAAGCGCGGGCTTGCCGATCTTGCCTTTGCCAACGGGCGCCACGCAGGTGCCCAGATAGACCATGCAGTCCTTGCGGAACACTTCGGTCGCCGCTTTGGTGCTGATCTCGGAAAGAACGCCCAGGTGCGGCATCATGAAGATGCTGTCCACTGCCAGGCGGGTAATTCCTTCAGGCAGGAAGGCATTGATGAGCAGCATCACGGTTTGGTGGCGCCGGGGAGCGTGGGAAAGCACTCCGCCGCTGCCTACAAGGAGGTTGAGGGTCATCAGGTTCACGATCGAAGCGCCGGATGTGGACTGGCTGAAGGCTTCGGAGATATCGCGCTGGCGCTGCATTCCTTTCAGGCTGCTGGCAAATTCCTTGTGCTGCTCGAAAGCCAGGCGCAGGGCTTCGATGGCGATGGCCTGCTCCAGAACCAGCTCTTCCAGCAGGGAAGGGATCGTGGTGGGGCGGATCATCTTGTTCTTGATCATGTTGCGCAGTTCGTTTTCGTCGATGTCGAGCGGAACCCAGCGCATGATGTTATCCAAACCGGAGGAAGCCAACACGTTGGAGATGCTGTAGCTCATGCCCAGGTTGGCGCTCACGGTGCGGTTGAATACGTAGTCCTCGGTGAACACGGAAAACACGTCCGTGGTGGCGCCGCCTATATCCACGCCCACCACCTCGATCTTTTCGTCTTTGGCGATGGCCTGCATGATGTTTCCGACGGCGGCTGGAGTGGGCATGATGGGCACCTGTTCGTGCTCCGGTCCCTGGCACCATTCCATCAGTTTGTTATAGCCGGGGGCCTGTTTCATCACGTGCTCCATAAAGAGATCGTGGATCTTGTCTCTGGCTGGGCCAAGGTTCTCGGTTTCCAATTTGGGGCGGATGTTGTCGGTGATGATCAGGTCCACCTTGTCGCCGAGGGATTCTTTGATGTGCTCGCGGGCTTCTTTGTTGCCGGCGTAGATCACCGGGAGTTTGAACCCGGAACCCAGGCGCGGCCTGGGATCGGCGCCGCTCACCAGCTCCGCCATTTCCACCACGTGCTTGATCGTGCCGCCGTCTTCGCCGCCAGCCATCAGGATCATGTCTGGCCGCAGTTCGCGGATGCGCTCGATCTTCTCGTGGTTCATGCGCTTGTCGTTGCTGGCAATGAGGTCCATCACGATCGCCCCGGCTCCCAACGCAGCGCGTTCCGCGCTTTCGCCAGTCATCGCGGCGACCACTCCGGTCACCATCATCTGAAGTCCACCGCCAGCCGAAGACGTGGAAACATAGGCATCCACGCCGATGTCGCCTTTGCGCGGAATCACGAATTCGCCGTTTTCCATGAACTTGATGTTGGGGTTGTGATACTTGAGCCGGGCTAGTTCTTCCAGCTCCTGTGTGGCGTTGATCACGCCCTTGGTTACGTCGTTGAGGGGGGCTTCCACAGTGGTGGGGGCCTCGCCGCGGATGGTTTGGCGGTATTCGCCGTCCACCCATTCGATCAAAATTGCCTTGGTCGTCGTGCTGCCGCAGTCTGTGGCGACGATCCGGGTGAGGCGTTTCTCATCGTATTGCATTATACCTCCGCTTATTCAGCTGATTTATCTTCTTTCTTGAATAGTCGATTGAGCAAGGCGCGGCGCTTGTTTCGGCGGCGTTTGCGGATCAGGTTGGCCGCGGCGCGGTGTTCGCGGTTGAGTTCTTCGTCCAGTTCGTCGATGCGCTTGATCAGGCGCTTCAGGTAGTCCTCGTTCTGGATCATCAGGGCGAAATTCTGGTATTTTTGGGAATCAAAGACCATTTCCGCGAATGGCAACAAGAAATACATGGCCTGGCTGGCGATCCCATGCAAGGGATGCAGCGATTCCAGCAGCAGGATGCCCGCCGCTCCCAAATGGCGTTCCACGATGAAGCGCGCCACCCGCTCGATCATCAATTGCGCTTCGGCTTCGGTGATCGTGGCCTTGATCTCGTTGTATTCTTTCTTCATCTCACACCGCCCTGGCAGCGGTCAACACTGCCACGCGCGCCACTCCTGCGGTTTTGAGGAGTTTGGAGATCTCATTCACCGTGGTGCCTGTGGTGAATACGTCGTCCACCAGGATTACGCGCTTACCTGCTACGTTCGCTTTACGGTGCAGGGCGAACGCGCCTTTGAGGTTGGATACGCGCGCTTCGCGGCTCAGGTTGGTCTGGCTGACGGTATTGGAGCGCCGGTAAACAGGCTTCCGGAAAGGGATGCGCAAACCGGAGGCCACACGGCGGGCGATCAATTCCGACTGGTTGTAGCCGCGCTCACGCTGCCGCACATGATGCAAGGGCACTGCCATAACGAGGTCAAAGGAGCCGGAGAGCCTTGCCGCGGCTGGAATTCTCAGCAGAGAGCGGGCAAAAAAATCGGCTGGGGCGCGCAAGGATTCATATTTGAGCCGGTGCACCAGTTCCTTCACGGGGCTGTCGTACACGTAAGCGGAGCGGGCAAAATCGAAACTGAAATTGGTATGGGAACAGGCTTCGCAGCGATAGTCCTGCAAGGGCGATCCGCAATGGGGGCAATACTTGCCGCTGACAGGCACCAGTTTGGAACGGCAGCTGGCGCACAACAGCTCCGCCGCGGAATCCGTCCTCTGGTTGCAGGCCAGGCATGCAGGCGGAAACAGCAGTTTATCCACGTGCGTCAAAATGGCTTTCCAGCGCGGCAAAGATCCTCGCTCCGTCCTGACTTACCACTGTGTGGGAGGCGGAACGCTCGGGATGGGGCATCATTCCCAGCACGTTGCGCCGTTGGTTGCAGATCCCGGCGATGTTATCCAAAGATCCGTTGGGATTGGCTTCCGGGCTCGCCGCTCCCTCCTTGTCCGCGTAACGGAACACTATCTGGCCGTTGTATTGGAGTTCCTGCAGGCCATTGGCGTCGATGAAATAGTTACCTTCCTTGTGCGCGATGGGCACGTCAAGGACCGTTCCGGCCGGAATGCCCAGCGTGAAGGGCGTCTCCGGATTTTCCACCCGGATCTGCTGGTGTTGGCAGATGAAATCCAGATCCCGGTTCATCAATAGCGTTCCGGGCAGCAGGCCGCATTCGGTGAGGATCTGAAAGCCGTTGCAGATCCCAAGCACCAGTCCGCCCTTTTCCGCAAAACGCAGGACTTCGCTGACGATCGGTGAAAAGCGCGCCAAAGCGCCGCAGCGCAGGTAATCGCCATAGGAGAAACCGCCCGGAAGCACCACCAGATCGGGATCCTGGAGGTCGTGATCCTTGTGCCAGATCAAACGGCTGTCATGCCCGCGCGCCAGAAAAACCTCGTGGGCGTCATGATCGCAGTTGGAGCCGGGAAAGGTAACCACGCTAACTCTCAAAGCACGTTCCTATTCCACTGCCAGCACTGTATAGTCGTAGGTTTCCGTGTTCGGATTGGCCAGCAGGTCGTTGCAGATGCGCTCCACTTCGGCGGTCACCAAATCCAGGTCGTCGGAATCGAAGGTGATCTCGATGAATTTGCTGATGCGGGTTTCCACCACGCTAGAATAGCCTAATTGGTGCAGGGAATTACTCACGGCCTTGCCTTGCGGATCAAGGACATTGGGCTTCAATCGCACGAAGATCTTTGCTGCCAGCATCTGTCAAACCTTTGTTTTTAATCGATTTGCCATCTCTTAAGGAAGCGCGCTTTTAGTCAATAGTTTTTTTGTCGCGAGCCCTGAACCTGTGCAGGCCATCCCAGGTCCGGTTCTGGAGAATTATCTTGACACATTATATGCGAACAACAAACTGAACCAAGGCCATGGTTGCGCCCTGGTATTATCTCAGCGGCTGCAAAAAGGCATGGCCGGGAGCGTAAGGTATGAAGCACTTCTTAACGGCTTTTTTGTTTTCTTGCTTGATGATCGTGCCATTGGCGGGCAGTGAAGTAAGCCTGGGCAGTTATTCCGGGTTCAACGGTCCGGATGATTCTCCCTGCCCCTACGGCAACTTCACCGAAGTGGAAAAAGACCAATACCTGTTTACGGCCGCGGAGTTGACTGCGGCAGGAGGCAGCGCTGGCGAAATCCTGGCACTGTCTTTTTATGTGGAGTCCGTGAACGGCTGCCAGCCCCTCAACCGCTTTTCCATCGCCATCGGCCACACCACCCTGAGCCAGTTTGGCAGCGACTTTATCGAGGGCCTCACCAACGTGCACCTCACAAATCCCTACCAACCTGAGCAGGGCTGGAACCGGCACACTTTTTCTACTCCATTCACCTGGGACGGGACGTCCAACCTCGTCATCCAGGCGGGATACCGGAACATGAACACCACCAGCGCCAACCCCAGCGTGCGTTACGCCAATACCAGCCCGTTTGTGAGGACTCTCTATCAGACCGGCGGAATCATCGGAGTGAACCAATCCTATCACCGCCCGCAGATCATCCTCACCATGAATCCGGTCACCCTGCCCCTGATCCAGAATTTCGACAGCGGCAGTTTTCCAGCTGGTTGGACCCAAGCCCGGGACTTCAACGCTTACACGGACGATTGGAGCATCGACGACACGAATTTCGCAGGATCTTCGACCTTTGAAGCAAAATGGGACATGAGCGGCTACGCTGGCTCCTCGCGCCTGATCTCGCCGCTGGTCAAGCTGGACGGCGCCAGTGAAATCCAGGTGAGTTTCCGCCATGGCTACATCGCTTATGCTGACCAACCGGGACTGACGGTGCGCTTGGAATACAGCTACGACCTGCTTAACTGGCTGCCGGCTTCCTGGTCGCATGGGAGCATGGATGGTTTTGCCGCGGGGAAAGTCTTCAGCATTGTCGTCAATCCCCAGCAACCCTATCTCTATCTGGGCTGGACAGTTTACAATCCCAACAACTATCCGTATTGCGACTACTGGTCAGTTGACGAGATCAGCGTCGCTCAAGCGCCAATGCACGATATCTGGGCAATGGGGATCGGGGGAGTGAATGAAGTTGTGGATCTCGGCGAGTCGGTCACGCCGCAAGCCCGGATCTTGAATGTGGGCGCCAGTACAGAGAATCTGCAGCTCATGATATCTTCCGGCAATGGCGCATACAACGAGCTGGTGGAGATTTCCAATCTGGCTCCCGGAGAACTGCGCTCTGTCGCCTTCCCATCTTTTACGCCTATTCCGGGTGGCGCCGAGATTATGATGCACGCGATTCTTGCCGCAGACCTGAACCCCCAGAACAACGAGGCCACGCGCACATTCTACAGCCTCAACCTGGACAAGCAAGCCTTTGCCTATGCATTCAACGATAATCTGAACTTCAAAAAAAACGTCACCTTCAACCTTGGGCATCCGGAATTGCTGAGCGAACTGCCGCAGGATCCACTCAACGAACGGCAGCTCAGCTGCGCGGATTGGATTGCCGGGCAATGGTACGCCGCGGAGTATCAACTCTGGGATGAGGATGAAAACGACAGGATCTGGCAGATCAACCAAGCCAATGGATCCATGACCGAAAATGGCATTACCGGAGTGAACCGGATGGTGGGCATGGCCTGGGATCCTGTCTCCTCCACGCTCTACGGAGCCACAAACAGCCATCTTTACAGATTGAACCGCCTTACCGGCGTTCCTATCCTGATAGGACCGCTGGGCGTCAACATCGCAGTGCACGGAATCGCTTTCGACTATCGCAACGCCATCCTTTACGCGGTGGGAGGAGAAGACGCCTCTGATCCCAAGCTCTACACCCTCAACACGAGCACCGGAGCCGCGACTGTGGTCGGCCATTTGGGCAAATGGATCAACGTCCCCGGCACCTATTGCGACTGCGCGTTTGACCAGGATAACGGCAACCTCTATCTGTGCGCAACCAGCGGCTATTGGAACAAAGTCGTCCTGTACATAGACACCAACAACGGCTCAGCCTGGAAAGTGGGGTACTTTCCCTTTCAGTCCAGTTCCACTGCGCAGCGATCCTACACGGGATTCGCCATACCCTACACTTTTCTGGCACCGCCACAGGTCAGCATTTCCGAGGATGGAACCCTGTTCTGGGCGCAAGTTCCCGGTGCCCAGAGCTACAATATATATGCCGCGGAGGTTCCAGAAGGCCCTTACAACTATCTGGCCAGCACGACAGCCCTGGTTTGGAACGATCCTTCTTTCTCTCAGCCGCAAAGGCGTTTCTACCGGGTTTGCAGCGCTATTCCCGATACCAGGCAAGCCAGTTCCCGCGATAACCGATAAAATCGATACAACCGCCGCTACCAGCCTCTTCCTGGACCGGTTTTGGAAGGCCCAACAAACGTTGCCGCGTGTCCAGTAGCCCAGATCACCGTCCGTGCATACGCCCGTGGGGCTGGCTCCCTCGTCCGTTGGCCACATCCCTAAGGCCTCCCGATGGTTGTTAGGGAAGTCATAAGGAGGCCATAAGGAGGCCATCGAGCTGGCGGCAAGCTTCCTGGCAGACTCATGCGGCGCGTAAGATGCTGATGAAGCGTTCCTTTGCCGTTCAAGGCTCCGTTCGTACCTGCGCTGCAGCTTTCGTTCGGGATGAACCTTAGGATTCCCTGCCTCATGCATATTGTGCTTGACTTTTTTTGCGCCCTGGGTTTGGCTGTTAAATTGCATATCTACATGCCGACAAGAAAGTTGCCTCTGATGCGGCGTTGCTCATATGGAAGAAAAGACATAAAAATATAGATAAAGGAGTCAGTAATGGAAAAACTGATGCTTTTGGGCGATGAAGCCCTGGCGCAGGGAGCCCTGGATGCCGGAATATCGGGATTCTACGGCTATCCGGGCACACCCTCCACCGAGATCATCGAATACGTTCAACGCAGCAAGCAAGCGGAGGCCGGAAACGTCCACCGGATCTGGTCTTCCAACGAGAAGACCGCGATGGAAGAGGCGATCGGGATGAGTTATGCCGGCAAACGCGCCCTGGTCACAATGAAGCACGTGGGCTTGAACGTGGCTGCCGATCCCTTCATGAATTCCGCCTTCACCGGCGCCAATGGCGGACTGATAGTAGTTGTAGCCGATGATCCGGGCATGCATTCCTCGCAGAACGAGCAGGACAGCCGGTTTTTTGGCAAGTTCGCCATGATCCCCGTTCTGGAGCCCTCCAATCAGCAGGAATGCTACGACATGGCGTTCCACGGCTTCGAACTTTCCGAAAAATACCACGTTCCCGTGCTGCTGCGCCTCACCACCCGGCTTTCCCATTCCCGTTCAGGCGTACAACCGCGCGCAGCGCTATCCCAAAACGCGATGAAAAAGCCGGACGATCCCTTCCAGTTCATGCTGCTGCCAGCTTTCGCCCGCAAGAAATACAAGCACCTAATCGAACTGCAGAAAGACTTTGAGCAGGAAGCTGCGCTGTCCCCGTTCAATTCCCTGGAAATCGGAGGAACAGATTTTTCCCGCGGGATCGTGACCACCGGCCTGGCTTACAACTACCTGCGCGAAGCTTATCTAGGCCAGCCCATACCCCACCCAGTGATCAAGCTCTGCCAGTACCCGCTGCCCATGACTGCCCTGCGCCAGCTTTACGACACCTGCGAGAGCATCCTCGTGCTGGAAGAAGGCATGCCCCTGGTGGAAGATATCCTAAAAGGCGCGGCCTGGAAAGGAACCAAACCGATCAAAGGCAGGCTGGACGGCACTATCGACCGCGACGGCGAACTGAATCCCAACAAGGTCGCCCGGGCTTTGGGACTGCCCGACACTCCTGGCGCGCCCATTCCGGAAATCGTGAATCCGCGTCCGCCAGCTCTGTGCGTCGGTTGTCCCCACGCGGATAGTTACCTGGCCTTGAACGAAGCGCTCAAGGAATACGGCCGGGGCCACGTGTTCAGCGATATCGGCTGCTACACCCTGGGCTTCATGCCGCCATACAACGCCATCAATTCCTGCGTGGACATGGGCGCCAGCATCACCATGGCCAAAGGCGCCGCGGATGCCGGGCTCTTTCCCGCGGTAGCCGTGATCGGCGACTCGACCTTCACGCACAGCGGCATGACCGGCCTGATGGACTGCGTTTACGAGAACTCCAACGTGATGATCGTGATCCTGGACAACTCCACGACCGCCATGACCGGCGGACAGGACTATACGGGCGCGGGCAAATTGGAAGAGATCTGCCTGGGCTTCGGCGTTCCCAGGGAACACATCCGGGTGTTCAAACCCCTGAAAGCGAATTGGGACGAAATGGTGAGCACCTATAAGGAAGAACTGGCCTACAAGGGAGTTTCCGTGATTATCCCGCGCCGGGAATGCCTGGAAACGATGAAGAAGAAGAACAAGCCGGAGGTGCCAGCATGAAAAAGGACATAATTCTCGCTGGAGTGGGCGGACAGGGCATCCTGACCATCGCCCAGATCCTGGGTACCGCGGCTTTGAACCGCGGCTGGCATCTCAAGCAAGCTGAAGTGCATGGCATGAGCCAGCGCGGAGGCGACGTCCAGAGCCATCTGCGCCTGGCTGACCAGGCCATCTGGAGCGACCTGATCCCCTTTGGCAGCGCCGACATGATCCTTTCCGTGGAGCCCATGGAAGCGCTGCGCTACCTGCCTTATCTGGCTTCCGATGGCTGGATCATAGCCAATAAAACCCCGTTCAAAAACATCGCCGTCTATCCCGATACGGAAGCCGTTTATGCCCAGATCCTGAAGCATCCGCACCACGTGCTGATCGATGCCGATACGCTCGCCAGGGACGTCAAAGCCCCGCGTGGCATGAATATCGTGATGCTAGGCGCGGCAATCGAGCATTTGGGGTTCACTTCCGCGGAGATCGAAGCAGCCATAAAGGCCATCTTCCAGCGCAAAGGCGACGCCGTGGTGGAAGCCAATCTGCGTGCCTTGAACGCTGGCTTGAGCAACACCTGAGCTTATGGGGGAGCGTTGGCGTCCAGCGCTCCCTGTTTGACTATAAACCACTGCCAGCTGGAGCATTCCGCTGGAAGAGAGGTGAAGCATGAATCGCACCGGTAATAGTCCGTTCAGCCTGTGGAAAGGCGTTCTCTGGCTGGCATTGGGCGCTTTGTTTGCCCTGCAGACTTTGGGCGCCCAGTCCACGAGGTTCACCACGCTGGAAGATTTCGAAAGCGGCAGCGTAACCCTGCTTTCCTGGCTGGATGAAGATATCAACCCCACAGCCTGGCAACTCACCACCACCGATACTTACCAGGGCAGCGCCTATTCCCTGCTGCTTTCCGGCAACACCTGGAAACAGCAAATGATAACTCCCGTGGTGGTGGATTCCCACAACGTTTTCCAGGTGGCGGCCAAAACCACCAGTGGAGCGAAGGTGCAGGGCATCGGTTTCTCCGACGGGGACAACGTGCTGTTCTACTCATTTTCGGGTTCGCTGGTGATGGATATCGAGGAATGGGTGCCCGTGTATCAGGGCGCTTTTGCGCATGGAGCGTGGAACACTTTCCAGCTGCCCATCGCCGATGACTGGTTTTCCTTTTTCGACTACCTGCCGGTGATCACCTCGCTGGTTTATGTGAATGATCTGGACGGAGTGGGCAACCGCAATTTCTGGATCGATTCCATCCTCAACATCACTTCCGACCTGGGTACCGCTCCCAGCGTGGCCGTGTCGCATCAAATATCCTTTCAGGGCTCTGAGTACCAGGGATTCCGCGATGTGGGCGTGCAATTCAATTCCGTGGTTACCGATCCGGAGGGCGGAACTTTCAGCTATGAGTGGGATTTCGGAGACAGCCTCACAAGCGCTGAGGCCAATCCCTACCACGTGTTCACCGTGGACGACAACCATCCCTACCGGGTGACGCTCAAAGTTATCGACGACACGGGCAAATGGGGCCTGGGTTCCACTCTGGTGACCGTGGATCCCGGCACCGACACCCTTCCCCTCAGGATGAACTTCGTTGGCGACATCATGCTTGGCCGGCGCTACGACAACGCTGGCGGCATAATCCCCACCCAAGGGGTGAACGCGATCTTTGCCCCCACGCTGGATCTTTTGGGCAATGCCGCGGACATCACCGTGGGGAATCTGGAGATCGTGCTGTGCAATGTGGGCACGCCGCATCCCACCAAAAGCGTGGTTTACAGAGGCAATCCAGCCAACGTCAGCGGCCTGGTTTATGCCGGGATCGATGTGGTAAGCCTGGCCAACAACCACACCCTGGACTACGGCCTGGAGGGCATGACCCAGATGCTCGGCTTGCTGGACGCGAATGGCATCATCTACAGCGGCTCCGGCGCCAATTCTTACGAGGCCTACACGCCAGCCTTCATCAACAAAAGCGGCCTGAACATAGCCTTCCTGGCCAGCAGCGACCGCACCGGGCAATACAACAACGCCCAACCCTATCTGCAGGCGGGTTTCAACAAACCGGGCTTCGCCTACATGACGCCCTATTACATGCTGCAGCAACTGGCAGCGGTGGACGACGTGGCGGACCTGAAGATCATGGAACTGCACGGCGGCAGCGAGTATTCGCTTTCACCAGGCAGCGGCTACGACAAGTCCAATCCGTTCCTGGGCGATGACCAGGACGAGGACTACAATCCCCGCACGGATGTTCCCCACATGTGGGATGTCGCGATCCGCCATTTCGCGATCGAAGCGGGCGCGGACCTGGTTGTGGTCCACCATCCCCACATTCCCCAAGCCATCGAGGTCTATCAGGGCAAAGTGATCGTCCACTCGCTGGGAAACTTCGCTTTCGACCTGGATTACCCGGAAACCATGCCCACCTTTATCTTCTATGCCGATGCCGATCACGCGGGCTTCGACAACTACCTGATCAAACCCGTGTACCTGGATGACTACATCCCCAAACCCGCTGTGGGCCAATTGGGCAAGTACATTCTGGATTACCTGGCCATGTGCAGCACGCAGCTAAACACCAAACTCCTTGTAGACTACAACGACGTTTCGGCCAGCGTCCTCATCCATCCTGAAGACGCCCAGGTTTCCAGCCACGCCTATGCTTTGAACCAGCAGCTCAAGCAGGTAGCAGGACTGGGCAACGTAACCGATCCCTTCAAACTGCCCCGCTATGGCAGCATCAGCGCCGTGGATGCCATCGAACCGGTGAGCGACGCGCAATACCGCCTGGGCGCCGAAACCGTATGGTTCGGCAATTTCGAGGACGAGGGCTCCTCCTTGTGGGATGTCTCCGCTTTTTCCACCACAGACGTGGTGGATGGACTGCGCAGCGCCGTGGTCGCGCCTGCTAATGGCCAAACCAGCACCGCCACGATCAAGAAACGCTGCAAGTGGTACGACAACACCAGGAAGTACACGCTCCACGGCTGGATCAAGACGGTTAACGCCTCCAATGCCAACATTCTCATCCGTTACTACAACAGCCGCACCAGCGGCCTTTTAAGCAGCGATACCATAACGGCCAATATCAGCGGCAATACTGAATGGACCTGGTTTTCCAAGGAACTGACCATCCCCTCCAATGCCTGGTACTACGATATCCGCCTGACCTGTTCCAATAATTCCGGCGGAACCGTGCAAGCGCTCTTCGACAACGTGGGGCTGATCGAATGGACTCCCTGGACGCAGTTTTCCGCCCTGAACAGCGTACCCAATCCCAACAACTATTACTGGATGCAAGTGCTGACTTCTGAGAATCCCAAATCACTCAGCCTGCGCTTCACCGAACAGAGATACACTGCAGCCAGTTCTGGGCGCAGCGCCGTAGCTCCGGCCACACTTGGCCTGAAAGCCTATCCCAATCCGTTCCGGGATCAGGTGTCCGTGGACCTGCAAGTGGCCAGCAAAGGCAAAACGACTCTGGCGGTTTACAACCTCCGCGGCCAGAAAGTGCGGACCCTGGCTTCCGGCGAGCTGCCTGGCGGCAAGCACACCCTGGTGTGGGACGGACGCGACGACCGGGGCAACACCACAGGCTCCGGCATCTACCTCCTGCGTTTACAGCAAGGCGGCGCCACAGCGACCCGCAAACTTGTCCTGCTGCATTGAGGCCGGAACTCGAACGCGGGATTGACAAATAAGCAGGGCGCGGATTAGTGGCCCGTTATGGATGAATTGATCGTATTCAGCGTCCTGGAGATCACCCGGCACCTCAAGCAGGTGGTGGAAACCCAGATCGAAGCGCTCTATGTGCGCGGCGAAGTCAGCAACTACACGCGCCACAGTTCCGGGCACATCTATTTCAATCTCAAGGACGCCAGCGCCACCTTGCGCTGCACCTTTTTCCGCTTTGCCAACCTGCATCTGGACTTCGAGCCGGAAGAGGGCATGGAGGTGGTCTGCTTTGGCAAACTCACCATTTATGAGAAGGGCGGCAGCTACAGCCTGAACGTCCAATCCATGCATCTGGCTGGACAGGGCGACCTGGCCCTGCGCTTTGAACTCCTGAAGAAGAAACTGCAGGAAGAAGGGCTCTTCGATCCCGCTCACAAAAAAGCGCTGCCGCGTTATCCGGCTCGGATCGGCATCGTCACTTCGCCCACCGGAGCCGCTTTGCAGGATATCCTCAACGTCCTGGGCCGCCGCTTTCCTTTGGCAGTGGACGTCTATCCCGCTTTGGTGCAGGGTGTGGAAGCCCCGCCTCAATTGCGAGCCGGGATCTGCCACTTCAATGCCGCCGCCAATGTGGACCTGATCATTTTAGCCCGGGGCGGAGGTTCGCAAGAAGACCTGTTTTGCTTCAATGACGAAGAACTGGCCCGGGAGATCTATGCCTCACGGATTCCTGTGATCTCCGCAGTGGGCCACGAGATCGACTTCACCATCGCCGATTTCGTTGCCGATCTGCGCGCCCCCACTCCTTCTGCAGCTGCCGAACTAGCTGTTCCCGAGAGGAAAGAACTGCTGTCCTATCTGGATTCGCTCGCCCTGGGCTTGAATTCCAAATTGGGCGCCAGGATCGATCGCGAATCCAAGCGCCTGGCAGTCCTGCAGCTCAGCCTGGCCCGCTTGCATCCAGAAAAGATGTGGCAGAGCCTGCAACTGCGCCTGGACATGTCGGCCATTGAACTTCTAAAATTCGGTTCCCGCTTGCAATCCGCCTTGCACCGCCGTACCCTGCAGAAAACGCTCGCTCTCACCCGGATGCAGAGCGCCCTGCGCGAATGTGTGATCCGCAAAACCCAGCAGTACAGGGAACAGCAGCCCCGGCTGCAAAACCTGGCCCATACTCGCTTCACCGCGGTCAAAAACCATCTGGAAAAGGCGGCTCTGATGCTGGAGGGCAGATCGCCCTCAGCCATCCTGAATCAAGGCTACAGCATGGTTTTGCGGGGTAAGCAGGTTATTGCTTCGGTGCGGCAACTGCAACCCCAGGAGGACCTGCAGCTAAGGATGAAGGACGGCGCGGCCATAATCCGGGTGCAGGATTCCCAGCCGGGAAAAGAGGACGATGCCGCGAAGTAATATTGCCAGGTGGCTGGCGGCTGGCGCGCTGCTGCTGGCGCTGCTGCCACTGCAAGCTGAGATCCGCGCCATCTGGGCTCTGCCCTGGGGTTTGGAGACTCCAGCCCGGATCGATTCTTTTCTAAGCGCCGCTGCAGCGGCAAGGGTCACCGACGTTTTAGTGGAAGTCCGTTACCGTGCGGACGCCCTGTATCAAACGAACCGCGTTCCGGACAACTATCCCAATCCTGAACCCCGCAGCCATATCCTGAAGGACGCCAGTTTTGATCCCCTGGCCTATACGCTGGCACAAGGCCACAAAAGGGATCTGAGGGTACATGCCTGGTTCGTTACCTTCAACGCCGCGCCTCAGAATACCCTACTTTTGAAAGCCAACTACATTTATCAACACCACCCCGGCTGGTTCACGCGCGCTCAGAAATCCCCGGATCCGAAAGATGCCGCCCAGTTCGGCTATTTCCTGGATCCCGGCCTGCCCGAAGTGCAGGACTATCTTTTGAACGTCCTGGGAGACCTGCTCAGCGGTTATCCCGAGTTGGATGGCCTGCACTTGGATTATGTGCGCTATCCTGGCTCGAAACAAGGATATCATCCTGACGCTGTGGCCAGGTTTGACGCCCGGAGCGAACCTAAACTCAGCTGGAATCAGTGGCGGATGCAACAAGTTACGGATTTTGTGGCCAGAACCCGTGCCTTGGCCGATTCCCTCAATCCCGGCCTGGTTTTCAGCGCCGCGGTGATTCCCGAATACCACCAGGCGCTTGACCTCTACGCCCAGGACTGGCACAATTGGCTGCTGTTGGGTTTGGTGGACTTCGTGTATCCCATGGTGTACGATCTGGAGTTGGCTGAGTTCTCGGCCCAGCTTGGCGCGCTGGGCAAGCTGCGCCATCCTGAAGGCATGGTAGTGGGAATCCGGGCCTGGAACGATGATGGCTCCTCGCTTCTTCCCAGTAGTAAAAAGACTTCCTACAGCGTCAACGATGTGGAAGAGCGCATCACAGCAATCAGGAAGCAAGGCTTTGCCGGCCACTCCCTATTCAGCTACAATGGCCTCCTACCCGGCAACGCTTTAGCCCGGCTTGCCACCAGCGCTTACGCCGATAGCATCCTCGCCGCACAAATATACTCGCCCTACCAGCCCAGCCATCAAGGACGGGACCGCTTTGCGGCCTACGTTTCCCTGCAAGCAGCCGGCCGTTTTTACCAGCTGGATCTGTTGATCCCCCAAGCTGGAACCTGGCAGCTGGAAGTGCGGGATATCCAAGGCCGCGTCTTTTACCAGCGCGATAATTACTATTTGCAAGGTTACAGCCAGGATTCCTGGAACGGGGTGCTGGAGACTGGAGAGATCCTGGCTCCGGGCTCCTACATCGTAAGTTTGCTGCGTGAGGGCGACGGCTACAGGTATCTGATACCGGTCTTTTTGGAGGCGCTGCAGATATGACCGAAGACCGCAGCAAACAGGCGGGAATGCTCACCACGGCGGAGTTTATCCGCTTTGGCTTCAAATCGCTGGTCGGCATCGTCCTGGCCCGCATATTACTGCCAGAGGAATTGGGCTCCTACCGCCAGCTCTTTCTGATCTACTCCACGTTTTCCACCCTGATGCTGCTGGGCATTCCCCAGAGCATCCTGTTTTTCCTGCCCAAACTGCGGCACAGCGACTCCCAAGCCGAGTTCATCACCCGTACGGTGAACCTGGTTACGCTGCTGGCCTGGCTGTTCAGCGCCGCCATCTACTTGTTCCGCGGTCTGATCGCGCGCAGTTTCAACAACCCACAGTTGGAACAGTTGCTGGTCCTCTACGCCGTTTATCCGCTGTTCATGTTCATCACGCAGATCTACAGCTCCGTAGCCCTGGGCCTGAAACAGCCTGCGCAAGCGGCCTTTTTCACCCTGTTCAGCGTCGTTACGGATCTGGTGCTGATCCTGGGCCTGGCTTTGCTCACCCATAACCTGAACTACATAGTGCTGGGTGTGATGCTTTCCGCCTTTCTGCAATGGGGCTTTGCCCAATATCAGCTGTTGGGGCGCAGGATCAGGGCCAGCTTCGACCCTTCGTTCTACCAGGAGGTCTTCCGCTATTCCCTGCCCCTGGGCCTGTCCTCGATCATCGGCATGCTTTCCATCCAGCTGGATAAGTTCGTGATCTCCGGGTTCTTCACTCCGGCGCAGTTTGCCGTGTTTTCCGTGGGGGCGATGGAACTGCCCTTCATCTCCATCCTCAGCAATTCCGTGAACGCCATCCTGCTGCCTCA
>CAYSAT010000060.1:0-18268 GCA_964429035.1 uncultured Candidatus Cloacimonadota bacterium | reverse complement strand
GCAACTATCCCGGAAAACTTGGATATTGCAAGGATAAACCCAAATCCAGGCCCCCAAAAACAGGCCTTTGTCAGCAGTCTGAGCCCCGGAGGGCGCGACATACATTCGCCAAATCTTTCTATGATTGATTATCGCTAATGCGAGGCTGATATCCAAGTGTGTCGCACCCTCCGGGGCTCAAATCTATTATCGGGATTACGTTCCGGGGGGCTTCGCTCCTGCGTCGCTTCGCACCCACCGCTATGATCTGACGCACCCTCCGGGGCTAACCAACTCGGTTTGAAAGTGAGTGATAAATTCTGGCATACCCACTCGATTTGACCCACTCGACCCTCTCGCTTAGAGAGGAGGCATTGTACATCATCCACATATCCACATAATTCGTCTCCATCATCCCAGACCGCCCTGCCGGACAAGCGTTAATCAAGTCTTAATCAAGCGTCAATCAAGCCTCAATAATTGACGCTTGATTGACGCTTGATTAAGAAGTGATTGACGGTGTGAGATGAGAACCAGGCCTGGCTTGGACAGGTAAAGATAAGTAAGCCAATGAATTGTGGATATCTACAAGTTTCGGGGGCGGAAGTGTCGTTTCAGTCTGTTAATGCTCGTTCGGGTGGCTGAAATTGGACTTGACAGGCAACCCGAAACCGGCCTTCTGGAAATCATGAAGGCACAACAGCCAACCGAACCCGAGCTGATGGCGGTCTACGAACTTTTATTGAGTCGTAACGGGCACCAGCATTGGTGGCCGGGCGAAACGCTGGACGAGATCGTGACCGGCGCCATCCTCACCCAGCACGTAGCCTGGCGCAATGTGGAACAAGCCCTACGCAATCTGGCGGACCAGGGCATCCGCAGCTTGCGGGATATCCACCAAACTCCAGCGGAAAAGCTGGCGCCGCTGCTCCGCCCCACGCTCTATTACAACCAGAAATGCAAGCGGCTGAAAGCCTTCGCCAGTTGGTTCACTCTCACCTACGCAGCGGATTTCCAGCGCATGTTCGCCAGCGATCCAGGCCAACTGCGCGAGCAAATGCTCTCCCTTAAAGGCTTGGGGCCGGAAACCGTGGACAGCATTCTGCTCTACGCCGGTTTCCTGCCCGTATTCGTGATCGACGCCTACACCGGACGCCTGCTCCGCCGTTTGGGCTGCTCCCCTCATAAGGAAAACTACGCAGGCTGGCAGCAGTACATCATTTCCAGGTTGCCCCTCGAAGTCGTCCTGTATCAGGATTTCCATGCCCAGATCGTGGCGCAGTGCAAAGCATTCTGCCGGCCGTTGCCTCTCTGCGCCAACTGTCCGCTGCAGGAAATTTGTGTGGAGGGGAAAAGCCGGATTTGTCCTTGACAGATTTTCACCCCGCGCCCACTTTGGAATATAAGGCTACGAGGATTTGGCAAACGGCCGTAGCGGTCTGCCGGACGGGTGGATATCCTCCAAAATGAAGGTCCCTATGTTCTATTTGCCATCCCGGCGAGCCTGAGGAGGTTTTTATGCACCGCATAATCAATGTAAGCTTCGCGGAGGACCCGATCCAAACCGCGCTGGAAAACATCAGCGATCCCTGCCAGCTAATCTTCCCCACCAAGATCTCCGCGGCCACTGCCAGGCAACGTTTCATGTCCAATTGGGAACTGCAGGATTGCGAATTTCTCTCCATGGACGAACTTGCCGGCAGCCTGATCCTGCCGCCCGGTCCTTGCGCGAGCGACGACAAACGCATGCTGTGCCTGTATCAGGCGCTCACAGAGGAAGACCGGCAGCACTTTCACATCGGCGGCTATTTCGATGTGGTGGAATGGGGCAACCACTTTTTCCAGTTGTTCGCGGAAGTGGCTGACGAATGCGTTCCGATCACCCATCTGGAAGATCCTTTCGGTACCTGCGAGATCAATCTACTGTCTTGGCAGGAGGATTATCTGGCGCGGGTTCTGGCCGTCCGGTCACGCTATCGGGACATGTTGGGAAGCCTGGGGCTGTCGGATCCCATCTTTTTCCGCCAGCCCTCGCAGATCGAGGTTCCGCGCTCAGGCTGCCGCTACATTTTCGTTAACCAATACTACTTCAGCAAGCTCGAAAAAGAGATGCTGGCCGCGCTGGAAAAGGCGGAAAACGAGGTTCTGATCATCACTCAGGGCCTGGCTGGGCAATTCGACCGGGACAGCTTGCGGAACCGGCCACTGGACCTGAAAGCCTTGCAGAGAGGGGATCTGCGCACCCATAAGATCTCTGTGATAGAAAGCGCCAATCAGGACCAGATGGTGCTGAGTTTTCTGGCGTGCCATGCCCCTGTCCGCCAAGAACTGAAGGGCAGCGGAGTGATCGTGGACACCCGGTTTTACCAGAGCCACTACCGCCACTGGTTCGATCCCCGCCAGTTCGCTGTGGGCCAGGCCCGCAGCATGGTGCAGAGCGGCATCTACGCCTTCCTGCAAACTCTGCAGAAGCACCTGGCGGCGCTGCGGACCACTGCCACGCAAACCTTCCTGCCTCTGAGAATGCTCCTGGACGCCTGCTCCCAAGAGGGTTTCCTGCGCTACTACCAAGCTCTGTGGGGCGAACAAGAACGCAAGGCGCTGCTGGATGAATTCCGCTCCTTGTTCAACCAGGATATCCTTTATGTGGACACGGATCTGGGATTATTCGAACAGCTGCAGGACAAGGGCGCATATCCTCTGCTGCGGCAGATCCTCGTTCCGCATTTCCAACTGCTGGACACACTGGGCGCGGTAGCCAGTCCTGCCGGTTTGGTAGCGCTCATCGACGCTCCGGAGGGATTGGCGGTCCAAAACATGTGCAGCCGGGAGGAACTGGATTACAGCGACGTGCTGGAGCAGTTTTACGAGCGGCTGTCCAATTTCGCCAGTTTGGAGCGCATCCCGGTGGTCTCTTCCTGGCAGGGATTGTTCGGTTGTGAAGGCGCTGCGCTGGGTGGAAATACATTGCAGCTGTGGCTGGAATCCCTGGCCAGCGCGCAACTGCGCTTCAAAGCCAGGCCGGAAGAGAGCGCGGCCCGCTTCGCGATCAGCAATCTGCTGGACCTGCGCGACCTCCAATATGACAAACTGGTGGTTTTCCATGCCATCGAAGGCGAGTATCCGTCGGCTCCGGCCCCGGTATGGCTGTTCAACGAAAACCAGCGCGAACGCCTGGGCTTGAAAAGCTATCCCCTGCTGCGGGAACGGGACAGGTACTACTTTTTCCGGCAGGTTTTCAACTCCGGGGAGCTGCTGATCTATACCTACAGGAACCAGGAAAAGGACATCGAACCCGGCAGTTTCGTAACCGAGTTGCAGCATTTTATGAGCGCTTGCCAGCTGCCTGGTGTGGAATTCCAGACCATCGAGGCCAATCCGCCCATGACTGCTCTGTTCCTCAGCAGGAAGGACATCAACACCGGCCTGAGCCTCGCATGTGACGCTTCAGACTGCGGCCTCGATTGGTCCAACCCGGACGGGTTCTTCGTCTTGCCGCCCGCTCCGGAACTGGATTTCGGACCCAAGCATCAGCTCACGGCGTCGTACCAAAGCCTGTCGAACCTGGATAAAAACCCCTTCGCCTGGTATGTGAGCCAGCATCGCAAGATCAGAAAGATCGACCTGCATCCAGAGGAAACCATCTCGAGGAAGCTCTTCGGCGCGCTGCTGCACGGATTTCTCTCCCGGGTGCTGCGTTCCCTGCCGCAGAGGCCGCTAACCGTGCGGGATCTGACCGCTGTAATGGATTCGCCTGAACAGCTGCGCAGTCACCTCGACGCCCTGATTTCTGACTCGCTGTACCTTTACAAACTGCCGCAAAACTACAACCACGAGTTTCTGACCGGCGTGATCTCCGAATGCCTGGTAAGCTCGATCCGCCAGTTTTACCGGGGATTTTTGCTGCCCAAACTGGGAACCAGGCAGTTTCGCCTGATTCCGGAAGAAGAGCGTGTGGACCTCACAGACGAGGACTACCGGATCCTGCTCCGCGAAAGCCTGGACGGCAACGAATACTTGCTGCGGATACGCGGCATAGCCGACCTGCGCGTCGAAAGCCCGGAGGAAAACATCATCGTGGATTTCAAAACGGGCTCGCACCATGAGGATCAACTGCACTTCTACGAATGGTACTATTACCTGCTGGACGAAGAATACGACAGTACGCCGCTCAGTTCCAGTTTCTGGATGATCCTGGAACATAAAACTGAGGATAAGACCGATCCCGCCAAGCGCGATAAATGGCGGGAACGGATGCGCAGTTGTCTGATTCGCTGCCTGGACAGCGGTTATCCGCAGGGCACCAACGCCCAAAACCGCCGCGAATTGAGGAATATCACCCGGGCCGACCTCTACCGTCCTCCCACAGGAGGCGAAGCATGAACCGCCCCTCGCTCTCCATCATCACTGCCAGCGCGGGCACCGGCAAGACCTACCGCCTGGCCATCGAATACGTGCGCATCGTGCTGGATTTCTACGGCACGAGCGATTTTTCCCTGGACAACATCCTGGTGCTGACCTTCACACGCAAGGCCACGGCGGAGATCCGGGACCGCATCGTGCAGCACATGATCCTGCTGGGACAGGACCAGCCGGGCAAGGAAAAGGAACGCCAGGCGCTGCTGACAGCCATCTGGCCGGAGAAAAGCGATCCAGTGCTGTCTGTGGAAGACAAAAACCGCCTGCTCAGCGCTTGGACGGAAATCTCCAGCGACCGCAGAAAACTGCAGGTGATGACGCTTGACTCCTATATCGGCGGCATTTTCCGCAATATCGTGCGTCCCTTGCGCAGCATCGATACTTACGAGATCGACACCCAGGCCGTGGACAAACGCCTGCCCTTCCTGCTCGACCATCTGATGAGCCCGGAACTGAAACCCCGGCTGGACAACCTGCTCCGACGCAAGGTCAGTCCCTCGCTGGACGAGTATCGCCGCTTCTTCGCCTCGCTGATCCAAGCACGCTGGCTGTATTACCTCATCGATGCGCAGAAATCAACAGACGATCCGGCAAAACTAATGCACCATCGCGAAGAGAGCGACCCGGAGCTGGCGGAAAGTTGTCTGATCAATGTCCGGGACGCCTTCACCGATTTTCTGGCACAACTTCAACTGGCCAAGCCCGATAAGGAACCGGCCGACATGTTCAATGCAGATTTCAAGCGCATGTTCTTCGAGTTTCCTGCCGACTATGCCAGCGTTGCAAGCGGCTTAGAGGACCTTTTATCCAGTCCCGAAGGCGCATACAGAGTGTTTCGGACCTGTAACAAACTGCTTAAAACATCGAACCTCTTCAACGGAAACAATGTCAAAGGCCAGAAACTGGCGGAAGCCAAAGCCAACCTTGTTTCCCTGCAAAACCGCATCCTGATAAATCTGGCCGATCACCTGGTCCACACTCTGTTTCTGCCGGAAATGCGGGAAATACAGGCAATCTGGAAAGCCATCCTGGACGAGTATGACAAGCTAATCTACCGTTACAAGAACCTCACCTACGACGATGTGGCATGGTTCACCCTGGAAGCGCTGTTCAAAGGGCCGGATCCCACGTTTGACATGAAGCAGGCGCACATCGCCAACGAGTTCTATTTCTTCCTTTCCCACCGCAGCCGCTTCATCCTGATCGACGAATTTCAGGACACTTCGCTGCTGCAATTCAACATCCTGCGCCCGATCATCGAAGAGGTGACTTCGGGCGAAGGAAGCAGGAAATTTGCCGGCCTGACCGTGGTGGGCGACGTCAAGCAATCGATCTTCGGATGGCGCGGCGGGGAACGCGACCTGCTGCTGAACCTGCGCAAGATCTTCCCCACTCTGGAGAACGTCAAGGTCGAATCGCTGGACGATTCCTACCGAAGCAGCAAGGCTATGATGGAATTCATCAATTCCGTCTTCGGTTCGCCCCAGATTAGCACCTTCCTCAGCGACCGCGGCCTGAGCTGGGATTATGGCGCCATCACGAGCAAAGCGGCTCCGGAAGACCCCACGCAGCTCGAGTTTTGCGCCCTGCCTTATGTGACGAAGGGCGCAGGAACGAAACTGGAAGAGGTGATGAACGACTTCGTGCGCAACTCCATCCTGCCGTTGAAAGACAATTTCGCAGGCAAGGACGTGGCGATCCTGTGCCGCAAAGGCAGCGAACTGAACCAGATGCAGCAGCTGCTGGAGGAAGCCGGCATACCCAGCATTTTCCAGCCTTCGAGCATCCTCACCGATCACGCCTGGGTGTCCCCGCTCGTGGCCTGGCTGCGTTGGCTGGCCTACGGCGACTGGCTGGATTTCCTGGAAGTGCTGCGCTCGAACTACATCCTGCTGAAAGCCGCACCTTTCAAGTCTGTGGTCGATGCCATCGCCTCAGCCCGCGCAAAGAAGGAAGAGCCGGAGCTCCTCGTCTGCCCGGTTGCCGCAAGCTTGTTCGAGTTTGGCCTCACAGCGCCCTCCGGCCTGGCGGAATCACTGCAGGGCTTCGTCGATCTGGGCTTGGCGGATAAAACGCTTTCCGAGCGCGATTACCTGAACATCCTGTCCTTTATCACGATCGCCCAGGATTACGTGCTCAAGCGGGCGGAGCGGGATAAATCCATCCCCGCGTTTTTGGATTACCTGGAGGCGAACAAGGACCAGGAGTTCCTCAAACAGGTGGCAGTGGAAGGCAAAAAACCGCTGCAATTGCTCACCATCCATAAATCCAAGGGCTTGCAGTTCGACCGGGTTTTCGTTTTCTACAATCTCAGCGGACGGTCCGGCAATCAGCCCAAAGGCCTGGAATGGTCAGTGGATTACGCTTCTCCGGATTTTCAGTTATTGAGCGATTACGCCACCAGTTACCACTATAGCGACCTGCTCGCGAAGTCCAGTTACAGCGGCCTGGTGGAGCGCACGGACAACCGCGTCCTGCTTGAAGAAATGAATACCCTTTACGTGGCATTCACCCGCGCTAAAACCGCCCTGCACGTCTGCATGGCCTTTCAGGGCAGTGAAGATTACGACGCTTACCTCAGCAAACGGGGTCCTGACAAACTCAAGTTTCCCGATCTGCTCGCCGATGCTTCGCGTTCCTTTTTCCAGGCGCGCGGCATAGAAACCGACGCGCAACAACGCTACCGTTTCAGCGAGGAACTGCCAACCCCGCCTGATGAAGACCAAGCATCCCAGGCGGAGAAAGGCCCGGAGGACTTAACCTTTGCGGGAATCCTGCCACCAGTCGAGTCCGATCCCTACGCGGGGATCGACGCCAACGCCCTTGACCCGCATCGGGATTGGAAAAGGGTTTGGGTGCTGGACCGCCATCAACTTACCGGCGATTTGGTTCACCACTATCTGAGCTTCGTTTTGCGCAACCTGCCTGAAGAGCACGCCCGGGCAAGCAAACAGTGCCTGGCGCGCTTCGGCTCGCTGCTCTCGCAGACCGAGATCCTGTCCGCCCTGGAACTCCTGCGCCAGAAGCTGCCGGAACAGGAGATCTTCCCCTCCGGTTACGACAAGGTGTTCACGGAATTGACCCTCTACCACAGCGGCCGTGAACTCCGCCTGGACCGCCTGTTACTGGATACGCAGGGGAAACGCGCCCTGATCCTGGATTACAAAACCGGCGCCACCTATCGTCCCGAACAACTGGAGGAATACCGCTCAGTCCTGCTTTCACAGGCTGCCATCCAGGCTGGAGCCTACACCGTTGCCACCATGTTCATTAACCTGGATTTCTGGTAGAAGATATTATCTGCACAAGATAGTATTACTATTAGCTGGACCTCTGCATTGAACTTTTTCCTTGACAGTCAGTAGCCGACTAACTTAGTGTGAATTTGGGTTTCTTTAGGGTTAGAATCAACACAAAGGAGATAAAATGAGTGTAGCAAATGTTCGCTTCGGGATCTTGTTAATTCTGTGTTTAACCATCACACCTGTCTTTTGTCAAACGACAAACGAGCAAGGTAACTCAAATGCAACCAATAGTGGAAGAGACCTTTTCTATCAAGGAACCCTAGATGGAAAAGCCGCAGCAGAGGGCAATATGTTGTATGCCTGTGGAGGATTTGCCTGTGGAGTTTTTGGGGTAATCGCAGCTGCTGTCTCTGACCCAGAGCCTAATGCTTATACAGTGAATAGCCTGCTTGAGACCAAGGGCTCAGATTACGTCAACGCTTACACCACAGCCTATACTAAGAAAGCACGATCGCAGAACCTTACTTACTCTCTTATTGGTTGGGGAGCTGAAATAGTCTTGGCAACAATATACTATGTGGCCGTGTATTCGGCAGCGTCGGATCCATACTATAAAGCCCCTGATAAGATTGGGATTTCAATACCCATTGTTACGCCTCTTAGCCATAATACTTCTAACCGTTAGCAGTATTGCTGTTCACGCAGTAGACAGGATGAGGGGACCAAACTCCCCTAAACTAGCCTTTACAATTGCATCCAGAGTGTTTGATGCAATAGATTTGTATCAAGTGTTCATATCGCCTGTTGATGGAGATAGGTGCAGAATGGAACCTAGCTGCTCCAATTATGCAGAAGAATGCATCGCAAATCATGGATATTTTCGGGGGTTTATCATGGCTGCCGATAGGATTATGCGGTGTGGAAATGATCTACATACTTATAAAGGTAAATGGGGCAAGTACAGGAGATTTTACATTGACTATCCAAAGGAGTCAGTTGAAATAGAAAGACAATGAGATACTTAATTGTAATACTTGCACTCTGCATAGCATATAGTCTACAATCTACCGTTCTATCCTTTGCAGATTCGTTGTATCAAAACGGAGAATATTACCGCGCCATATCAGAGTATTACAGGTCCTATTACGATGGGCTAGAAAGGGATTACTGCCATGCTCAAATCAGGAATTGCTACTTATTGGGCGAAGATTACGAAGGCCTGATCAGGTACCTTGGTAAGAGTAAAAATTCGGTCGACAACATATTCTCAGCAGTTGCCCATATCAGAAATGAACGCGCTGATCTCGCGGCTATTATCAACGATGACAGGTCAAATAGCATAAACTATATTTTATACAGTATCTGCAAGATTTATACAGGCGATTTTACCGATGCACAATCACGTTTGTCAGATTTAGGTGATTCCAGTTACGTTGAACTCAGGAATAGGCTAGAGTTGATAACTTCTCAAGCATCAGATCTGGGTTATCGTTCCCCGGCACTTGCCGGTATTCTAGGGATAATTCCTGGATTAGGTTATGCATATTCTGGTAGATGGCAAACTGCAATCTCCGCACTTGTTTCCATAACTATGATTTCGGGAATTTCTTATGAGATGCTTGAGAATAAAAACTATCTGACGTCAGGTGTCTTTTCATTGACAGGCCTTGGATTTTACATAGGCAGCATATACGGTTCAGTAACTAGTGCACACCAATACAATCAAACTAAACGCAAGCAGTATCTGGACCCATATTTGGATGGGCTAACTCAGGATTTAATTCGTAAAGAACAACCTTGATTTTATCAGAAAATGCTGTATCTATTGCTATTATGATAATCTAAACAAATGCGTGGAGGTATATGGCTTCAACATAGTTTGTTTTGCTTCTACGGGTCTCTCTTTTGTTTTAAAGGTACAAACAACTCTAGTATCGGGAACCCACTCGGCATTTTAGCGGGACGGATCCCTATTGGTGCAGTTATTGGCTAGGATTCATGACGGGGGGCGATCTATAGCCCAGCCCTTAGGCCACTGAGATTACTTCCACGACCTCGGGTATCTCTTCCTTGATGATGCGTTCTATGCCCGCCTTCAAGGTTAGGGTGGCCATCGGGCAGCCGTTGCAAGCGCCTTTCAGACGAACTTCGATCACATTGTCCTCCCTGATGTTCACCAGTTCCACATCTCCACCGTCAGCTTGGATGGCGGGACGGATCTTGGCCAGAATTTTCTCCACTTCTTCTTTGATGATCATGATAGCTCCTAGATTGGGTATGGCATTGCGGCGGCTGGTCCCAACTCCGTGATCAGCACAGACCGCTTGTGAAAACTGCGGCGCGGAAGGCTTTCCCCCACGCCGCAAGATGTATATTCCAGCCTGTAGAGGCTTTACTTCAATTTGTAGGTGATCCCCAGTTTCAAACCGGATACGGATCCGCCGCCAGCTTCCACATTGACTGCCAGTTTATCCGTGAAGAAATAACGGGCGCCAGCCTGGGCACCAAGGTTCAGGGACGAGTAATTCGTGTCGTCATAGTCATCGGGATAATTCCAGATCAGATAACCGAGTGTGAGACCGGCATAAGTGTCCACTTTGGGCGACATGTTGATCAGCTCTCCGAAATGGTAATTTCCATTCACCCCGATGCCGAAGATTGTATACTTCCAGCCAGCATTACCCCAGCTACGATAGGATAGCTCACCGCCTGCGGTAATGTAACCCAGGTTTCCTTCGAGCTCATAGATGCCGTAATCAGCGCCCACGTAAACGGGGACTCCCCAGCTGGATAAACCGATGCCGGCATTGATCTGTAATGCTCCTTTGTCCAATTTGGCCTGGGCAAACATTGCCGCCATGCCAAGCACGAGAACGATCACTAGTAGTACCTTTTTCATTTCTTCTCCTTATCTGTAGTTGTTTTCATTCAAACCGCCCGCTGCACCTATATCGATGTCCACGCGGGCTGCTCAAACGACGTTTTGACTCTTTAATTTAATAATAATGGCTTGATTGCATAAAGCAAATGTTTCCTGCGCCAGCAATGAATCACGGCAGCGGATTGCCAGCCAGGAGATTTCCGTCTCCGCATCCGGCTATTGGCAAGAAACGCTTGTAGAATCACTCGCTCTTGCTCTGCTTTGTTGTCAAGTAATAAAACGCGGGGATGATGATCAGGGTCAGGAACGAGGACACCAACAAGCCGCCGATGCTGACCACGCCCATGGATTGGCGCAGTTCCTTGCCGCTGGCGCCGATGCCTAGAGCCATTGGCAGCATGCCGATCACGATCGCCAGCGTGCTCATGATGATGGGCTTGAGTTTCGCCTCACCCGCTTCCAGCAAGGCGTCGTGCACATTGAGCCCTTCCCGTCGGCGTAAGTTCACATAGTCCAGGATCAGGATAGCGTTGTTGACCACGATGCCCACCAGCATGATGATCGCCATCATGGATAGGATGTTGAAAGTGGTGCCGCTGAGGAGTAAAGCGAGGATCA
This sequence comes from uncultured Candidatus Cloacimonadota bacterium, assembly GCA_964429035.1. Lineage (GTDB taxonomy): Bacteria > Cloacimonadota > Cloacimonadia > Cloacimonadales > Cloacimonadaceae > Syntrophosphaera. The sequence goes on along the minus strand of CAYSAT010000060.1, from coordinate 7,126 downwards.
CGCCGATCAGCGCCAGAGGCACGGTGGCCATGATGATCAGGGGCTGGAAGAAACTCTCCAGGATCGCCGCCAGCAGCATATAAGTGAGCAGCACCGCGATGAGGAAAGTGCGCGCCATGTCGGTGACAGTCTCGCCGAGCATTTGCGCTTCGCCGCCCCAAACGACCTGATAGCCGGGCGGGAAGGGAAATCCGTCGAGGTCTTTTTTAACGGCGTTGATCACGTCACCCATGTTTGAACCTTCGGCAACGTCGGCGGAGAAGATAACGGTCTTGGCGCGGTTGTGGTGGGTGACTTTGTTTGTTCCAGCGGCGAAGTTGACGTCCGCGAGTTGCGAGAGCAGATAGGGCTGGCCGTAGATCACCACGGTCAGATTCATGATCTTGTCGGGTGAATCCACTGCCGAGTCGTCCAGAGACAGCTTGATGTCGTACTGGTTTCCCGCTTCCGAGTATTGGGTGGAGACCATGCCTTCGACCGCCCCGCGCAAAGCCAGCGCCAGATCGTAAACCGTGGCTCCAACCGCCGCCATCTGGTCCCTGCGCGGCGTGAGTGTCAATTCCGGACGCCCGCTGCGCGTGCTGGTGTCCAGGTTGATCAGCCCCGGAGTGTTCTTCAGCCGGGTGGAAACTTCGGCCTTGAGTTGTTCCAGGCGTTCGTTATCCAAACCTTGCAGGTAAAACTCGATGGGTGAACCGCCCATACCCATGGAGGCTTGCGCTGTAACTTTGATGCGGGCGTTGGGGATGTCGGCCAGTTCGCGGGTGAGGATGCCCATCATCTGGTTCGCGCTGTGACGGCGGTCTTTCCGATCCACCAGTTTCACGTCCGAGGACGCCAGATAAGTGCCGGAATCCACAAAACCCGAAGAACCGAGATTGGTGACCACATGTTCGATCTCAGGTATCTTGCCCAGCCGGGCATGGATCTGCTCATACACTTTGGCGGTCTGTTCCAGATTGTAACCCTGGGGAAGCTCCACTGTGACGGTCAGGTTGCCCTGATCCATATTGGGGAAGAGTTCCAAGCCGACCACGGGGACCAGCGCCAGTGACGCTATCAGGAGCAGCAGCACGATCCCGATGATGCTCAGGCTGTGGCGTTTGGAGCGCACCACCGAACTCAGGATGCGTTTGTAAAACCGGGCGAACTTATCGAACAGCCTGTCGAAGGCGAGGCCGAAACGCTTGTCGTGCTTGCCTTCGGGAATGATCAGCGACGCCAGCATGGGCGTGATGGTGAAGGCGGTGATCAGGGAAAAGATCGTGGCGAAGGTGACAGTGAGGGCAAACTCCTTGAAGAAGGTGCCCACCATGGAACGCATGGAAGCGATGGGCAAAAATACCACGATGTTGGTGAGTGTGGAAGCCAGCACGGCCACGGCGATCTCGGAAGTTCCCTTGCCGGCCGCTTCCCGCCTGGTGTTGCCCATGTCCCGGTGCCGGAAGATGTTCTCGATCACCACCACGGAGTTGGAAACCAATATTCCCACCGATGTGGAGAGCCCGGTGAGGGTCATGATGTTGAAGCTGAAGCCCGCCCTTTGCAGGAACACAAAGGTGGAAATGATGGAAACTGGCATGGATAGGGCCACGATGATGGTGGAGCGTAGGTCGTGCAAGAAGAGCAGCAGCACCAGCCCGGTGAGCAGGATGCCCATCCAGATGTTGCTGAGGGTATCGTCAACCGTGTCCTTGATGAAACCTGATTCGTCACGGATGATGCGCAGCAGTGCACCGGGCGGCAGTTCCTTTTCGATGGCGGGTAGCTGCTTGCGCAGCGCGTCGGCGATCTTGACCACATTGCCGTCGGAGGCTTTGGTGATCGAGAGCCGGACGATGTTTTCCTCCAGCTTCTTCTCTTTGACGTTGAAATACAGGGCGCGTGAACGCACTTCCTCGATGCCGTCGGTGATCGTCGCCACATCGCGCAGCTTCTTCATTCCGCCGCCTGCCGGGACGTCGATGTCGCCGATCCGGTCAACGCTGTCGAATTGGCCTTTAAGGCGCACGGAGTATTCCTGCGAACCGCGTTGGAAGTTACCCGCAGGCATGTCCATGTTCTGCGCGGCGAGGATCTGCATCAACTGAGCCAGGGAGATCCTGTTTTCGAACACCACGCTGTCCTTCAGATTCACCGAGATCTGGCGTTTGTTGCCACCGGTGAGGGTCACCTGGGCGACGCCGTCGATCTGGCCGAAGCGGTCTTTCAGTTTGTTCTCGGCGAGGTCGTAGAGCGCTCGTCCGTCCATGTTTCCGGAGAGGACCACATCCAAAAATGGGAAAGCAGTGATATCCAGTTTCTGGACCACCGGTTTTTCCACTTGGGAGGGGAATTCGCGGGCAATGGCATCAACCTGGTCCTTGATCTCCTGATTGGCGATATCCACGTTTTTACCCAGTTTGAATGCCACCATCACGATGCCCACGTTGTCCAGTGAATAGGACTGCACGTAGTCGATCATACTCACGGTGGCGATGGCGTCTTCGATTTTTTTCACGATCTGGGTTTCCACCTCGCTGGGTCCGGCGCCGGGATAGATCGCCTGGATCGTGATGTAGGGAAGCTTCACTTCCGGGGTCAGGTTCAGGGGCATGTCGAAATAGGCCATCAGTCCAAAGACCAGGAAAACCAATATCGCCATGGTGATCATAACCGGCCGCCGGATGGACAAATCGGAGAGAATCATCGCGGCCCCCTTAGTTCACAACTTTGATCAGGGCGTTCTCGGAGAGCAGGTTGAGGCCTTCCACGATGAGGCTCTCCCCCGCTGCCAACCCTTCCGTGACCTCATATTCCAGCCGGTTGTCCAGGCCAGTGAAGATCTCGCGGCGTATGGCGCGGTTATCGATGTTCAGCCAAACGTATTTCTTGTCGTTCTCGGTAACGATACGCTCGCGCGGAACCACTATAACGTCGGGTTTAGTGAGAGTAAGCAGCTTGACCGATGCGGTGGAACCAAAACTGATGCGGGGATTGTAACCGGAGAAAGTGACTTCCACCGGAACCGCCCTGGTGTTCGGATCCAGCGCCAGCGACACGCGGCTGACCCTGCCGGAAAGGTTTTCCTCACCCCAGGATGCCGTTGCCGGAGTGCCCACTTTGACCGCTCTGATCTCGCTGTCCGGGATCATCAGTTTAGCCTTGAAGCCGTTGGTGGTGGAGACGGTGAAGAGGTCCTGGCCGGGGTACGCCTTGTCCCCTTTGTTGATCATGATATTGGTGACCACACCGCTGATTGGGGCGCGGATGTTGATCATCTTATCGCTGGCATCCAGATTGGCCTTGGCGACCTTGAATCCGGTTTCCGCGTTATCCAGGTCTTGCAAAGAGATCGCTCCGGCTTCATAAAGGTTCTGCATCCTGTTGAAGGCCTGGCGGGCGGCGTTGAACGCCGTTGTGGCCTGTTCAAACTGCGCGGCGGGAGTGCCTGTGGGGAAGGTCATGATCAGTTGTCCAGCGTTCACCCGGTCGCCGATCCTGGCGTTCACCGAAGTCACGATATCGCTGACCATGGCTTGCGCGGTGGATTCCTCCAGACCGCCCAAGACAGCGTTGTAAGCCAGTTCCTGGGTGAAGGTCCCCGTTTCCACGGTCGCCACCCGCACGGGGATTCCCTGTTCCTTCTGGAGTTGTTCCATGTTTTTGGCGGATTCGCCCTTCTTCCCGCAAGCCGCGAAGAGCAGCAGACAGAAGATCAGGACTGTCAGGGCTGTTTTTTTCATTGTCGTCTCCATTTATAAACTCTGGCCGAGGGATTTCTGCAACTCTCGCTGAGCTGTGATCACTTCATAGATGGCCTGGTAATATTGCAGCCGGATCGCCGCCAGCATAGTCTGGGCGTCGAATACTTCCAATTGGATGCCCACCTGGTTTTCGTAGCGCACCTGGGCAAGCTGCAGGCCGCGCTCCGCCATCTGGATGTTCTGAGTCTGCACCTGGTAGTTCTCTTCCGCGTGGCGTAATTTCTGATAGTTCTGGCGGATCTGCAAAGCGATCAAATCCTCGTAATCCTGCTGTTGCAGGCGCGCGTATTGATAATCGTGCTGCGCCGCCTTGCGCTTGGCGGTGTTGGAAAATCCGGTGAAAACCGGCAGGGACAAGCCGATGCCGGCGGTGTAACTGGTGCCGAAATCTTTGCCCGAGATGGCAAATTCGTCGGCTGCTGTATAGAGCGAGGCGCTGGCCTGGATGGCGACATTGGGCAGGTAGTTGCCCTTCTCGGCGTTCCATTTAATCTGCGCGACCTGCGTGGCGATATCGGCAAGTTCCAGTTCGATGCGTTGCTCCTTGCCCAGGCGCAGAGCCTCTTCGAGGGTGATGTCCAGACGCGGGGGCAGGATGAACTGGCCTTCCGGAGTCAGGGCTTCGTCAGCAGAACCCAATTGCTTGCGGAATGCCGCCAGGGCTAGGTCGCGGGAGTTTTCCGCCTGCAGTAGTTGGGGCTCCAATTTGGCGACTTCCAGGCGGGCGCGCAATAGGTCGAACTCCGAAACCAGGCCCTCCCGATTGAAGGATTCGATCCGCGCCAGATGCCCCTGTGCGGTTTCCAGCGCCTGCCTCTGGACCTCCACCAGTTTGTCGGTGAGTAGGCAACCGTAGAAAAGTTGGGTGGTGGCCAGTACCATTTCCTGCTCCGCGAGCTGGAAACGCAGGCGCTGGATCGAGCGATAACGGTCCACCGCGCGGATGCCGTTGAGCAGCTTGCCGCCCATGAACAGCACTTGCTGAAACTGCAGCGAAACGGCCAGCGAACCTTCATCCATGGGCGAACTGGGCGCCAGGGAATTCACCGTGCTGGACATGATTCCCGCCAGATACTGGTCGTTGTAGGTGGCGAGGGTATCCAAGCCGAGAGAGAAATCCACGGCGGGGATCTGCGCCGATTTCGGCAGGAAGGTCTTGGTGAGGCTGTAGCCGCTGGACAGCGTCAAGTGCGGCAGCAGGTTGCTGCGCACGTCGTAATAGGTCTGGTCGGCTTTATCAACCTCTTCCTGCGCCATGAGCAGGGGCTTGTTGTTCCGGCGGGCCAGTTCCACGCTCTCTTCCAGGCTGATGGCCAGCCCGGCAGTGAGCAATAAGCAGAATGTGATGGCCAATGCGATGTGTTTCATGCTTTCCTCTTGATAACGCCCCAAAGTAAGATTTTAATGATCAAATCGTGATCGCGTTCGATGCGGCCGATGATCCTGTCCTTGTCGCCGCGATCGAAAAAACAGTCGCCCAAAAGAAACCAGTCATTGATTATTTCGCCCAACCGCTGGATGTCGACCTGTTTATCCAGAATGCCCTGATCCATGCCAAAACGCATGATCTCCCCAAACAGCGCGCTCATCCGGCGATGATAGTCCTGCTTGTTCTCCTCCAGTCTTTGCAGGAAATAGGGAGGAACCTGGTTGAACGCCTCGGCGAGGATGGGCATGAGTTTAAAGATGTATTTCATCGGCAGGCGCAGGAAGCAGGATAGTTTGTCTTCAAAACTGCCGGCAGCCTGGATGTCCTGCTCCAGAAACCGGAAAAACTCCTCCGCTTTATTCCGGATCGCCTCCAGAAACACCTCTTCCTTGCTGGGGAAATAGTAATAGATCGTGGCCTTGGCGATGCCCGCCGCGCTGGCGATCTCGCTGAGGGAGGTTTTCAGGTAGCCGTAGCGCGCGAAAAGATCCGTAGCGGCTTCCAGAATGCGCTCCCTGGTTTCGCTGCTGAGCTTCGTAAGGCCTCCCTAACTGCTATATTTTGCTTAATGCTGCGCTATGTGCGGCGGAGCCTTGGGTCATTTTTTCGACCAATCAAGCGATAGCGGTCGAATCGTCAAGCTTTAATTGGGAGATGTGAAAAATGAATCGCTGGGGACCGGGCACTTGACTTCTGAGGCCAGACTGTCTAGATCATACTCTAAGCAAGTACCGGAACACTGCGAGCACGCTGTCGTTTCACCGCGTTCACGCGTTTTTAAGCACACTGAGATGATTCTTCAAACAGAGGGACAGAGCAATCTAGGGAAAAGGAGAAAACTAGCTTGCTCAAGAACGGTTCTCTCATCTGTACATGTTAAGAGGACCATGTTATGAGTTATGAGTTACGAGTTACGAGTTAGTTGTAATGAGCAGAGAGTGTGACTAAGTGGACATCCAGGGGCCCATTAAGCAAAAAAGGCGGTAGCCCCTGACTTGGCCGTGCGGTTCCCCGGGATACTTGTCAAGAGCCGGACCACAAACCTCTGCGCTCCCGTAAATAAACGGAAAATTGGAATAGCGTTTGCATACATCCAATGCACTACATAAATAACCTAATAAGTTGGCTGATATGAAACTTGTCCTGACCACACTGATCCTGGCCCTGGGGCTTATGATCCTCGGCGGCACCGTTGTTTTTGACTACACATTGGGGCAGCCCGCTGTGAAACTGGACGGCGGCAAATCGACCGTGACCCTTGCCGATGCCCAGAGTTACGGCGAACCCGGCGCTCCTGACCTTCCCTGGATCGGCTCCCAACTGCTGCTCCCCATCGGCGAGGAAGCGCAGTCGATAAGCGTGAAGCTGAGCGATCCGCAGGTCTTCAACCTCACCCAACCGGTGAAGCAACTGCAACCCCAATTTCCTTTTTCGCAAGAGACTTTACCGCAGCTCCTGGAACCGGACGCCCAGATCTATGCCAGCGCGGACGGCTATCCGGCAGTTAGCCACAACGGAGTGAACACCCAGTATCTGGCAGGGCATCCGATCAATTTCACCGCCGTCTGCCCCTTCGCGTATTTTCCGCTGACCGGCGAACTGGTTTTCTACCGCCAGGTGCGCGTCGAAATCGCCACGCAGCCCAGCGCCACAGCCCTTGCCGCCACCTCATTGCTCAAGCAGGACAGCTTCACCACGCAGTATCTGCTGCGCAGCGTGGACAACGCGGAACAAGTGGTCCGCTATGAAACCCGCACCACCGGCTGCGAATACCTGATCATCCACGACGCCGCCAAACAGGCTCAGTGGCTGCCTTTCCAGAGCCTCTACACCGCACGGGGCACCAACGTGCAGATGAAGAGCGTGCAGGAAATCACCGCGCAATTCACTGGAATAGACACCCAGGACAAGATCCGCAACTACATCATCAGCATGTATGGCACCAATCCCC
>CAYSAT010000059.1:0-18740 GCA_964429035.1 uncultured Candidatus Cloacimonadota bacterium | reverse complement strand
CAATCAAGCGTTAATAATTGAGAAGTGATTGACTAGTGATAGACAAGTGATTGACTGCTAGAGGCGGGGGCGGAATAAGCGTGGACAAAAATCCGGCCGCGCTAATATGTGCATTCCGAAACGAATCAAGAGGTGTGAAGCATGGACGCAAGCAAAGACCTGCTCAGCGAACTGGCAGCGCTGAAGAATCCGCGCAAGGCTGCCGGCGCGGCGAAATTCTTTCAGACCGGGCCAGGCGGCTATGGGGAAGGCGACGTGTTTTGGGGCTTGAACGTGCCCGATCAGCGCGCCCTTTCCCGGCGCCATTACAAGCTGCTCGAGCCTGCGGAAGTAGTTCCCTTGCTGCGCCACGCGGTGCACGAAGTGCGCCTGACCGCGCTGATGGTGTTGGTATTGCAATTCCAAAAAGCCCGGGATATGGCTCTGCGAGCCGAGATCGCGCAGATCTACCGGGAGAATTTGCCCTACGTAAATAACTGGGACCTGGTGGACAGCAGCGCGCCGCAGATTTTGGGAGCCTGGTGCGTGGAACACGGCGCCGGCGAGTTGGCGGAACTGGCCAGAAGCGGAAACTTGTGGGCGCAGCGCGTGGCGATGGTGGCCACGCTGGCGTTCATCCGCGCGGGGAACTACGCTCCGGTGCTGGAAATCGCGGAAATCCTGCTGCAGCACAAGCACGACCTCATCCACAAGGCCACCGGCTGGATGCTGCGCGAAATGGGCAACCGGGACTACGCCCTGGAATACGGCTGGCTGCTTAAGCACTACCGGAAAATGCCGCGAACGATGCTGCGCTACGCGATCGAGAAATTCGCGGAACCAGTGCGGCAGGGCTTTTTGCAGGGTACGCTGTGATCTGCTGGAGTTGAGCGAGCCTGCGGGCATCGACCTCAGCAGAAAAGGAATGGGGGCAGGAATTCCGATTCCTCTGGCGAAAGGAATTCGCCGCGATTCAGATCTGGAACCCGTCACAACATGCTGCGCACGTTCGCCGAATTGGAATTCGGCTTCCCAAGGCTTCGCTTCCCGTTGCCAGGCTACTTCAGCAGCAGCATCTTCCGGGTGTGGGCCTCGCTGCCTGCTTGCAAGCGATAGAAATAGACTCCTGAGGAAACCTCTTTTCCTTGATCGTCGCGGCCATCCCATAGCACCGTGTGTTCCGCCGCCGGATTTTCTGCGTGGACCAGCGTTTTCACCAGCTGGCCCTTGAGGTTGTAAACCGCGAGATCCACCTGGGAGGGTGATTTGAGGCGGTAGCGGATGGAGGTGCTGGGGTTGAAGGGATTGGGGTAATTGGGGTAAAGAACCGCGTCCGGAGCGGGAATCAGGCCGGGATCGTCCTGATCCGTGGTGGGATTGCCCACCATTTGCGCCCAGAGGTTGGTGTGCTCGATCGGTTCGTCCTTGTAGCCATAGTAAGAAGAACCATCGGTCCAGGTCAGCAGCGCCTGGTTTCCCTGCGCTGTGGCATCGAGCGAATAGATATGCGGAGCGCTGGTCACGATGCTGTAGAATGGCTGCGCTCCGTAGATTGCTCCTTCGGGCGTTACATAGAGATAGTCGATGCGGGCGGGTTCCGGGATTCCGGGGGCTTGCGCATTGTCCGCCCAGCAAACCACAAAAGCGTCGTTGGCCAAGCGTGCTGGCTTGGTCAAATTCACATCGGAGCCTTCGCCTAAAAGTAGCGCGTCCCAAATTGGCGCGGGGGCATACAGATAGCGTCGCAGCCAGGCTTGAGGGGCGCCATTGGGGTATTCTTTCCAGAACAGAGAGAAGTCCGCGCTGGCGAAATCGGCGTAACTTGGATAGACGTAATTGGGCGTGTCGAGCACCAATACGCCGGTCGGAGCCAGTATAAGTTGCCCATTGGGGCTGATAACTTGGGCCATGACGCAGTTGCCCAGTTCGTTGGAAGATTCGCTGTAAAGCACGAAGACGCCTTCCGGCCACATTTTCAGCGCGATGCCCTGGCGGCTGAACACATCGACGCCGCTGCCTACGCTGATCTGGTTGCCGATGGCGCTCCAACCCGTTTCCGGAGAGCCATCGGACTCGCTGAACCTCTGCACGAAAACGTGGGTGTAAGCGCCGGAATTCATCAAACGCCGGGAATAGAGGGCGTATCTGCCCTGAACGTCAACGAGGCGGCTGTCGCAGATCTCCGGATCCTGCAGCAGATTGACTCCGCTAGATCCCCACAGGGCTTGTCCGCCCACGATCTTTTGCGCCAGTATCGAACCGATGTAGCCGTTCATGTAGGGCGTGTACTGATTCCAGACGAAATACACGCTGCCGTTGTCTTCGCTGATGCCGACGTTGTAAGCATAGCCGTTGTCTGGATGCGCGCAGACCCGCACTCCGGTTTCCTCCCACAGCCGGTTGCCCTGCTCGTCCAGCAATTGGGCGTAGAGTTCATAAGAGCCGGTGCGGCGGTCATGCCAAACCACGACGGTCTGGCCATTGGAGAGGATTTTGGCGTTGGCGAGGTATTGGGAAGCGCCGGTGAAAGCGGTTACCGGAATGCCGTTGGCGGCGAAGTCGCAGGAGCCGTCGGGATTGACGGCTTGCATATAGACCTGGCAGCGGTCGTCGTTGAGGCGGTCGTCGTCCCAGATCACCAGATGGTCGGTGCTGCGGGCAAGGGTCATTTTGCCTTCGGTCCACATGCTCTTCAAACCGCCGTAGATCAGCCTGCCGCCTGTTTCCAGAGCGGGGCAGCCGTTCAGATCCAGTTTTTGGCAGCGGAGGCCGTAGGTGCTGCCTTCCAACGACGCCCAGGCCGCCCATAAACTGCTGTTCATGATGTGGAGATTGGCCAGGACCTGTCCGCCAGGATTCTGGCAGAGCGGGACTCCCGACTGCCATAACAAAGCGCCGGTGGCAGACACCCGCTGCGCGTAGAGGTCGCCGCTCCAATAATCGTCGCTGCTGCGCATCCAGGCCGCGAAACAGCCGCCGGTTCCATCCGGAATTACGGTGATGCTCTGCGGGCTGTAATAATCGATGAAGTCGGATTCGACCAGGACTCCGCTTCCCCACAAGGCTTGGCCCGCGGAATCGAACTTGTACAGGTAGAGGCTGGGGCTGTAGTTGTCGTCATTGTGGAGGCCGGCCATCAGGAGCGAGTTGTCGGATTCGGAATGGAGCAGCAGCGAGAGATCCCAGTTTCTGCCAGCGGGCGTTAGCAACTGAGGCTGAGGCCAGATCGGGCTGCCCGCCAAAGAGTATTGCTGCAGATATTGCTCCGAGCCGTTGTTGGCATAGGTGCTCCAGGACAGGTAGAAGGAGTTCATGCCCTGGCAGAGTAAGCCTCCGCGGAACATTCCAATGCTGTCGCCATGGCAGATCGGCGCTACCCAGAGCGGAGTGCCGTCCATGCCAAAGCGGTTCAGATAGACGCGGGAGTTGGATTCGTAAACCGAGGAGTAGGCAAAGATCATGCCGTTATCGCCATCGGGCAGGATGGAGCTGATGGAATAGTAGTTCAGGTTCGTAAGGTTGATCCCGTTTTCCTGCCAGCGCCTGGTTCCGTCGGCCCCGTAACTTTGGGCGTAGGAATACATATCCCCATCGGATTCACTGGACCAGGTGATGATCACGCCGCCCAGATTGTCTGGAACCAGGCGCAGATCGTACTTCCAGGCATCGTAGTCGGTGACCGGGATGCCGCCTTGCTGCCACAAAATCTGGCCTTCGGAATCGATCTTCTGGATGCGGATGTCGCCAATTTGCCGGGCATAGGTGTCCACCCAGGCGACCATGTAATAGCCGTCGGAAGTTTTGGCCAGCACAGGGTTTCTCTGGAAACCGGGCTTGTTGTCCACAACGCGCGGTTCGGCCCAAACGGGGTTTCCCTGGCCATTGACGCGCTGGACGTAGATGTCGCGGGTTTCGGCATGGGCATCCGACCACACGAGGAGCAAGCCGTTTCCGGATGTTTCGGCGCTGGCCCGGCTCCATTCGAGCGCTGTGCTGGAGCGGACTTTGAGGTTGTTGTCCCAAAGGATGGTGGCGGATAACGCGCCTGCAAGCAGGCACAAAACGATAAGCCAACTGAGTTTCATCTCGACCTCCCCGGTCAGAGTACCGCAGGACGCCGTTCAGGATGCGGGCTGGCCAAGTCCGATCAGTTGAACGTGCAGCGCCAGCAGCGGAATAGTTGTAACCTTTTGATGCAGCAATAAAGGTTCCATAACGGCAGATTTTATTTAATCTGCTGGCGCAAACGCAGGGAAAACCAAGGTTACGCGGAGCTCAAGTCAGCCGCTAAACCTTTCTGGATAAGGGTCTGGACGTCTCGGCCGTGATTAGGTGGCGGCGCTCATCTCATCCAGCGGGATGTTCAGTTCCTCCGTGCCAGGCACTACGAAACGGCCGTCCTGGATGATCAGGGTCCGGGTACCATCTTTGGCTACCGCGGCGATGGACTCAAGCATGTCGTAGGGCAGTGTGATGTCCATGTGCTTCTGGGTGTAGGCTCCCACAGGATCATCTTTGCGGGTTGCGGACTTCTCGTTCTCCACGGCAATCATTTCCTTGCCGTTGACGAAGCTGGGGTGGGGTGCGTCCTCTTCGTGGCTGTAGCAGGTGTCGCCGATGGCGAAGTGCGGCCCCATCTTTTCGATGATGAGGATGGGCAGCAGCGCCTGGATGTCGTATTTACGGGCGATCTGGTATGCCAGGGTGTTGGTGCCGATGGCGAATTCCCCGATGGGCAGCGTGTCGTGGGGCAGGAGCAGGTTTTCCTGGATGAACTTTTTGCCTTCGGCGGGATCAGTGTAATTGGTGCAGGAATAGTCCTTGACCCAGCCGTCCTCAAAATGGACGCGGAGGTTGTAGTAGCGCAGGGCGCCCAGATAGATGTCCTCCACATGGAGCGTGCCGGTCGTACCTGCCAAAACTGGCGAGGTGAAGACTTCGCCCACGGGGATGTTCACGTCAGCCACGCAGTTTTCGAAATTGGTCTCTTTGGAGGGGTCATTGAGGGTGTGCATGCGCACCAGGATATCCGTGTCGTTGCCGGGTTTGCCCTTCACGTGTACGTATTCCGCGGTGTCCAGCACATCGATGATGTGTTGCTGGATGCGGGCGTATTTATCGCTATCCAGGAGGTTGATCTTGAGGGTATCGGCAAAGATCTCTTCGAAGCGGTCGCCGATTTCCGGAGAGGGGAAGGCGATGATGGTGAAGCTGGCTTCGTCGCGCCGGTAATATTGGAAGTAGAGTTGGGCGTTGCGGGCGCTGAGTTCGCGGAAGAGGGTTTGCTGTTCCGGGCTGAGTTTCAGTGCCGTGGCTTTGGCTTCCGGAACGAAGGGGGTCTCGCCAAAAAGTTCCACATACACAGGCCCGGCCTGCAACGCGATCGTATCCTTCAGCGCTTCCCAAACCGTGGAAGTGGTCTGCAGGGAGAGGTCCACAAAGGCGCGGTCCAGGATCAGCGAGTTGTCGAAGCGGTGGTCGTAGTTGAACTGGCGGTTGATGCCCTGTGAGTGCGGCTGGGAGATCAGCGGGATGATGCCGATGCGGACCAGTTCGGCGCTGAGCATCTTGCCCAGGCGTTCCATGCCGCAGGGAAAGATCAGGGTGGCGTAACGCTTTTTGGTGTAGTCTTTCTTGCCGCGGACAAAGCCGTCCACCCAACTCTGGACGATAAATCTGGCGATGGCTGCCAGTTCTTCCTCGGGATATTTGTTCACGAATTCGGCCAGGGCGACGTCGTGCTGGCTGAGGTGGAAGCCGTAGCGGTAGAGATAACGGAGGTCGCTCAGATCGGCGGTTTCCAGCACTTCGCGGAAGTAGTCGGCCTCGGGACTGAAGCGCTGATGGTTTTGCCAGGCGACGCGGTCTTCAAAATCGGAAAGTTCGGCGGCGCGGTAATCGGAAAGCCAGGCGGCGTAAGCGGTGTTTCCGCCCGCGGCTTTTTCGTAGAGGGTGAAGTAGAGCTGGGTAAGGATCACGGGGTCCAGGTAGTTTTGCCGCAGCAAATGCTGGCGAAACGAGCGGGCTTTGAGGTAGATCGCAGCGACCAGCCCGCCCAGTTCTGCGCCGTATTTCTGCACGGCGTAGTCGGGGTTGCCGGGACAGGACGCGTAGCCGGAATCCGGGTCCAGCGCGGCGTAAAAGTCTTTGTTGAGTTGTTCCAGCAGGCTGAGCGGAGTAAGTTTGAGTTCGGGATCATGCTCCAGCAGTTCAACAAAGTCGGCGGATTGCAGGATGGCTTCGCGTGTGGCGGCAAAGAATTCGCCCAGGGGAAAACCATCCGGGATCTCCAGTTGGCGGAGTTGCGCGGCCAGGGAAGCGAATTCCGGCTGGGGCGCGCTCATTCGGGATTGCAGGGCTTGGTAGGATGCGTTCATGGGGTAACCTCATCTATGTATTTACTATTATATCTAACTGACACTTGGGCAAGGGAATCTGTTGGGGATATTTCGTCAAGGGATATTCCCCGCAGGGAGATCACAGTGGGGGGTCTGGCGAACTGATTCTTGTTGACGGAATCAGGCTGTCCGGGTAGCGTGGACGTAGCAATCAACAGTTTGACAAACAGGAGTATAGATATGTTTTTGACCGATGCCCAACTAATGAGCGAGATCAAGCGCTGCGAATATTGCGAGGAGAAACCCTGCAAGACGGCCTGTCCCTGCGATTGCTCGCCCGCGGATTTCATCATGGCAGCCTCAGGTGGCCTTCCTTCCGATTTTAAGCGCGCCGCCGGAATGATCCTGGCCAGCAATCCGCTGGGCGGAATCTGCGGCAGCGTTTGCCCGGATTACCACTGCGTGCAGGCTTGCTCACGGGAAAAGTTCGACACGCCCATCCAGATTCCAGCGGTGCAGGCAGCGATCGTGCGCAAAGCCCGCGAACTTGGCCAGGTGCCGGAGTTTGAGCCCGTCTCCCGTAATGGGAAGAAAGTGGCGATCATCGGCGGCGGCCCTTCCGGAATCGGCGCCGCGGTCACTCTCACCCAATTGGGCTACAGCGCGGAAATCTTCGATCCGGAACCGTTGGGCGGCCAGGCCAACCTGATTCCAAACGGGCGTTTGGACCAGGGCGTCCTGATCTCCGACCTGCTGTTTCTAACCGAAACTTTCCAGATCCAACACCGCCGGCAACCAGCGCCCCAAGCCGCGGAACTTCTGGCACAGGGCTACTCCGCCGTGATCCTCGCCGGAGGCTTGAACGATCCCATCCGCTTGAATATTCCCGGCGACGAAACCGCGCTCTACGGCATGGACATCCTCAGAAACCCTGGCTGCTACGACTTTTCCGGCAAGCGCATCGCTCTGGTTGGCGGTGCCATCGCGGCCGACCAAGCCCTCACAGCAGCGCAACTTGGCGCCGCGCATGTGGAAATGCTCACGCTGGAAGCCTGGCACGAGATGCCGCTGATGGAAGACGAAAAGCGTGGCCTGATCGCAGCTGGCGTCTCGTTCAGCCCGCGTACCCGCATCAGCGAAATCGTCAACGCAGACGGCAAAACCGTGGGCATTAAAACCAGGCGCGTGCAGCTGCCTTCCGGAGAATCCTTCCATCCTGCCAAAATCCAGGACGAACCGGGCTCCACGGAACTTTACCGGCCCTTCGACATGGTGGTGATCGCCGTGGGCAACCGCCCCACCCTCATGGAAAGCGGCCCCGGCATCTACGCTTGCGGAGACCAGGCCAACGGACCGACAACGGTCGTGGAAGCCGTTGCGGCGGGCAAAAACGCGGCGGTGCAGGTGGACAACGCACTCCGGCAGGCAGACTACACCGCCCCGGAAAAAGCCACCAAGAGTTGCTTCCCGGTCTTTGGCTGGAAGAAGCATCCCGTGCCGCTCACAACGGATTTCTTCGGCCGCAGGATCGACTCCCCCTTCCTTCTATCAGCGGCTCCGCCTACCGATGGCTACGAGCAGATGAAACTGGCCTATGAAGCCGGTTGGGCTGGCGGGATCATGAAAACCGCCTTCGATGGCCTGGACATCCATATCCCCGGCGAATACATGTGGGTTTGGGGCGGCAAGACCTTCGCCAATTGCGATAACGTTTCCGACCATCCTCTGGACCGCGTTTGCGAGGAAATTCCGCGTCTCATCAAGGAATTCCCGGACCGCCTGACCATGGCTTCCACCGGCGGACCTGTTTCCGGCGACGACGCAGCCGACAAAGCGGTCTGGCAGTCCAACACCCGCAAGCTGGAAAACGCCGGCGCCATGGGCATCGAATACTCCTTGTCCTGTCCACAGGGCGGAGACGGCACGCATGGCGACATCGTGGCCCAGGATCCCGTCCTCACTGCCAAGATCATCGGTTGGGTAATGGAAATCTCCAATCCTGAAGTCCCCAAACTCTTCAAACTTACCGGCGCCGTCACGGCCATCTATCCCATCATATCAGCGGTTAAAGCCGTTCTGGATAAATACTCAGGCAAGAAAGCCGGCATCACCCTGGCGAACACCTTTCCCTGCCTGGGTTTCCGGGCTAGGGAAGGCGCGAAATGGGACGAGGGCGTGATCGTGGGCATGAGCGGCGAGGGAGTGCTACCCATCAGTTACCTGAGCCTTGCCCGGGCCTGCAATATGGGCGTGACCGTATCCGGAAACGGCGGTGCCATGAACTACCTGGACGCGGCGAATTTCCTGGCTTTGGGCGCCTCCACCGTGCAATTTTGCACCATCGCGGAGAAATACGGCTACGGCATCATCGACGAACTGAAACTGGGCCTCAGCCACCTTTTGGAAGCCCGGGGACTGGCCTCCATAAAAGACCTGATCGGCATCGCGCAACCGCACCCCATCACCGATTTCATGGATTTGCCGCCCAAAACCAAAAGCAGCGCCCTAAACCGAGAACTCTGCGTCCATTGCGGCAACTGCACGCGCTGCCCCTACCTCGCCATCACTCTGGACGAGGAACTCTATCCCATCATCGACAAGGACAAATGCGTGGGCTGCTCGCTCTGCACCAAGCTGTGTTTCGCGGGCGCGCTGTACATGAGCGAATAGCCGGCAACGCGTCCTCACCAGGCGGCATCTGCAGGCGCAGCCGGTGATCACGGCAAAAAGTTTTACCTGGTTGTGGCGGTGTACACCGGCCCGCCCAACCCGTAAAACTTCAGGTTGCTTCTTCCCGCGCGGTAGTTTTCTATTGCTGGCCCAGCGCTTGCTCGATGGCTTGAACCAGCTGGGGATCCTCGGGTTCGGTGCGCGAACCGAAGCGCCCGATCACCTTGCCTTCCCTGGAGATCAGGAACTTGTTGAAGTTCCAGGTGATCTTGCCGGCGAATTCCGGATTGGCTTTTTTGGAGGTGAGCCAGTCGAAGAGGGGATGGATGTTCCTGCCCCGCACGGAGAGCTTGGCAAACATCGGAAAACTCACGCCGTAGTTCAAGCGGCAGAATTCGGCGATCTCTGAGTTGGCTCCCGGTTCCTGGTTCATGAAGTTGTTGGCGGGGAAGCCCAGGATCACCAGGCCCCGGTCCTTGTATTGCGCGTAGAGTTTCTGCAGGCCGTCGTACTGGCGGGTAAAGCCGCATTTGCTGGCGGTGTTCACGATCAGGACCACCTGGCCCCGGTATTCTTGCAGCTGTGCGGAAGTGCCGTCAATGCGTTCTGCGCTGAAGTCGTATATGGTCTTGGCGTCCAGCATGGATATTGCTCCTGTTAAAAATAGTATGAGCGCTAACAGCGCGGTTGATGCGATTGGTGCTGTCATGAGCGTTTCCACATCTTTTTTTTACCGATATACTACACGAATTTCCCAGGCTGGCAATGCCGGATACGCTTCGGGGCAGTAACTGAAGAGTATCGCCAGACCGCTCTGTGCCTGTGATCCCTGGAATTTTGCGTGGAACGGACCAGGACGTCAGGCTAAGAGCAAGGGGGCAAAAGGGCAAGGGAACATGGGACAAGGGGCTGCACCCCCGCTGAAGCCGCTGCTCATGGACTCGCACAATTCCGTCAGATCGGGATCCGGCTAAAGCCTCTTCAGTAGGTAGTCCGGCAGATCCTCACGCCGTGCTGGACGTATCCATAAATTGCATACATGTCCGCATAAGACCACACGGTGCAGTAGTTGTCGAAAGCGTAGCACGAACCACGCAGGCAGTAGCGTCTGCTACCGCCTTCCCACACCCATTCCAGCACGTTTCCGCTCATGTCGTAGCTGCCAAGTTCGTTCGGAGCGAGGAGTCCGACGCCATGCACTGAGTTGCCAGAATTGTAGGTAAACCAGGCCACTTCATGGGGATTGTTGCATCTGTGCATTCTGTCACAGAATTTCGCTTCAACCGCGTTTCCTTCCCGCGATGATTACGGGGTCATTGCGCGCTCATTGCGGGCAAAGCGCGCAGTGAGCGCGCAATTACCCCGCAATGACCTCGGGAACTCCGCGAAAAACTCGGCAGAGAGCAAAGGCCAGCCTCTGGCACTGATCGATGCGCCCGGCCAGGCTGCGCGCATTGGAACACCGGATTCATCCGGTCGGTCCACCAGATTCATCTGGTTTTTGGGATCCTGGCATCGTTCTATCTTGCGAGAAGTGCTCTCTTTCAAACCGAGTGGGTAGAGTCTAGACTATAATGGCTCTATTCCATTTCGAGATAAACGCTGGAAGCGTGACAGATGATAGCCTGGGGTGGAGCGACCGGGGTCCTCACAAAGGAGCGCAGCGAGTTTGCGGGGTGGCCAGCGAAACCCCAGGTAAATGATTAAGTGCAGAAATAGCCCTTGAAGGGCGGCACAACCCATACAGGATCAATGATTGGAGGTTGTTTCGCCCTTCCAGGGCTCAAACCCTTCCATCTCACAATCCTGGGGTTCCGCTGCGCTCCACCCCAGGCTATCATCTGTCACGCTTCCAGCGTTTTTCTCTCGAGAAGTAATAGTTTTTTTGACCTTTGCATGCTCCGGAACACCGGATTCATCCGGTCGGTCCGCCAGATTCATCTGGTTTTTGGGAAACTGCCACCGTTTTATTCTGAAAAAATGTTGTTACTCATCTTCTGACAGTACTCAGCGGTAATCCATACAGAAATCTCCATGTAGTTTTTTTGTATACATGAGAGATCAATGTGGGGAAAAAACCAGATGAATCTGGTGGACCGACCGGATGAATCCGGTGTTCCGGTAAGGGACAGCAGAGGAATCCGGTGTTCCGGTTACAGCTAGTTCTTCTGTTTACAACGCCAATTTCTCTGGGAAGTCAGACTCCTTCAGTTTTCTTGCCAGAGATCGGGATTCAGCCAGGTGTGCAGCCAGTGTCTGGGGTCCTTCGCCAAACCCGCTTGAACAGGATTGTTGCGGATGTATTCTATAACGTTGATCAATTCTTGTTGGCTGCGCACCCAATGATCGAAGTATTCCCTGAACCAAAGAGTTCCTTCCCGATGAAGAGCCAGATTGATCAAGCGGGCGGTGACCCCCTTGAATGTTTTTATTATGGAGGAAAGGCTGATTTGAACGCCATTATGCTCCAAAGGCCTGAGCAACAGGTGGACATGATTGGGCATGATCGTGAAAGCGTAAAGGTAGCACAACTCTTGATGCATTTCCAACAGCTTGTCCGTGATGATCCGGGCTGCAGGACTGTCGGAGATGATTACTTCGCTACGGCATTGGCAATAGATTTCGTCTTCATGGGCAAATGCCTTCTTCTTGATGATTTCTTTTACCTGTGGGGTCAAATCAATAGCTGCGTAGTTGTTGCACAGTGATTCTCGATATTGAGTCAGAGCCAACATGTATTTCTCCGGGATGTCGAAGGCCAGTCGCAGCGTAAGAAAGAAGGTTCCATCCCGGGGTTGGTAATGTGGCAGTTTGCGTTTGTAGAGAAGTGTGTACTGCATGAACCTATGCCGAAACACCGATTTGAACCGGTAGGACCGCCAGATTCATTCGGTGCTGATAATGTCTTTTTTGAATCTCCATAATGCTAATAAAATACTTTAATGTGGTGTAAAAAACCAGATGAATCTGGTGGACCGACCGGATGAATCCGGTGTTCCGGAAAACTACAGCGGTTGAATCCGGTGTTCCGGTATGAACGAAAATCCGGATTTGGGACTTGACAGGCTGGGCGGCTTTTGGCAACTGGACACAAGCCAGATTTTACCACAAAAGAGGTGTCAGATGAGCCGTCCCGTGATCGGTATCAGCATGAACTACATGAAGTTGGGATCTTACCACCAATTCCATATCCGCGACACCTATATCGACGCGCTATACCACAACGGCGCTTTGCCGCTGCTCATCCCCTGCCTCGAAGACAAGGGCTGCCTGGAGGATTACCTGGGCAAAGTCGGCGCGCTGGTCATCATCGGCGGCCTGGACTACCCGCCCAGCCTGTATGGAGAGGAACTGCGCCCCGAAACTGAATTGGCCTGGGACCGCAGGGTGCAGGGCGATTACGCGCTGCTGGAAACGGCGCTGGAACTGAAGATACCGGTTTTAGGCATCTGCGCGGGAATGCAACTGCTGAACATCTTCTTCGGCGGCAAACTGATCCAGCATATTCCGGAACTGGACGCCCACTTCGGCGAAAAGTACCATCCGGTGCGGATTTTGGGCGGACGCTGGCTGCCACGCATTTTCGGCAAGGATGAGATCACGGTGAACTCCAACCATCATCAGGGAGTCGATCCGGATTACATTGGCAAGGGGCTGAAGGTCGTAGCGCTGGCGTCAGACGGCATGGTCGAAGCGCTGGAATACGAATCCGAACAGCTGGTGTTGGGCATCCAGTGGCATCCGGAAAGGATAACTGATCCGGAGGTCAGCCGGCCGCATTTCGCCTTCCTGAACCAGTTAGCAGTAGGAAGCGAAACTGGCCGAAGTTAGCCTGGATAGGAATTCCGCAAAATGATTGAGTGTTAGCAGGAAGGAAGAAATGAAGCCACTCTTGGTTTTGATGCTTGTGTTGCTGTCCGCGGCGTTGGCTGCGGTGCCCGGTTATCTGAGCTTCGAGCTGCAACTGACGAATGTGATCGTTTATCCGCCTTTTGTGGACGTGCTGGGTGTGCTGACGATCACCAACAACGGCACTTCCGATTGGGTATTTCAAAGCATTTTTGCGCACATGGCGGAGATCCACATCGACGGACAGCACGGCTCGATCGGTTGGTATGAATACCCCTTCTATCTGTGCCTGCCTCCCAAGCAAAGCGTCACCATCGACGTTTTGGGCGAGAATGCCAATCTGGCGCCGGGAGTGCACACCGCGCAGGCGTATCTGTTCTATTCGCCATCCAGCCAGGAAGCGGTGGGCAACATCGTGAACTTCTCACCAGACCAGGTGCTGGACGAAGTGGCGGATCTGAACTGGACCCTGCAAACCAACGAAATTGGTTCGGATTACGTTTCCGCGACGCTGACTGCTGCAAATCCCAGCGACTATCTCTGGAAAAGGCAGTTCCCCTACTTCACGGTCACCAGCTTGGGCTTTGACGGCCAGATCCCCCAAAATCCCGGCGATCCCGATCCCCATTTCGAAGTGATCGGACCCCACAACCACAAAACCTTCGACCTGCTGCATTTCGCTGACGCGCCCTTTACCCTGGGCTACCACAGCGTTCAGGCGTATGCCTACGTGTCCGATTCCTGGCCCGTCGCAGTTGGCGAACCCGTGGTGTTCCAGGTGGGATCGGCCCTCGAGGACGAAAGCGCGCCAGCCCTAACCCTGCGGATCAGCCCCAATCCACTGCGCGAAGATTCCATCCTGACCCTTAACAGCCCCCAGAAAACAGACTTGGAACTGGCGGTTTACAACCTGAGAGGCCAGCGGATACTGAGCAAAACGGGTTTGCAGGCACGTGCAGGCCGGAATGACTGGCCACTGAATTCCTTATTGGAAGAGCGTTTGCCGGCTGGGATATACCTGCTGAAAGTCTCTGGCTCCGGGTTTGCGGCGACGGTCAAGGTATTGCAGACAAAGTAGTTCCAATCGCCCGTCAGGGCTGCTTTTTGCCGGGATTCGCGGAACGCCTGGCGTTTCCATGAAATGTAACGCTAAGCCTGACCTTTCCGGAACCGCCTTTCCTTCCAGTCAGTCAGCAGGACCCACCTGGCTGCAACTCACCGGTTCAAGATGATACAATTCGCTTGACGAAAGCACAGCACTCAGGATAAGGTGTTTTTTCAGAACAAAATGACAGGTGGAATAGATATGCGCAAGACCATCATAGCCGGAAACTGGAAGATGAACAAGGACGCCCGCGAAACGGAAGAATTCTGCGTGGAACTGGGGCTCTATCTGGGTCGGCACAACGAGGACAGGGTGCTGCCGCTCATAGCTCCGGGCTTTCCCTTTTTGACCCGGGCTCTGGAGATCCTGAGCGGACTTCCGGCTGCCGTTGCAGGCCAGGATGTAAGTTCGCACGCAGCGGGAGCCTACACCGGCGAAGTAGCCGCGGGCCAATTGCGTTCCCTGGGCCTCACCCACTGCATCATCGGGCACAGTGAGCGCCGCCAGTATCACGGCGAAAGCGATGCCGAAATCCGCGCCAAACTGCTGCAACTAAAAAGCAGCGGCCTCATCCCGATCGTCTGTGTGGGCGAATCCCTGGCCCAGCGCGAAAATGGCGAGACGGAGCAGGTGGTGCTGGCCCAAATGAACGGTTGTTTCGAGCAGGTGGATCTGGAAACCGGACGGGAAGCGGTGGTCGCCTATGAGCCCGTGTGGGCCATCGGCACGGGCAAAACGGCGACTGCGGAACAAGCGCAGGAAGTCCATGGGATCATCCGTACCTGGCTGCTGCAGCGTTATGGCGCTGATATCGCGGGCAGGATTTCCATTCTCTATGGCGGCAGCGTTAAGCCGGGCAATCTGGCGGAATTGCTGCAGCAGCCGGATATCGACGGCGGTTTGATCGGCGGCGCTTCGCTCCAGATTGGTGATTTCTGCGCCATGCTGGACACCGCTGTGAAGGTCGTGCGCGGCGATGCCGAATGCTGAAACTTGGTGAGAAAACCTGATGATAGATCTTAAATACATCCGCAGCAACCCGGAGCAAGTGCGCCAGGCCATCCGGAACAAGAACGAAAAGGCCGATCTGGACGCCCTGTTGGCGCTGGACGAAACCCGGCGCAAACTGCAGTTCGACTTCGACAGCCTGAAAGCGGAACAGAACAAAGTATCCCAAACCATAGCCCAGAAAAAGAAAAACGGCGAGGACGCCTCGGAACTGCTGCAGGAAATGGGCAGCGTGGCGGAACGCATCAAAGCGATCAACGCGGATCTCAGCGCCGCGAATAGCCAGTTGGACGCGCTGCTGCTCACCATCCCCAATCTTCCCCATCCGGAAGTTCCAGTGGGCAGGGACGAGCAATCCAACAGGCTGGTGAAAACCTGGAGCGAGGCTCCCACCTTCGATTTTGAACCCGCCGACCATCTTGCCCTGGCCGATAAACACCAGCTGCTGGATCTGACCCGGGGCGCCAAGATCAGCGGCTCCGGCTTTCCCATCTACACGGGTTTCGGAGCCAGGCTGGAACGCGCCGTCATCAACTTCATGCTGGAACTGCACCAGCAGCGGCATGGCTACTCCGAACTGGCGGTCCCCCTGCTGGTGAACCGCAAAACCATGACCGGAACCGGGCAACTGCCCAAGCTGGAAGCGGATATGTACCGCGTGGATGAGGACGACCTGTTCCTGATCCCCACAGCTGAAGTTCCGGTGACGAACATCTACGCCGACGAAGTGCTGCCCGTGGCGCAACTTCCTCTGAAATACGTGGCCTACACGCCCTGTTTCCGTCGCGAAGCCGGCTCCTACGGCAAGGATACCAAGGGGCTGCAAAGGCTGCACCAATTTAACAAGGTGGAGATGGTCCGCTTCGTGGAACCCGCCACATCGTACGCGGTGCTGGAGGAAATGCTGCAGGACGCCGAGGATATCCTGCAGGCTCTAGGCCTGCATTACAGGGTGGTGGAACTCTGCACGGGCGACCTCAGTTTCGCTTCCGCCAAGACTTATGACATCGAGCTTTGGGCTCCGGGAACGCAAAAATACCTGGAGGTCTCTTCCGTGAGCAACTTCGAGGATTTCCAGGCCCGGCGCGCCAACATCCGCTACCGGGATAAAGAGGGCAAGGTGGCCTTCCTGCATACGCTTAACGGTTCAGGAGTAGCCACGCCCAGGCTGATGATCGCCCTTTTGGAAACCTATCAAACGGCTGGCCTCGGTTTGCGCTTGCCAACCGTCCTGGAACCCTTTCTAAACCTGGCCATTCCTGGGCCAGATGGCGTTTCCGGGCTGGCTACCAATAGCTGAAGTGGGGATTATGACACAGGATATGGGAATCTTCGACCTGCTCTACGTTTTGGCCAAACGCAGGTCTTTCGTGATCGCTTTTACCGTGTTGGCTGCCGTGGGAGCAATTGTTTACGCCCTGGTGGTGGACAAGTATTGGGTGTCCAAGGCCGTGATCGTCCCGATCGCCGACAACAACGCCCTGAGCGGCCTGGATGCCGGAATGCTGGGCATGGTGGCTGGCGGGCTGTTGGGCGGCACGCAATCCGATCCCGCGGTGGAATTTGTGAGCATCATGCAGAGCCGGACTTTCCGGGAAAAGGTGATCGACAAGTTTAACCTGATCCCCTATTTCAAGCTGGAAAAGAAGCCCCGCGACGTAGCCCGCGAACTGGCCGTATATGAGCTGGCGCACGGAGTCACGCGCATCAACACCGATCCGGAAAGCAAACTGATCACCATCCGCGTGGAAACCAGGGACAAACTGATGTCCCGGGATATCGCCCGGTTTTACCTCGACGAACTGCAGAGTTACCTGAAGACCAACCGGGGCAGCAAGAGCAGGCTGCAGCGGCAGTTTCTGGAAGCCCAGGTGAACGGCACCAAGGCCGAGATCGATTCGTTGGCGGTGGCGGTCAAGGATTTCCAAACCCGGAACCGCACCATCGGCTTGGACGAGCAGACGACCGCTCTGGTGGAACTGTACAGCCAGAACATCTCGGAATACTACAAATCCGACATCGAATATGAAGTGGCCAAAACGCAGTACGGAGCCGATTCCCCCATTCTGGAAGAACTGGCCCGGCGCCGCAACATCCTGGCGGGCAAGATCCGGGAATTGGAAAACAGCAATTCCGCGCTGGTCCCCAAATACATGCCGCAAATCGACCGCATCCCAGGCCTGGCCTTGCAATTCGCGCAGTTGAAACTGAACCTGGAGATCAAGCAGAAAGTGTACGAGTACCTCTATCCGCAGTACGAACTGGCGAAACTGGAAGAACTGCGCGACATGCCCAGCTTCGACATCATGGACAGCCCTTCCCTGGCCGGAATGCGTTCCAAACCGCGCCGCGCCATACTCGTGGCTGTGGCGACCTTCGCGGCCTTCCTGCTGGCCTGCCTGCTGGCCGTCGTGCTGGAAAACCTGAACGTGATCCACAAGGATAAGGTCGACCGCATCAGAAGCGCTTTCCAGCGCAAAAGGGCAGGCAAGGACCAGACCTAGCCTTGAACAGGCCGCTACTGCTCCGGATACTGCTGGCGGTACTGGCAGTATATACCCTGGTGGAGTTCTACCCATTCAGCATGAGCCTGTACTTCATCCCGCATTATGTGATGGCGCTGCTCTGCCTGGTGTTCCTGGCTCTGTATCCGGGTACCCGGATCGTGGGCGCCTGGAACCTCAAGCCCGCGCTGTTTCTGGTGTTCTGGCTGGCTTTCAACCTTGCTTCCTATGTGTGGGCCCGGGACAACGTGGAGGTGCTGCGCTACTCCCTGTGGATCCTGCGCTATCTGGCGCTGTTCCTCATCTACAGCAAACTATTCACGCGCTATGAATACCTCAGGAACTTCGAATGGTTCCTGTTTGGCATCGTGATCCTCTATGTGGCCACGGCGATCTGGGAAATGGCGACCTTCCAGCATCTGGGCGTTTCCAAGCACGTTGGCGAGCTCAGCTTTGTGCCCACGGGGCCCTTTTACGGCGAGAACCATCTGGCCGCCTATCTGCTGCTGTTTTCGCCCTTCCTGCTGTTCATGCCCAAGTTCGCCAAACGCTCTGGCTGGGCTTACCTGAGCGCGTTTATCGTTTTGGCCCTGGTGGTGATCCTGACGATCCAGGGCGCGCGGATCGCCATGCTGGCCTTCGGCGCGTTCCTGCTCTGGTTCTTCCTGGCTCAGATCACCTGGCGGCGCAAGTTTGTGCTGGCGGCCATCCTGGCCTTGCTGTTCACGGGCGTATATCTGAGATTCCAGAAAGAGATCCGCTTCATTTCCCAGATCCTGAGCTACCAGACCCAGACTTTGGGCAGCGAGCGCAGTTCGATCTACATGAGCTCGATCCAGATCAGGCAGCAACTGCTTCAAGAGGCCTTCGACCTGGCTGCGCGGACAGGTTTTCTGGGTGCGGGAGGCGGCAATTTCGAACCCCAGATGCGCTCTGAAGCGATCTACCGAACAGGCGGCATCATCAATCCCCACAACTTCCTGATGGAACTTTTCGGCAACTGGGGCATCGTGGTCCTGGGCGCCTTTGTTTACCTTTATCTGCACTGGGCGCTGGGCCTCTGGCGCCTGTATCGCCGTTCCAGAGGCAAGGAGCGCACCCGCTGCCTGATGTACCTGGTTTCCCTGCTGCTCTTTTTGCCGGCTTCCATACTGCCCAGCACCATCCGCTGGCAATACTTCATCTGGATCTATTTCGCCGCGGTGAACGCCGCGCTGCATACCAAACCAAGGCTCCAGGAGGTGGACGCATGAAAGAATTTCAAAGACTGGTGGAGATCATAGCCCA
>CAYSAT010000058.1:10378-19408 GCA_964429035.1 uncultured Candidatus Cloacimonadota bacterium | reverse complement strand
TTTGTAACACAGAGACACAGAGATTTGTGTAGGGTAGGATTCCAATCCTACCATCCTTTGTAACACAGAGGTACAGAGGCACAGAGGCACGGAGATTCGTGTAGGGTAGGATTCCAATCCTACCATCCTTTGTAACACAGAGACACAGAGATTTGTGTAGGGTAGGATTCCAATCCTACCATCTTTTTGCCACACAGAGCACAGAGCAAGCCTGCAACGCTATCTGAAATCCGGAATACCGCGTGAACCCAGTGTTATGGCTGGTGAGGGCGATCCAGCCCTCAGGACGGATTGGATATCCCGGCGAAAAAGGGCAATGTGAGTGCGATCTATTTCAGCAGCACCATGCGGTGCGCCTGCCGGAAATTCTTGCTGCTGAGGCGGTAGAGATACACGCCTCCCGGCAGTTCCACGCCCCGGGAATCCTTGCCGTCGAAGACCAGGTAATAGGTTCCGGATTCCCAGTGTTCCCGGCAGTATTCCCGCACCAATTGGCCGCGGCAGTTGTAGATGTCCATCCGGATGGGTCCGGGGCGGTCCACGGTGTAGGGGATGGTGGTGGAGGGGTTGAAGGGGTTGGGGAAGGCGGAATGCAGGCAGTTGACGAAGGGTGATCCGGGTAGATATTCGTCTTGGGTGCACACGGTGATGCGGATGGGACCGTGGTAGGCCACTGCTCCGTCCAGGTCCAGATTTTGCAGCCAGTAATAGTAGGTGGCGTCCGGATACACCTCGCAGTCCGTAAAGGAGTAATACTGCGTTTGGGACGTGTTCGTGGCCTCGATCAAAGGCGAAACCAGAAAGGCCGTGGCCAGGTCATCCAAATCGTTGCGCAGGATGCGGAAGCCCATCGCGCTGCATTCGGCCAGGGTGACCCAATCGATGCGCACATGGTTGCGGTAGTCGATCAGGGCGATGAGCGCGGAAAGGTTGACCATCAGGGGCGGTCCGCCCACTTCCAGGGTGACGGGGATATCCACGTGGGAATGTGAAGCGCTGTTGCTGGTGAGGCTCATGCGGCTGGAATAGATTCCGGGAGCGAGTCCCGCGGCATTGAAGCCCAGGGTGACCAGATCCTGGTCGAGGGGATCGCCATCGACGATGCCCGTGAATGAACTGGCGCCGTTGATGCTGTACCAGCCGATGGTGTGGACCAGCCTGGCCTTCACCTGCACCTTGTCCAGGCAAACGCCCCAGCCGGTTTTCGTGGTGGCTTCGAAGACCAGTTGGAAGGGCCAGTTCAACTCGGGCAGATGAATCGAGCGCTGGGTCCAGAGGGGTACATGTCCGGTGTATTCCGCCAGTTTGATGCGGATGCCGCTGGCGGAGTGGTAAAAGACGCGCAGGACATCCTGGTAATGGAGCACGCTGCCGATGGTCCTTTCGGGCTGGAGATGCCAGAAGGAGAGGACTCCGGAGGAAGGCACGGCCGTTGAAATGTCCATTAGGGGGGTTACAAGCTGGGTGGTGAAGGTGGAGGTGGCGGAGTACAGGTTGGCGTTGAAAAAGCCCTCATAAGCGCGGTTCAGGTAGCCGGAAGCGCTGCCAGGGCAGAAGTTCCAGTCCAGATTGCCTTTCACGTAATTCTGGCTCCAACCGCCTGGCAAGGAGCTGGAAAAGCCTTCGTCCAGCAGAATGGTATAGGTGAAGGGCTGGGAGAGCCTGTAGTTGAGGATCTTGGAGCCCAGGTTGCCGATGGTGATGGTTTGGGCGCCTGATTGTTCCGGGGGAAGGTGTTGGTAAACGTATTGCGGGTCCCAGGTGATCACAGGGGGAGAGCCCGGCAGCGCGGATTCCAGGGCTTTGAAGGCGTTGATCCGGCCGCTGCCCAATTGGCCATCGAAATCGGGATTGAGATTGCCGATGTGATCCGTGGAGTTCTTGATGATGCCCAGCAGTTCTTCCCGGCTCAAGGTAATGTTGTGGCGGCGGGCATAGGAAATGAGCAGGGCGGCGACTCCCGAAACATGCGGGCAGGCCATGGACGTGCCTTGCAGAAAGCCGTGGGTGCCGTAGGCAAGGGTGCTCAGCACGCCTCTGGAAATATCTTCGCGCGTTTCTCCGCCAGGAGCAGAAACATCGACCCAACTGCCATAATTGGAATAGAAGGCCTTGAGGTCCTTGTTATTGGTGGCGGCCACGGAGAAACAGCCGCTGTAACAGGCAGGATACCAGTTTCCATCCCGGTTGCCGTTTCCCGCGGCAAAGATGGTGATGCCGCCCAGAAGCGATTCTCCGCCACCGTTCGAGTTGAAGTAGTCGATGGCGTCCAACACTGCGCGCTCATAATAGTCGGGTCCGGTGTAGCCCCAGCTGTTCTGGGCGATGCAGGCGCCATTGTCCGCCGCGTAGATGATGGCGTTGGCGAAACCTCCGCTGGTGGAATGGTTGAACACCTGGCAGGACATCAGGCGCGCTCCGTCTCCGCTTCCGTTTCCGCCGGCGATTCCAGCCACGCCGATGCCGTTTCCGGATACCGCGGCGATGGTTCCAGCGGTGTGGCAGCCATGGTCGCCGGGCTCGATGTTGCCGTTCCTGCGCACGAAATTGTAGCCATTGACGTCGTCCACGAAACCGTTGCCGTCGTCATCGATCCAGTTGCCCGGAATTTCGCCGTGATTGATCCAGAGGTTGGCGGCGAGGTCAGGATGGTTGGTTTGGACGCCCTGGTCGATAATGGCCACGGTTACGGAGTTCAAGCCCCTTTCCACTTCCCAGGCTTCGGTAAGATCGATGTCGCAATCCGGCATGCCGTCTTGCTGGCCGGTGTTGTGGTAGTGCCACTGGTCGGGAAAGCGCGGATCGTTGGGCAGCCAGCGGGGTTGATCCACGGGTTCGGCTCCGCCAGTGTTCTCATCCAGCCAATGCAGTTCCTTGCGGTACTCGGGTTCCGCCCATTCCACGATTCCGGCCAGATTACGGTAGTCCAGCACGATGTCCCGGATGTCGTCCCGGCTGTCCAGATAGAGGTCAAACCAGCGGTTGAAGCCCCATTGCCGGTGGCGGTCCCGGAATTTTTCCGCGGCAGCAGCCTGGATGAAGACCCGCTCGATCTTGAGTACCCCGTATTTTTGATTGAGGGCGTCCAAGTGTTCCACGCCGAATTGGGTAAGGGAAGAGGATTGGAAGTTGAGCCGTTCCGCCAGATCCGAGTATTGGGAACAGAGTTTGATCTTGATGTGCCCAGGCAGCAGCGCGTCGTTGGGAACCTGGCTGAGATCGATGGCGGGACGCTCGGCCAGACCAAGCGTTGCCGCAGTTAGAACCCCGCCAAGCAGGGTCAAAAAAAGAAGCGCCAAAGACAAGACTTTGCTCATAGTTTATCCCATTCGACAACCTTGGCGCATAAAATGTACATGCACATAATCTTGTCAACATATATATGCGAACCGGCGGGGAACTCGCTTGGCCTTTCTTTTCGGCAGGCAGCCTTCTACCGGGCAAAAAAAGACCCGGAGGCTGGCTCCGGGTCCCGAATTTACGTTGTATTAGGAGTAGTTTACTTGATCAGGGCGGCTTTGCGCTGGAAGACCTGGTTGCCTGCAGCCATGCGGATATAATAGACTCCGGTGGGGAGGTTCTGGCCGTTGTTGTCCGTGCCGTCCCAACTGAGGCTGTAATTGCCGGGGGCTTGGTTGCCGGGGGCGAAATCGCGGACGCTTTGGCCGCGGGAATTGTAGATGCGGAAGCTGACGTCCGCGGAACTGGCCAAACTGTAGGGGATGAAGACGGTCGGGTTGAAGGGGTTGGGATAGACCGCTTTCAGTTCGGTGGCCAGCGGAATTTCCGGCGCGCTGTATTCGCCATGGGCGTTGAAATAGGCGGAAACGGGGCCGTGGAAGGCGTCGCTGCCATCGAGGTCCACGCTTTGCAGCCAGTAGTAATAGACTCCGTTGGCGGTAAGTTCGTCGTCGGTGTAGGTGTAGATCTGTTGGGTGGAGGAGTTCTGCGCCGGAATCATCGGGCTGATCAGTTGCGCTTCGCTCAGCAGAGCGTTCTGCGAACGGTAGATGAAGTATCCGGACATCGCGGTTTCGGACTGCGAGATCCAGGTAAGGTTCACGAAGTTTTCGCTGCTGATCGTGGCGGTGAAGGAGCTCAAGACCACGGGCACGGTTCCGTCGTCCAGAGTGATGACGTATTCCGGCAACTCATCGGTGTATTCATCGGTCGCGATGTAGTTTTGGGGATTGGAGAAGAGGTCCAGCAGTTCTTCACGGGTGCCTGTAACGTTCGTGGTGCCATACCAGGCGTTGTCCACGCCGGCATATTGTCCGCCAGTGGTGGAAAAGTGCACTTCATAGCCATTCAAAGCAGAGGGCAGATCGGAGGTGTAGGCGCTGCTGGCCCAGCCCCAATTGGACAGTGAAAATCCCCACAACCATGAAGCGGAAGTGTTGGAGGTTGGCGAGGTCGTTCCTTCGAAAGCCAGCACTTGGTCGCTATCGTAGGAAATCTGGAAGTTCTGGACTTCAGTAACGCTGCCGATCGAAGCGTAGAAAGGATCGGTGCCCAAAACCCCAGCGGAGGTCAAGGTCACGAAAGTTCCTGCGGGAACTCCACCTGCTGGAGGAGACCATCTCAGGAAGCCTTCCAGAGGCGCTGCAGTGGAGAATGACTGCTCGGTATTTCTCCAGCCACGGTCGCAGAAAGAAACGACGGTTCCCTCGGGAATGTCGACTAAAGAAACGAAACCAATGACGTCAGGATTGTCGGCCAAAATGCCGATGATGGCGATGTCACCTGCCGTTAGGGCAAAAACTGCAGTGATCGCGATCAGCATACAGAGTGCTAAGACTATCTTTTTCATAATTCCTCCTGTGAATTACGCATTTTTCAAATCTGTATCCAAGGGAATATTCCCCTTTGGTACACCTTTGGAAAGCCCCGCCGATTTGTCAAGTTAAATCTTTTTTGCTGGCAAACAACTACGAGTTTTCGGCACCGCATTGTGAGGCCGCAAGGGGCTAATTGTCCCGCGGGGGATTCAGCAGTTTATCGATGGCCCGGGCGCCGCGATGGCCGTCGGCAATGGCTGTGATGGCATCGGCAGTGGCGTTGAACATATCGCCGCCGATGAAGATCTTGGTGTCGGCAGTGCGTCCCCAACGGTCGGCTTGCACGCGGAACTTCTTGAGTTCTATTTTGGCGCTGGCCTCGCCGTCCATCCAGACGTAGTTCACGCCTTGTCCGATGGCGGCGATGACGGTGTCCGCGGCTATGTTTTCGCGGCTGCCTTCGATGAGGATGGGCTGCGGACGCTCTCCGGGCTTCTGCTGCACCATTTCCGCCTGGCCCCAATCGAAGGACAGGCTTCCATCAGCCGCCGTTGTGATCTCCAGGGGAATGGCCTGGAAGACGAAATTCACGCCCTCTTCCCTGGCTTCCTCGATCTCCTCGACGTCCGCCGGCATGTCCACTTCGCGTCGACGGTACAGCACGGTAACCTCGCAGCCCAGGCGTTTGGCGGTCCGGGCGGCATCCATCGCCACGTTGCCTCCGCCCACTACCACCACGCGCTGGCCCAAATCCACGGGCACTCCGTTGGTGACGTCGCTGAGCAGTTTAAGCCCGCTGATGACCCTGGCGTTGTCGTCGCCGGGAATTCCCACGCGATACGGCTCGAACATGCCAACGCTCACGAATACGGCGTCGAAGCGGTTGTAAAGGTCGTCGAAGGAAAGATCCCGTCCGATGCAGGAATTGTAGTTGATCCGGACTCCCAAAGCGGTGATCTGCGCCACATCCTGGTCCAGTTTGGAATAGGGCAGGCGGTATTCCGGAATGCCGTAACGCAGCATTCCACCAGCAGCGGCATTTTGCTCGAAGATTTCCACCGCGTAGCCCATTCCGGCCAGGTAGTAGGCCGCGCTGAGGCCTCCAGGACCCGCACCGATGATGGCGACTTGCTTGCCCAAAGGCTTGGTCTCGGCATCCAGAAGGGCCTTGTAGTCTTCAGCGGAAGCGCAATCGGTGAGGTAGCGTTTCAGCCAGCGGATGGAGATGGCTTCGCCGCGGTGGGAAAGCGCGCAAACGTCCTCGCAGCGCCTTGTGCAGATGCGTCCGCAAACACCCGGCAAGGGATTGGTTTCATACAGGATCTTGAGGCCCTCGGCGATCTTGTCTTCGCGGATGGCCTTGATGTAGGCGGGAATGTTCATGTGGGCTGGGCAGGTGGCGGTGCAGATGCCGCATTGGATGCAGCGGTCGGCTTCCTGGATTGCCAGTTCGTGGGAATAGCCTTTCACCATTTCCACAAAGGAATCCAGGCGTTCTCCGGGAGCCAGATGGGGCATGGGCACGCGCTGCAGGTGCAGCAGTTCGTAGCCTTCCGGCTTGCGATAGCCCAAAACCTCATCATCCCAGGGTTGGGAATCCGCGCCGGGAGTGTAGCAATAGGTTTCGCGCACATCGCGGTCCAGGCCTTCCTCAACCCAGGTATAGGCATTGGACATGGTCAGCGATCCGGTGGGGCAAATGTCCACGCACAAAGCGCACCAGCAGCAGCGTCCGTAATCGATGCGGGGGCGCAATCCGCTATCGCCGTCCCTGGCTTCTTTCACCGGCACCATGTCGATGGACACGTTCTGGCAGATCTCCGCGCAAGTTCCGCAGCCGATGCACTTGTCGACATCGTTCTGGTGGAAGCCGCGATAGGTGGGCGAACCGGGACGCGGAGCGCTGAGCACGGCGATGGAGAAGGGCTTTTCGAAGGCGCGTTTCCAAACGTAGAAGGGGGAAAGGATATCCTGTAATCTCATCATTATCTCTCAATTTCCGGCGGATAAGTGTGCAGTGAGACCATCAAGCCAGCCACATCGGCAATGTTCACGCCTACAGCCAGATGCTCCAGAAGGGCCATGGCGTGGGTGTAGGAAGGCCCGCGCACCGTCACTTTGCGGGGATAGGCGCTGCCGTCGGACACCATGTAATAGCCATATTCGCCGCGGGTGGATTCCGCGCGCACATAGGTTTCGCCGGCTGGTACCTGCAGATGCAGCACATTGGGCAAAGTGATGTGCAGAGGGCCTTTGCGCGGCATATTTTTCAGGATCTGGCGGATCAGGTCGATGCTCTGATACACTTCGCGCCAGCGTACTTTCGCCCGGGAATACACGTCGCCGCCCTGTTCCGTAACCGCCGCGAAGTCCAACTGGCCGTAGACCAGATAGGGCGTGTCCTTGCGGATGTCACGCGGGGAACCGGATCCGCGGACGTTGGGCCCCACGATGCCGAAGCGGTCGAACATCTCCGGCGTGATCACGCCCAAACCCTTGGCCCGCTGCTTGAAGATGGCGTTGTTAAACATCACGTGGCGGATCTCGTCCAGTAGTTTGTAGATGCCGTCCAGCACCTTTTCCGCGTGGGCGTCCCAGCCTTCGGGAAGGCCGCCGCGCACACCACCCGGGGTCATATACATGTGATAAATACGGGCTCCGGTCCACTCCTCAAAGAGGTCCAAAACGTAGTCGCGGTGCGCCAGGCACCATTGGGCGACCGTGCCCATGCCGAAAGCGCCGCTCTGGCCGCCCAGCCACATCACGAAACTGGCCAGGCGCGAAAGTTCCAGGTTCAGCGTCCGCAGCCATTTGGCGCGCTCCGGAATTTCCAGGCCGAGCAGGTCTTCCATCGCCGCTGCGAACAGGTATTCGTTGGTGTCCGGCTCGGGAACGCAAATGCGGCAGACGATGGGGAAGCAATTGATGTAGCGGCGGCGTTCCATCAGTTTTTCGAAGCCGCGGTGCAGGTAGCCCACGTGGGCCTTGCATTTCACCACCTGGTCGCCGCTGATATCCAGTTCCAGGCTCATGTTGCCGGTTACGCCGGGATGCTGCGGCCCCTGCCACATCTTCAGGTATTTCTGGCTGTCCAGGTCGTAGACGGATTTGCCGTCCACAATGGGCGGATACAGGTTTTCCATCTTCAGTCCTCCGGATAGAGTTGGTCTTTCATGTGCTGTTCCGGCTCGCTGTGCGTGCGTTGGCGGTGGCTGTAGGTTTCTTCGCTGTAGGCCTTGGTGTCGAAATCGCGGCGCATGGGTGGCGGGCCGTCCCAACTCTCCAGGATCATGGGTTCGCCAAGGCCGGGACTGCCGGGAAAATAGATGCCGAACATCTCGTGCAGTTCCTGCTGATAGACCCTGCCCTGCTCCCACAACGTATGGATGGAGGGCAGTTCGGAAGCCGTGCGGCCAACGTAAACGTGCAGGCCCAGATCCTGCCGCGTGGTGTAATTGTGCAGTAGATAGGTCACCTGGAAGCGGCCCTCTTCCAGCCAATCCACGCAGGTCATCAGCACCAGGTGCGTGAAACCGTGCGTATCGCGCAATTGGGTAAGCAAGCCCACCAGATGTTCGGGCGGAACGTCGGCCCAGGCCAAACTGGGATTGCGCAGCGTGATCCTGCTCAGTGGGTAAAGTTCTTTCAAGTTGTCCAAAAGTTCTTGCATCTGCACCTACCAGTTGTAATCGGGCATGTTCCAGTCTTTGATGACCTGTTTCTGATTGGCCTTATACCAGTCGAATTTGTCGGCGTACAGGTTTTGGCCTTCGGCCTTGCCTTCCCGGATGAGTTTCTTGAGCAGGTTGAATCCCGCCAAAACGGCTTCAGGACGGGGCATGCAGCCGGTCACGTACACATCCACGGGAATGTATTCGTCGATGCGCTTGATTGTGTTGTAGGAATCCCAATACATGCCGCCGTTGATGGCGCAGGAACAGACCGCGACCACGAACTTGGGCCCCTGCATCTGCTCGTAACTGCGCACGATGCGCTTGAGCGTCTTCAGCGAGACGTAGCCGCCGATCACGAACACCGAAGCCTGGCGTGGCGTTGGGCGCATCTGCATGCCCAACCGGCTGATATCGTAACGCGCGGTAACAAGCGGCCGCATTTCGATGGCTCCGCAACCGGTGCCGAAAGCCAGAATCCACAGGCTGTGGGCGCGCGCCCAGTTCATGAAGTTTTCCAGGACCTGCCAGTGTTTTTCCACGCGGCGCGGCCTCGCGTCGCAAAACCAATCCTGCTCTTC
>CAYSAT010000058.1:0-10278 GCA_964429035.1 uncultured Candidatus Cloacimonadota bacterium | reverse complement strand
GCTGGCGCACCACCGGCGGCTCTCTCCCGAACCTCTCCCGAAAACCGCGGGAGGTCCGGCAGGGGCAGGTCGGCAAGGGGAGGGCCAGCCACCAGTCTGAAGGGCGTATCCGCTCATATCCCGCGCGCTCACAAACTGAACAGCAGCACGCTGGCGATGCCGATCAGGGTGGGGACCTTGAGGAAGAAGCGGATGGAATCCTCGGTCCGGAACCGTGGATACGCCGCGCCGACGAAGACGCTGAACATATAGATGGCGAAGGTTTTGGCGACCATCTCGAAGATGTTGGTGGCGCCGCCGAAAAAGAGGTTCATGAAGAGCACCAGTTTGGCGCCGTTGAAGATGCCGCGATTGGTTGCCAGGAGGCCCAGAAACTGGCTCTGGTACTCGGTTGGCGGCCCGATGGGGATCTCCTGCGGCGCGATCACCACGGAGAAGGGGTTATACATGTTCATGCCCAGCATGGCGATCATGGCGGCGATCACGGCCAGCGGATTGGTGAACAGCGTCCAGTTCAGGAAGCTGCCTTGCTGCGCGGCCACGATGTCGGTGATGTTCAGCGTGTGGTATTGGATGGCGATGCTGATCACGGACAGCGCGAAGGGCACTTCGAAGGCGGTCATTTGGGAAAGGCCGCGGCTTACTCCGATGGCGGAATAGGGATGGCCCCCTTCGCCTGCTCCCAGCGCCATTCCGAGCTGCCCAAAGAAGATGAAATACATCACCAGCAGCACGTCTCCAGACGCCGAAAAATTGGAGAAATAGACTGAACCGAACAGCACCGGGATGAACATGTAGGTGCCGATCCCGCCAGCAATGCGGAACACGGGCCCCAGGTAATACATGATGCCGTGGCTGATGGCGGTGCGCTTGGCGTTGTTTTTGAAGATGTCGATGAAGGGCTGCCAGACCGGCGGACCCAGGCGTCCCTGCACCCTCGCGAAGATCTTGTGCACGATGCCGTTGAGGGTGAGGCCCCAAACGGTGACCACGCCCAGGGAGATGAAGGCCCAGAATACTTTGGCGACGATGCTCATTATTTAACCCCCAGGAGCAGATAGAGGATCACGGCGTAGAGGAAGATGTGCAGCAGGTAGGTCTGGCCGTTGCCAGTGTAAAGCCGCGCCAGAGTTGCTGCCAGGGAGCGCGTGCCTTCCGCCAGCCCGTTGTAAAATGCGGTGACGCGGGGCTCGACCAGGAAGCCCAACGCCTTTCTGTAGGGCGCGAACATGTTGTGGGCGAAGTGCGTGGTCCAGGGCTTGTAGGGGCGTTCCGCGGCATAGACGATGTTGAATTGCTTCACCTTTTGCGGCCGGGAATTCACGAAGAGCAGCCAGATCAGGGGCACCATGAACACGCCCATGGTCACCATCATCACCAGGTTGCCGTTCCAGTAGCCTTGCAATTGCGGCGAATTCAGGTGGATCGTGTAGCCGTTCCAGGCCAGCCATTCCGGCTTGGCGATGAAGGTTTCCACGATGCGGGAAAGCGGCTTGGTGAGCAGGTTCGGGAACATCGAGAAGGCCATGATGGCCATGATGAACACGCCTTGCGGGATGATCAGCCAGATGGGCCCTTCTTTCACGTGCTTCTGGTTGGGCTTGGGCTGGCCCAAAAACACCGTGTGGATCAGTTTGTAGAGGTAGAGGAAGGCCACGGCGCTGGCAAAGAAGGCCAGGGCGGCTTGCAGATAGCGGCCTTGCTCGATGAGCGAAGTGTAGATGAACCACTTGGAGCCGAATCCGGTGAGAGGCGGCACTCCGGAAACGGCGATGATGCCCATCAGCACGCTGATGTAGGCGATCGGCATCTTCTTGATCAGGCCTCCCATTTCATACATGTTGCGGGTTCCGGTGCGCAGGAAAACGGCGGCCATCGCCATGAAGATCAGGCCCTTGAAGAGCAGGTGGGTGACCGTGAGGTAAAGGGCGGAAAGCCAGCCCAGATGGGACATCAGGGAGAGCCCCGCGATGATGTAGCCCAATTGGCTCATGCTGGAATAGGCCAGCAGTTGCTTGGCGTCCTCCTGGAACACGGCCATCAAGGCGCCGAAAAAGGCGGTCAGGATGCCGATCCAGCCCAGGAACTGCATGCTCAGTCCGGTTCCCCGCACGCTTGGCAACAGCATCGCCAGCACCAGCAGCAGTCCGTAGATTCCCACTTTGGAAAGCACTGAGGAAAGGATGGAAGTGGTGTCGTCCTCGCTTTCCGCATAGGCTCCGGGCAGCCAGTAATGCAGTCCGCAGGCGCCGATCTTGGTTAAAAAGCCCAGGATCAGCAAGGCCGCGCCGATCTTGCCTGTTGCAGTAAGTCCGACAGGTGCGAAAAGGGCGCCGCCGGTGAATTCCGGCAGGATGTTCAGGCCGGCGATCAGGAAATAGGCTCCGGCGGTGGAAAACAAGGCGTAAACGTAGGCGGGAATACGCGCTTGGGCTCCGCGCAAGATCATCAGGAAGGAGGCGAAGGCCATCAGTTCCCAGGCCAGGAAGAATTCCAGCCGGCCGTTCGCCAACAGGATGTTGCCCAAGGCGAGGATGAGCATGGCAAGCAGCGGGAAGATGCCTTCGGAGCGGCCTTCGCGGTGCATGAAGCCAAAGATCTGCACGGCGGCTCCACCCACCAGAATCAGGGCAAAGAGCAGCTTGATGCCGGTCAATTGCGGCCACAGGAATTGCCAGCCGTAGAGGGCTACCAAGAGCAGCGCGATCCAGCCTTTGATTTTGGCGGGCAGGAAATCCAGCAAACCCAGCACCAGCAGGGCGATCACGGGCAAGAGCGCCACCGGGCTGCCCCCAAAACGCTGCAAAGCGGCCAGCATTCCGGCTATCGCCAGCATAACTCCGGCTGCTACAGGCGCCGCGACCTTGGCAAGCGGAAGGGCCAGTCCGCCCTCTTTTTCGCCGCGCACGGAATCCACCAGCCAGCGCAGCAGATACGCGGCTTCCAACAATGATCCGACCAGCAGTCCGCCCAGCCACAGCCAGGCATTATTGGCGGTCAGAGCCTGCACCAGCCTCCATTTGGCAAAGAAAGATGGGAAGGGCGGCACGCAGAGCAAGCCCAGGATGAAGATCGCCAAAAGGATCAGGAGCCCGGAATCGCGGCGCAGCAAGCTCCAGTTCTTGAGCAGTTTTTGCTTCACGATCCCGCTCAGCCAGAACAATCCGCCCTTGGCCAAAGCGTTGGTGAGGAAGAGCCCGAAAGCGATCAGTAATTGGGTTCGCGGCGCCAGTCCCAGCAGCTGCGCAGCGCCCAAAGCGAAGACCACCAGGCCGGTCTGCGCCGTGGAAGAATAGCCCAGCAAGCGCTTGGCTTCCGTCTGCCTTAGGGCCACCAGATTGGCGAAGACGAAACTCACCAATCCCGCCGCCGTAAACAGGTTCAGCATCTGAGGTGGGAAGAGCGGCAGCAGCTTGTAAAAGAGGAACAGCACGGCGCCGGTGTTCACCGAGGCGATCAGGGCGCCCAAACCGCAGCTTGCAGACTGGTAGAGGTCCAGCGCCCAACCATTGGCCGGATATGGCTTCAGTTCCAGCCACAAGCCGATCGCCACCAGGAACAGCGCCACCTGGTAGCCCGGCCCTGATGGTTGCGTCATGGCCGCCCAGGTATCGATGTTCAGGGTTCCGGTGTAGCGGTAGGCCATCACGATGCCGATCAGGTAGAGGCTGCTGGCGATCCCTCCGGCCAGCATGTATTTGAATCCGGCGGCCAGTGAATCCTTGTCCTGCTTGAGCCCCAACAGCGAATAGGTGGCGATGGAGAGGATTTCCAGCCAGACGAAGGAATTGAAGATGTCGCGGGTGAGCACCAGTCCGTTGGCGCCCAGAAGCACCAGCAGATACAGCGCCAGGCCTTGCACGCCGCCTTCCTTGAACTTGCGGTAGAGGTAGATGCCGCCCATGAGGCCCAGGAAGTTCAGCAAACTCAGCAGCAGGGCTTCATTCAGGCCGAAGCGCAGCACAATGGAGAGCGGAGCGGGAAATCCGGCGGTGAGCACGTCTTTGGCGGCGCCAGGATCCAGCCGCAACTGGAACAACTGATTTAGGGACAGCGCCAGGCCCGCACCCAAAGCCAGATACAGCAGCGTGAGGCTGGCCTGGCGGTGGATTTTATCCGCCAACGCGATCAGGAAAGCGGCCAGCAAGTAGAGGGCGATGAGGATGAGGGGGTTTACCATTTGTGCTCCTCATAGTCGTCGATGTTTACGCTGCCTCGCGTTTTGTGCAGACGGACGGCATAAGCCAGCATCAGGGCGGTGACCGCCAGCCCGATCACGATGGCCGTGAGCACCAGCGCGGAAGGAACGGGATCGACCACTTTGCCCAGAACCAGTTTATCGCCATTCGGAGCGGAGGCGAGTTTGACGCTGGCGTCGATGATGGGCGCGGTGGCGTTCTTCACATTGCCGATGGCGACGATCAGCAGGTGGGTTCCGGTATCCAGGATGGAGAAGCCGATGATGATCCGGATAAGGTTCTTCTTGGCCAGCATGGTCCAGATTCCGGCCAGCATCAGCAGTATTCCGCAAAGCAAAACTAGCATGCCGCGTCTCCTTTGCCCCGCAGCGAATCGATCACCACGGAAAGTTCGGAGCCGACCTTGATGCCGATGCAGCTGTAGATGAGCGGAACCGCGCCGCTGGAAAACAGGTGCAGCCATCTGCCCAGAGGCAAAAAGCGCGGATCGAGGAAGGCGTCCACGCCCAACAGCACCAGCCCCAGCAGTCCCAAGGCCACGTAAGCCAGCCCGGAAAGCGACTCCAGCCAACTGAGCAGGCGGTGGGAAAACTCAAATCCGGTGAAGGCCAGGGAAAGCAGCAGCATCGCCGAAGCGATCACAACGCCGCCCTGGAATCCTCCTCCGGGAGTCAAATGGCCGTGGATGAAGATGTAGGCGCCGAACATCACGATCAGCGGCGCCAGAAAGGTGGAGCCGGTCTGCAGGATCTCGGTGGCGTGTCGTTTCCTGGCGCCGGTAAGTTCGCGGCGGCGGATCAGGAAGCCCACTCCGGCAGTCGCCAAAAAGAGCACCGTGACCTCGCCCAAAGTATCAAGGCCGCGGTAGGTGACCACCACGGCGGTAACCACATTGGGCATGTTCAGGTCGTTAACGGAGCCGCTTATGTAATCGGTGGCAAGCGGATTGAGGCTGGCCGGAGTCCGGAATTCCTTCAGGAAGGGCCACAGAAGCCAGGCCATGCCGATGATGGCAAGCACGGTCAGCAGTTGCTTAATCATCGCCGCCCTCCCCAATGTGTTTCAGCGCGTAGAGGAAGACCACGGTGGTGAGGCCCGCTCCGATGGTCGCTTCCGTCATTGCCACATCCGGCGCTCCCACCAGCAGGAAGATGATCGAGGCGGTAAGGCTGATCACGCCCGAAGCGATCACGGCGTGCAGGGTTTTACGCGTGCGGATCGAGTAGAGCGCGGCGAGCAGGCAGATCAAGCCCAGCACGGTTAGCAGAAAGGTATTAGTCACCGTCGCCTCCTTGTTCCTGGTCGTCCTTCAGGTTGTCCCGCACCGTCTTATCGGTAAGTTTGATGCCCTTGAAATGGGCGGCGCGAACCAGGACGTTGGAACTGATGGGATTGGTGAGCAGGATGAAGAGCACCAGGATGAACAGTTTGAGCAGCCAGGCGGGTTGCGCGATTCCGATGCCCAACAGGGTGAGCAGCGAACCCAGAGTGGTGGCCTTGGTGCCGGCCTGCATGCGGTTGTAAACGTCCGGCATCCTCAGCAGCCCCAAAGCACCCAAGAGCAGGAACACCGAGCCCAGCAGGCAGATCAGGGAACCCAACAAAGCGATCATAAGCCCCCCTCCAGATACCGGCCCACGGCTACCACGCCCAGAAAACTGAGCAGCGCGTAAACCATCGCCACATCCACATAGATGGCTCTGCCGCCAAAGAAAGCGATGAACACGATGAGCGCGATCCCGCAGGTGGTCATGATGTCCAGGGCGACCACCCTGTCTGCGGAACTGGGTCCGCGCAAAAAGCGCGTGAAGCCCAAAACCATGGCCAGCAGCGAGATGTAGAGCGCCGCGGTGAAGATTGCATGGGTAAGTTCAGCCAAAGATCACCTCCAGATGCTGTTCAAAGCAGTGCACGATGCTGCGCGTGGCGGCTTCCACATCCTCGCACTGCGTGTCGATCCAATGGATGTAAAAATACTCTCCGCGGGTTTCCACGGTCATGGTGCCTGGAGTGAGGGTGATGGAATTGGCGAGGATGATCCGGCCGAGTTTGCTCCGCAGCTTGGTGCGCACTTTCACGATGCCGGGATTGATGGGCAGGGAAGGGTTCAGCACCCGCCGCGCCACATCCAGCGTGCTTTTCACCAGTTCCCGCAAGAACACCGCCAGATACACCGGAATGCGGAGCAAGGCCTGGGGATTGAGCCGCAGTTCGCCCAGGAGTTCAAAATTGCGCCGGAAGAACCAGCTCACCAGCAGGGCGATCAGGAACCCGGCGGCCAGTTCATCACGGTCTGTGCCGGCGATCGCCACCCACAAGGCAAACAAAACGAGCATGCCCAATACAAACGACTTTATACGCTGCATCCGTCCTCCCGGACTGTAATAGGGATATACTACGCGAATATCGGTCCAATACAAGCGCCTGAATCTACGGGATGGTTAATCCGCATCCCGCAATATTAAACCCCTGACGATGGTTAATATTATTTTATCTGGCGCAAAAGCAGAATATGGGAGGCCGAGTATCCTGTCAAGGCATTATTTCGCTGCCGGGTAATTGGGTGCAAGGGTAAAAGGGCAATGGGGGAAACGGGCAGAAGGGGTCCGGAACACTGCTTTCAGAGGCTGTGAGAAAAGTCCCGCTTGGAGTTCAAATCGGTTCCCATGATGTCAGTGCATTCTCTCCTTCTGGACACCGATTTGGACTTCAAGCAGGATTGTAACTGCTTGTATAATAAGGCTCAAGTTCAATTATGGTGGGTAAATCGGATTGCCTGCAAGAGAATGGTCTCCAGAGAATAGCCCCTCGGGGGCGAACTAAGCAAAGCCCACAGTGGAGCGCAGCGGAACTGTGGGTCTGGCCGAAAACGATACACTAAGCCCCTTGGGGGCGACACAAACAACTCCTGGTGATTGTATCGCCCCCGAGGGGCTAACCCCATTATTGTTCACATATACCCACAGTTCCGCTACGCTCCACTGTGGGCTTCGCATTTGGCGCCCCCAAGGGGCTTACCCACTCTAATTGAACTTGAGCCTATAATAACTCTGTTTGAAGTCCAAGCCGGTTTGTGGCCCGGGTGTGAGGTGTAAGTCTTCGAAACCGGCTTGAACTCCAAAGGTGTTGGTTTTCTCACAACTTGAACGCAGTGTTCCGCTGCGCAGCGCTCTTTACTGAGCCTGGGCCCATGATCCCCCACCCCTTGGACGGCCCCCAGGCAATCCGCTCCGAGGACCATTACGGGGTCATTGCGCGCTCATTGCGCGCTTTGCCCGTAATGAGCGCGCAATGACGGCGCAATGGTATCGAGGTGATTGCCGGATCGAATCCAGATTGAGACCACTGTCCATAAAGACAAATCCGTCCTGCCCGCAACTTTGGATGATCAGTCGCATACTCCTGCCATTACAAGCCCGGTTTCACAACCAGGACAGCCATCGGCCTCATGCAAGGGTCTTGAACCCCACGATCCTCAGCCAAAAAAAACCCCGGGCGGTAAAACCCGGGGCGGATGGTATTCTGGAGTTATCCCCGAGGGGATGCTTCCGTTTATTTCATCATGATCATCTTGCGGGTGCTGCTGTATTTGCCGGCGTTCATCTTGTAGAAATAGACGCCGCTGGATACAGCGTTGCCGTTGTCGTCGCGTCCGTTCCAAACCACGGAGTGGTTGCCGGAGGCTTTTTCCGCGTTGACCAGGGTTTTCACCAGCTGGCCCTTGAGGTTGTAGATGCCGATGTTCACGGGCTGCGCTTCCTTCACGCTGAAGTTGATGGTGGTTTCAGGGTTGAAGGGATTGGGATAGTTGCCGCGCAGTTCGGTGACGATGGGCGAGACACTGGGATCGTCGTTGCCCACGATCACATAGCCGTCGTTGCTGTGGATGGAGTAGTCGTCCACGTGGAAGATGAAGGCGTCGTTGGACACGCAACGGATGGCGATGTAGACGTCCTGGTTGTCATAGGCAGCGAGGTCGTAGACGTATTCGGTCCAGTTGACCGGCGCTTCCACGTATTCGGTTCCCGTGATGTACTGGAATCCCTGGGGGATGATGGTCGGCAGCGAGGAAATGCCCACGCGGAATCTTTCCAGGCCCCATTGGGCGCTTTGGGATTTGGCGTAGAATTTGAGCGCGCTGCCGGTGCCCAAATGGACTCTGGGCGAGATCAGCCAGTCGTTGTTAGGAGGAGTGGTGGCGGCAAAGGAAGATGCCACTTTGGCTCCACCATGGGGAACCAGAGAGGTGACCGGAGGAACCGTGGAGGCAGGATTGAAGACGATGTAGGCCATCGGATCCTGAGAACCGGGGAAAGTGACGCCGTCGATGCCATAGGTAGGCGAAAGGTCCACGTCCAGCAGGTTCCACGGGGTGAAGGTGAAGGCGAAATCGGCATAGGTCTCGAAGCCGTCGGTGAAGAAGGCGGGCGCCAACTGGACGTTCACGATCGCGGTAACCGTGGCGGGAACTGATTCGCCGGTGGTGTGGGTGGCGGTGACGCCATAGACGTAGGTGCCGTTGGCCAGGTCCATATCCGTGTAGGTATCGATGGCGGGATCGGTGATGGTGCTGATCAGGACACCGTCGCGATAGACCTTGAATCCGGTGACGGCGCGGTCGGGATTGATCTCGATGGTTTCGAGGCCAAGCGGGGCCTTGCTGTAGGAGATGCTGCGGTTTTCGGGGATGGGGGTGAGTTCCACCGCTTTGAGGGCGGTTCCGGTTTCCACGAAGGTGTTGATCAGCCAGTTGTAGGTAAGGGTCGGCGCGAGCTGGGTAAGGGTGGACCAGGCGCCCTGGAAGTACATCATGTTGCCTTTGCCTTCGATCTGCGGGCCGGCATCGCAAC
This sequence comes from uncultured Candidatus Cloacimonadota bacterium, assembly GCA_964429035.1. Classification (GTDB taxonomy): domain Bacteria; phylum Cloacimonadota; class Cloacimonadia; order Cloacimonadales; family Cloacimonadaceae; genus Syntrophosphaera. The sequence goes on along the minus strand of CAYSAT010000058.1, from coordinate 1,229 downwards.
CGGCGGGATAGCCGCCCGTGGTGTTGCATTCATAGCCCACGTAAAGGTCGCCGGTGGTGGGAATCGGCACAGGGGTGTTCAGGACCACGAGGTTCCAGGCGTCTTCGGTGAAGGTGGGCACGACCTGCGAGGAGACCAGGGTCCCGGCGTTGGTGGCGCTTCCGCCCGTCCACACTTTGACGGTGTAGGTGCAGCTCAGGAAAGAGGGCACGAACTTGACCTGGGCGATGGTTCCGCCGGCAACTGCCGTGAGGTCGGCCTGGGTCCAGCGGTGCGCCACGTCAAACACGGCGGCCGCGTTGGTGCCGATGGAATTGCCCAGCACGTCGTTGCACCAGGTGATCCAGGTTCCGGTGGGAGGCGGTTCCGGGCTTACCCAATCCAGGGTGACGTCGTTTCCGGCAACGGTCGCGGTGAGGTTGGTAGGCGGGTTGTTCGCCGGGGCGATGGTCACGGAGACAGGGCCAGCGGGGACTGATTCGCCGGTGGTGTAGTAGGCGGTGACGGTGTAGCTGTAGGTGCCGATGGCCAGGTCCGGATCGTCATACATGAGGGTGGCGGGGCTCGGAAGGGTGGCCAGCAGGGTGCCTCCGCGGTAAACCTTGTAGCCAATGTGTTCGCGAACTGGAACGTTCCAGGTGAGGTGCGCGGTGTCCTGGTCGATCACGGTGGCGGCGAGGTTGGTGGGCGGATCGAGGGTCTCGATCACTTCCTGCAGGGTGACGCTGTCCATGTAGAGGTAGAACATGTTGATGGCGCTGTAGCCGTGGAAGCCCAGGTAATAGGTTCCGTTGGCGGTGGGGGTGAAGAGCGCGGAAGCCTGGGTGTAGGTGACGTTGGTGATGTTGTTGTTGTCGAAGAGGATGTTGGTCAGTCCGGCAGCATTGGGAGCGCTTCCCCAGGCCACTTTGAGGGCTTCGGGATAGGTGGCGCTGTTGGCCCGGTAGGAGAAGAGCAGCTGGTAGGGGGTTCCGGCAGTCAGCTGCAAAGGAGGCATGATCAGCCAGTCGTTCATCGCCAGGGTAGAGTTGTAGCGGATGCGCATGGAGTTGGGAGCGGTGTCGGCGTTGCCGGCATAGGTTTCCCAGGTATAGGCGTCCGCGTTGGCATTGATCACCGACCAACCGAGCGGCAAGGCTGGAGGAACCGCCTGGTCGAAGTTCTGGACGTAAGGATAGGTGGTGATGGTGGGATCGGCCAGGGTGGTGAATTGCCACACGGGGCAATCG
>CAYSAT010000057.1:0-19568 GCA_964429035.1 uncultured Candidatus Cloacimonadota bacterium | reverse complement strand
CAGCAGCATCTTGCGGGTTTCAACGTAGGCAGGAGTGGCCAGCCTGTAGAAATACACACCGGTTGCCACTGCCCGCCCGGAAGCGTCTCTGCCGTCCCAGGTTACATGATGCCTGCCGGCCTCCAGTTGTTGGCCACAGATACAGTTCACCAGTTGTCCGCGGAGATTGTAGACCGTTACTTCGGCCCTTTGGGGAGTGGCAAGGTCAAAGCCGAGCGTGGTGCTGGCATTGAAGGGATTGGGAAAATTGGCCAGAAGTTTGGTCACCGCTGGCGTTGGGGGTTCTTCGGGAAAGGGCGGTTGCACGCTGAGAATCGCGCTGGGAAGGCTGGCTCCTTCGGCATAGATGGCTTGCACATAGAAATGATATTGGTTGGGAACCGCCAGCAATTCGGAATATTCCGGCTCCGCGGCCTCGGAAACAGGTTCGAAGGCGCCGGCGTTCAGCCTGCGGGACACTCTGTATCCCGTGATGGGGAAAAAAGGCTCCACGGGTGCTTCCCAATGCAGGGTCAGGACATTTTCGGCGTGGCTGGAAGTGACGCTGGCAACCGGTTTCAACTCATGGAGCACAAAGTTTTGCTGCAGGGAAGCTTCGCTGAGGCTCAATTCCAGGGCGCCAGAGTTGTGGACGCTGTAGCCCGGCGCGAAGCCGCTGAGATGATGCTCGCCCAGAGGCAGATAGAGCGTGTAGGCCAGGTCCGCATTGGGATTCACTGCCAGGGCGTCGGGCTTGCCTATCCACACTTGGGAGAGTTCGGGCAGTGCGCCATCCAGGTGGATGGAACCGCTGATCTTGCCAGCAAAATTGGCGAAACCGAGGGTTCGGATATCGTCCAGAAACCAGCCCTGTCCTTGCTCATAGCCGTCGGACGCGAAGACCCAGCGGAACCGCACGCTGCTGCCGGCATAATTCCGCAAATCGCAACGGACGCGGCTCCAGGGCGAACTGCCGGAAAAACCGGGCCCCGCCAGAGCAGCAACGTAGGCGACGGGATAACCGTTCTCAGGCGTCAGAAGTGTCCATCTGCCCTCGGCGTAGATCTCCACCCTGCCTCCATCGCAAGCCCTTTGGGCGTCCAGGCGGTGCCAGAATTCCAGATAGTCGTGGGAGCCCAGGGTTACAATGGGGGTAAGGAGCCTCAAGGTAACGGAAGCGGGATAGGGCTGGTTGAGCAAGGTGCCCCAAACGTTGGAGCCTGAGTGGGCGCCGGCGGATTGATCGCTGCCCCATTCCCAGCCGGAGCTGCTGGGTATGGGTATGAAGCCGCCGGAACTGCTTTCCAACTGCTCATACAAGCCGCTGGAACCGATCTGCATCTGGATCTGCGCCGTTTGAGCCGGCATCAGGGCGCAGGAATAGCCAAGGTCGGCGTTGAGGCTGGAGCCCATGAGCGCGGAGGAGGACAGGGTGAAGCGAAAGACAGCCTGGACGGCACTGCGCGGTGGAACGCTGATGAGCTGCCGGGAAGTGTCCAGAAGGTAGACTTGCCCGTGCGCGCAGGCTAAGGTGGCGATCAGGTTTTTCGCTTCCAGGGGAGTGGTGTTTTGGAAATTGACCACCAAGACCGCGCTTTCCCCCGGTTCCAGAATGCCATTCTGGTTGCCTTCCGCGTCGTTGAGCAGCCATCCGGCATATTCCACCACAGGCCGCAGGACGGTAAGGGGAAAAGTAAACGACTCGCTGCTACCGGCATAGTTTACATCCAGCCGGAAACTGAGGGCGCTGCCGTTGGGGCAGGAATCCGAAACGCTGATTACAAAAGGATTCAGGTTGATGGCAGAGGCGGAACCGGGAATGTCGGCATACTGGCTTTGGGAAACCGCCACCCAGGCGTAGGGCGAAAGACAGCTCAGGCTGGCGCTGATGGAAGCCGCGTTCCCCTCACCCAGGTTTGCCAGCCTCAAGCCGAGCTCAAAATCCTCGCCAGGCTCCGGCATCTGGTTGTTTGCATCATGGATAAGCACTTCATCCACCACCAGATGGGCGGCTTGATGGTGGACGGGAACCGTGGTTACAAGCAGCGCCTTGCCGTTTCCCAGAGGGGCGGCGGCCTGGGGATAGCAGTTGTTGAAGGTGTATTCCAGGCCTCTGGTGTTGGTGTGGTCTTTGATCCCCACGGTGCAGAAATTGCCGTGCAAAGCGAATCCATATGGGGCGCTGCCTCCCACATCGACATTGTTGAAGGCCTTATACTGCAGTTTGATGATCCCTTCGCCCAAGCCATTGTGATGGTAGAGGGGGTCGTAGAAGATCACCTGGAAGGTTTCTTCCGAGTCGCCGTCGTAGGCATTGGCCAGGCCTTGATATTGGATGATGAAGCGATGGCCGGGAAAGTCGAAATATTGGTAAATGCCCGCGCCGTCGGTTAAAAGGAGGTCGTCCCAGAAGGCGGCGATCATGGGGCTGGGGCCTTGTCCGCCAGGCAGGTGGGCATTGCGGAATTCCGCGTTGGCGGTGCTGCCGAGGGCGATGAAGCCATTCACGCAGACGGTGATCCGGTTGTAATCGACGCCATAAAAGCGGAAATCGAAGGGCAGCTGCAGCTCCTTGAGCACCGACGCATAGATAACTTCGCCTTCCTGTGAGCCGGATCCCGTGTCAAACAAATCCGGAACCAGGGTTCCGTTCCCTCCCAAGCTGGGCGCGATTTCCACCCAATCATACACCGGGCAGTCGGGATACGCGGTATCGGCCTCGTCATAGATCAGGTAGCCATACGCGTCGGGTCCCAAAGGCGAATTCTGGGCTACCGAGCCGATACTGAGGTGGAAAGCGCAAAGCTGCTCGAAGCCCGCGGAATTGTAAAAGCGGACCTGCATGGGTATCTGCATGCCCGCCACCAAAGTTCCGCGCGCCCGAATCTGGAATCCATCCGCCGAGCTTGTTGGGGCCTGCGCAGCCGCGTCTCCAAAGAAGGAAAGGGAATCGGACACCACCAGCAGGCCGTTGAGGGAACGCAATTCACCATGGAGCGCCAGGGCAGGATAATCCGCCGCGTTGCTCACTTCCAGGCTGAGCGGAGCTTCTTCTCCGGGATCGAGGATCCCTTCCGCCCCATCCATTACCGAGTAGGCAGAAATGCTCAGGCAGGCATTGCGGATCCGCAGATAAAACACCGACTGATAATGGTTTGAATTGCTGTCCGTGAGGCTGATGACGCAACGGGCCGACTCGGAGGGAGCCAGATCCGGAGCCACAGCTATGATGAAGGGCTGGCTTCCCTGGGCAGACGCACCGGGAGCCAAATCGGGATAGGAAGAATTGGGCAGCGCTATCTGAATTCCGGGATGATCGCAGCTGATGGCGGCGTTCAGGCCACTGACCGCGGCTGCCGTGTAATTCTTGATTTCCACCGCCAGAGCTATGGTTTCTGAGGCATTGGCGACACCATCCCCGTTACCGCTTGAGCCCTGGCTGCCATCGTCGATCACCGCGTGCGTTAGGTAGCTTACGCTTCCGGAAGCAGCGACCGGCAGGGTTTGCTGGCTGGGTTTATAGTCGTGTTTCGCAGCCGTGATGATAAGTTCTGTATCCTGATACGCCGGCAGTTCCAATACGGCTACACCGCCGGCCATAGTGAAAGCTTGGGCGATCACGGCGTTTTGCGCGGGGCTCCAGGCCGTTACGCTGACTCCTTCGATGGGAAGCTGCAGGCTATCCCTCACCGCCACTTCCAGCAGATTCAAGCCTGCGGGTACGGAGGGCTGAACCTCGACGCTAAGTTCCCTGGCCACGCCAACCCAAGTTTCCAAAGTTGGATCTCCCATCAGATTGCACCAGTGGGCCAGGGATCTGACCGCAGCTGGCTGGCTTGCACCATAAGTTTCATGCAGATAGATCCTGCCATTCAGCAAGGCCTCACCCATGGTGCGCATGCCATAACAGAATACGCCGCTCATGATCCCGGAGATGAGGGCGTTGTTGTAAGATGTATGAGTTCCGCTCGAGGCCATCGAAATGCAGGTGGCTGCTCCGGCGGGGACGTTTTCGGTGCCCATCCTGATGAAATCCTCGGAGAGCGAGTTTCCCGCGAAACTGCCGGTCTGGCAGGTGAGAATGACCGCGTGGGGGAGCCTGAAGATGTTGGCAACAGACGGGGAAGGCGACCAGCCGCTCACTCCATAATAGCCGCGATAGGCGAAAAAGCCCACGCCTTGATTGAGGCCGCTGTTGATGGTGGTGATGTATCCGCCGGAGTTGTTTTCCACGAAGCTGTAGTCCGGATTTGCCAGTTGGGCGATCTCCCGGATGTAACTTGCCGTATAGGCGCAGGAAATGCCGGACACGGAGGGGTCCCCAATCACCAGCATCCGATCCATCCAGGCGGAAGCGGGATTATTTAGGTTGACGTTCTTTTCGTAGGTGTATCCCTTGCTGAAGAGGGTTAGCAGTTGAGAGAGGTCTTCCGAGGTAAGCCTTCCGATGAAGGCGTCTCCCAGCATATCGTTGCCGCTCAAATAGGTGTAGGGATAGTCGCCCTCGGCGTTGTAGCCTGATTCGGTCTCGAAGAAAGTGGGCACCGCGAAACTGCCATTCACATCGCCGATCAGGATTATGAAGTCCGGGCGCGTATCAGGAACGTCATATTGGGACTGGATGTAGTTTTTGATGGCCGCATTGGAGGTGCCTGCCACCTGAGTGCTGGCCACGCTGACGATGAATCCCTTCTGGCGTTTCCAGCGGACAAACTCGCCGAGTTTGGCGGTGAAGACGGGATCGGTATTCTGGCCGTGAATGATTAACACCCGGGAGTTTTGCGGGCCTGGCTCCAGATCGCGGTAAGCGCTGAAATTCTGGATCCTGGCCGCATACAGCTTGCGAAAGGCGGAGCTGTAAGCAGTGTAGGGCAATGGTCCCGGAGCCGCTTGCGGATAGCTGAGATCTATGTTTATGCGGATCTTGCCGTATCGGGTGAGGGTGTTCGATGAGGGATCCCAGGAAAAGGGGCAGATTTGCAGCGGCAGCACTCTGAAGTCCCTCAGAAACGCCGCTTCCGCCGCGATGACCTGCCGCTCTGGATAGCTGGCCGTTCCGAAGTAGGCTGCGGATAGGGCGCAAGCCCCGGCTTGATCCTTTACGGGGAGGGGTTTCACATTCTCAAAGAGCTGGGGGTCGGAGAGTTCATAGCTGATCGTGTATGATGAATTGACCGGGATCGCCACCAGGCTGCCCAACCGGGGAAGCTCTGGCGCGCCCTCTTCCGCTGCCGTCTCGGCGCCCGCAAGGCTCACACGGTGATAAGCTTCGCCATTCAGCGCAACCCTTGCGAGCGTGGCTGGGGGGCAGCTCAATTCCAGGGCTATCCTGTTGGGTCCGCACTCCGCTATGCTGAAGGGATTGGATGTTTCCGGCTGCCCAGCCCGCAGGCCAACCAGAGTGAACAGCATCGCTATTATAAGGATGTTTCTGCTGCTTTTCATCTGGCATACCTCATGCTATTTATGCGGAACATGGCATCTGAACAACTCACTTGGCTCGCATTGTTTTAGCGCCAATTACCAGGCCTGTGAAAGTGTTTGGCATTCAAGCGCTAACTGGCCGGAAACGTTCGCCAGCCGTGCACTGCTTAGGCAACAAGCGGAACACGCCGCTCTTTGTCAAGCAAAATCTTTACTATTGTTGATGCTGACAATAAAGTAAATATTTCAAAGGGGTTATTGAAAACTTCAAGGGTTGGCGCCGCAGCTAAAAGTGACCGGGCCGGGTGCATGCCATTGCCCCCTGGTGATCATTGCGGGGTAATTGCGCGCCCATTACGGGTGAAGCCCGCGGTGACCGCGCAATAACGGCGTATTGATAGCGGGGATGCCATGCATGATTGCCAAGAGGCAGGAGGAGGCCAGAAATCGGAAATGAAGCCTCATGTTCAAATAGAGTGAGTGGAAGCGATGTCATCCCAGCGCAGGCTGGGATCCATAAAGTTAAATCGCAGCAGAATCTGCCTGATTATCAGCATGATAGAAAAGAACCCCGCTCTTGCCAACAGAGTGGGTAACCCAGTGAACCTAGCTCGTTGGTAAACCCGCTTCAGCGGGTGCAGGAAGGTAGGCGGGTGATTCATCGCCCGTGCCAATCGAGAAGCCATTATGCAAGCAACCGGTTTTAACCGGTGCAGGACTTCACAGCTAAGGACCTTGGGAAAGTGTAAGTTGCTGGATGATTATACCCTGAAGTCCTGCACTCATTAAAATGAGTTAACTACAAAATGGGGTTGAGCTTGGTTCATACTGCACGGGCGATAAATCACCCGCCTACCGTCCTACGCCCTCCGGGCTTATCCACTCGGTTTGGAAGTGAGAAAAAAGAACTGGATTCCAGCCTGCGCTGGAATGACAATCAGGTAGTCATGCTGATCCACCATGAATGAACTTGAGCAGGAATGAAGGCTCTTGTCCAGTCGGCTGCGCGTATTTGTGGAAAGGGTTTGATTATTCCCAACGGCGCTTCGGCGAGCGCCGGTACGGTGGGGGTTTCGTGTTACACCCTTTTACGTCTAACGTCTAACCTATTAACCCATTAACCCATTAACCCATTAACCCCCTCAGGGCGTCAGATCTCTTCCGCGTCCTGGCCGTAGATTTGTTTGAAACGGGCATTGTCGATTTCGGCGGGGAGTCCGGAGAATACGATGTTGCCGTCCTTGAGGGCGAGCACGCGGTTGCCGTAGCGGCGGGCCAAGGAGAGGAAATGCAGGGAGCAGATGACGGTGACGCCTTCCTTATTGATCTCGCCGAGGTATTGCATGATGGAGTCGGCGGTGGCGGGATCGAGGCTGGCAACGGGTTCGTCGGCGAGGATGAGGGCGGGTTCCTGCATCAGGGCGCGGGCGATCGCCACCCTTTGCTGTTGGCCACCGGAGAGGTTTTTGACCTTCCGGCGGGCGTAATCCTGCAAGCCCACGCGCTGGAGGTTGCGCTCCGCCAATTCGCGTTCCTGCGCGGTGAAGGAAGAGACGGCGCCGTGCGAACCCAGGCGGCCGGTGAGGACGTTGGTGAGCACACTGAGGTTTTCCACCAGATTGAATTGCTGGAACACCATCCCGATATGCCGGCGATAGCGGCGCAACTGATGGAGCGAAAGTTCGTGCACCGCCTTGCCTTCGTACACGACGCTGCCGCGGGTGGGCTCGATCAATCGGTTGATGCAGCGCAGCAGGGTGGATTTGCCGCTTCCGGAGAGGCCGAGCAGGATAATGAAATCGCCTTTCTCGGCTGTGAAGGAGATGCCGTTCAGGGCGTAGGTCCGGTTGTCGTAGGTTTTATACAGGTCCTGGATCTGCAGTTGCGGCATCGAGAGGGCTTATTTGAGGAAGTCTTGCGGATTTTTACCCAGGGTTTTGAGGGTCTTGCGGACGACCTCGTAATCCTTGTCCGTGGCGGGTGTGAGGCCGTCGATGTCGTAAAGTTCGCGCATGATGGCCTGGCCTTTGGGGCTCTGGGAGAATTTGGCAAGGGCGTCTGTGAGTTTGGCTTCGATCTCAGCAGGAAGTTTTTTGCGGAAGGTGACCGTGTCGTTGGGAATCGAATCGGTCAACGCCACGATGCGGATCTTCTGAAATACGTCGGGATAAGTCTGCAGCAGTTTTTCCCGGGCATCCATCGGTATTCCGCTGGCATCAGGCGGCGACCAGTAGGTGCAGCCTACATCCGCGGTTCCATTATAGACGGCGGTTATGGCCTGGGGATGGCCGCCGGCGAAGGTGTATTTGGCGGGCTTGATCCCCTTTTGCTGCAAGATGGCGGAGGGATAGATATAACCGGAGGTGGAAGCGGCATCGGTGTAGGCGATGACCTTGCCGGCGATGTCCTCCAGGGTTTCGATTCCGCTGTCGGTGCGGGCTACGAACTGCCCGCAATACTTGTTCAAGCCTTTGCGGATGGTCATGAATTTAACCTGGGAATCGTACTTTTCCTTGGCGAGGATGTAGGCGAAAGTGGGCAGCCAGGCGATGTCGGCCTGATAGGCGCCGATGGCTTCGATCACGGCGGCGTAACTGGTGGGGACCGCCACCTTGAAGTGGTAGCCCGTTTCCTGTTGCAGATATTTGCCGATGGCTTCGCCGCTGGTGACCACGGAAGAGGCTTCCATGGAGGGTACGAAATACATCTTGATCGGGTTCTTTTTGGAGCCCAGATCAGCGTTGGCTTTGGCCAGGCGGTCGGTGTCGCTGAGGCACGAAGCCAGGAGCAGCAGTAAGGAAAGCGAAAGCAACAATCCTTTGTTCATGATACTTTAAGTCTCCCGTCGATGATGGGGGTATCCTCACAGGATGGGGGATAACGGTCAATATATTTTTCTGGGATCAGATCCAATCCCAGTCCTCAAAAAACTGGTCAACCAGCAGCAATGGGCGCCGCAGATTCATTTTCAGCTCCAGGGCGGAAACGCCGTCCAGGCTTACTCCATCGTGGTTGAAGAGGTTGGAGGGGATCAGGATTGCTTCGCCCGGCAAGGCTGCGTGCTGCTGAAGTATGTCCCAGGCGGCAAGCAGTCCGCTGACGCTGATGAACCCCCCGAGGAAATCGTTGTTGATGGCTTGGACGCGGATCCGGGCTTGGATGAAACGCTCGTTCAGGGAGTCGGCGATTTCCTGCAGTGTGAGCAAAGCCAGGCGGGAAGTGAGGATCAGGTATTGCGCGCCGGGTTTGTCCAATTCCTTGAGGAGGCGGGGTTTTTTCTTCCTGAAATTCAGCAGCGTCAGGCGCAGCATCCCGATGCCGTTTTCCAACTGGGGGAAATCCGCGTAGTATTCCACTCCGGGAATGGGCTCTCCGGCAGTCACGAAGAGTTCGTCGGCGGCATAGACGATCTGCTTATGCGAGCGGGCTTCCGCGCAGAGGGAAAGGATCTCGCGAGCCATGTTTTTATCCACCGGCTGCAGGGGTTCCAAACCCTGGCGATGGCCTGTCAGACCGACGGGGACGACGCCGATTGAGAGGGTCGAGAGCGTTGTATCCAGCAGGTCGGAGAGGGTTCTGCGCAGTTCTTGTCCGGTGTTCCAACCCGGCACGCAGACGATTTGCAGGTGGTAACTGATGCCGTTGCGCGCCAGTTTGCGCAAGCATTTCAGCACATCCAGTTCGCGCTGGTAATGCATCATTTGGCGGCGCAAAGCGGGATCGGTGCTATGCACGGAGATGTACAGGGGTGTGATATGCTGGGTGATGATGCGCTGCCAGTCGGCTTCCCGGAGGTTGCTGAGGGTGATGTAGTTGCCGAAGACGTAGGAGTAGAGAAAGTCGTCGTCTTTCTGGTAGAGGGTGGCGCGTAAACCGGGGGGAAGTTGATCGATGAAGCAGAAGACGCAGTGGTTGTGGCAACGCAGGTGTTGGTAGGGTTCCGGCTCGATGCCCAAAGGCAGGCTGTTCTGGCGGAGAATGGTCACGGATCTGCCCTCGCCGGTGTGATCGCGCAATTCCAGATCCAACTGGTAATCGTTGGAGTAGTATTCCAGATCGAAGAAGTCGTTCACCGGCATGGCGTTGATGCTCAGGATGGTGTCGCCGGCGGCGATTTTCGCCCGGGCTGCGAGGCTGCGTTTGTGGACCGCGATCACCTTCAGCGGCATGTCGGCTTCAGACGGTACGGCTGCGGTCGAAGCGGAACTTAAACCGCTTCACGCCCTCAAAGACTGTCCGCGCCAGGCGTTCCTGATATTCACCGTTCTTGAGCAACACTTCCTCGTCGAGGTTGGATATGAAGCCCATTTCGATCAGGATGGACGGCATGAAAGTGCCGCGCAGGACATAGAAGTTCGCCTGTTTGATGCCGCGGTCGCAGCTTTTGGTGCCGGAGACGAGGTTCTGATGGACGAAGGTTGCCAGGAAATTGCTGTTTTCCAGATGCTCGGTCTGGCTCAGATCGCTGAGGATGAAGGCCAGCTCGTCGTATTTCTGCTTTTCGCCCTTGCCCTCGTAGAGTTCCACCACGTCGTTTTCCAGCGCTTCCACAGCGCGGGCATCGGAGCTCATCGCGGTGGAGAGGTAATAGGTTTCCAGGCCTCTGGCGCTGCGGCTTTGGGAGGCATTGGTGTGGATGGAGATGAAGACGTCGGCGCGGTTGTCGTTGGCAAAGCGGGTGCGGTCGCTGAGGGAGACAAAGCGGTCATCGGAGCGGGTCATCAGCACCGTCAACCCCAATTCCTGCTCCAGGAATTTCTTCAGTTTCAGGGCCACGGAGAGGTTGATGTCCTTTTCCCGGGTGCCGTTTTTTCCCACAGCGCCGGGATCTCTGCCGCCATGTCCGGGATCGAGAATGACGCGCTGCACTTTCTTGTCCTTGGGCCTGAGAACCTGCAGCACTTTGGCTTTGAGGCTGAGGTTATCCGGAAAATGGCGGGGCAATTGTTCCAGTATGAAATTGGCTGGCAGATAGAATTTCTCGCCGGAAGCCAGCGACGGATAATGCATGCTGTGGATCTCGTTTTTGAAGGAGTAATAGGCGGAATTGGGCAGGAAGATGAATTGCTCGCCAAAGAGGTAAAGATGCGCGCGGAAATCGCCGTGTTCGAGTTTGGTGACGGAACCCAGGAGCGGATTGAGGTTTTCGATGTCCACGTATTCGCGATTGTCCAGCGTGGTGGTGGCGAGTTTCTTGTTCTGCTGCTCGTTCTTCAGGTAGACGCTGATATCTGCGGACAGGGCGGTAGCCAGCGCCAGGCAGGCGGTAAGCAGGATGTAACGTGATTTACACATGGCTTTCCTTACCCCGGAAATGCCGGGGTTTCTGGTCCAAAGGGAGCCCCTGAGCGGAGAAAGCTGGCGTCCATTCAGGCTGGCTGGAAAGTTCTTGCGCGAAGATCCGGGTGAAGCCCAGTTGCGCGGCGGTTTCCAGAGCGTCTGCGTATTCGCCGGGTTGGAGCGGGCGGGAAAGTTCCGCATACTCAGCAGCGCGTCCGGCGGGATAATACTGTGCCATTAGGCTCAGGGCGAGGTGGGGTCCGAAGCTTTCGTGCAGGATATAGAGCGCTTCTTTGGTTCCTGAGAGGCGGTTCGGCAACACCAGATGGCGGACCAGCAAGCCCTTTGTGGCGATTCCGTCTTGTCCGATTTCCAGATCGCCCGCTTGGAAGAGCATTTCTTTGAGCGCTGCGAGGGCAACGGCGGGATAATCGCGGGCGGATGAGTATTTGAGGGAGTAGGCGGCATGCGCGTATTTGAAGTCGGGCAGATAGATATCGACCAGTCCTCGCAGCCGCTGCAGCGTCTCCACACTTTCATAAGCGTTGCTGTTCCAGGCTACGGGAATGCCCAAACCCTTTTCGCGGGCGAGTTGGATGGATTTGATCAATTGAAGGGTATAGTGGGTGGGAGAGACCAGGTTGACGTTGTGCGCGCCGCTGGTTTGCAGGCGCAGCATGAGTTCCGAGCATTCCTCGGGGGTGGAGTAAGCGCCCCAGCCTTGCTGGGAGATGGGGTAATTCTGGCAATAAACGCAGTGCAGGTTGCAATGGGAAAAAAAGATGGTTCCGCTGCCCTGCGAGCCGCTCAGGACAGGTTCCTCGCCGTGATGCAGTTGGGCGAGGTTGATCCGCAGACGGTGGTCCGCCCCGCAGAAACCAACGCTCTCAAAGCGGTTAGCTCCGCATTGTTGGGGGCAAATCTGGCAACTGGCCAATTCGGGGAATTCCGGGGTCATGGTTCCGTAAGCGAAAAAGCCTGGGGCAGGAGGATGGCGAGGTCGGTTAACACGCTTTGGGTCTGATTGGCATAGAGGACCGGGATTTCGGGATTGAATTCAGCCAGCACCTGGCGGCAGGCTCCGCAAGGTGGAAACAACTCATCGTCGTCCACGTATATGGCAATAGCCAGAAACTCCTTATGGCCTGCATGGACGGCTTGAAACAAGGCATTGCGTTCAGCACAGACAGACAGCGAATAGGAGGCATTTTCCACGTTGGAGCCGGTAAACACGCTGCCATCAGCGCACAACAGGGCAGCGCCCACATGATAACCGGAATAAGGCGCGTAAGCCCTTGCAGCCGCAGTTTGGGCCTGTTCCAGCAGGCGGTCGAAATCAATGGAGCCGTTCATACATTAGCCAAAAGCGCCAGAATCAAGCCTCCGGCGATCACGGAGCCGATCTGTCCGCCGACGTTCACCGACACGGCGGGCATCAGCAAGAAGTTGAAGGGATCCTCTTTCTGCCCCATTTGATGCACCACGCGGGCGGACATCGGAAAGGCCGAGATCCCGCAGGCGCCGATCATGGGATTGAGTTTGTGTTTACGAAAGAGGTTGAGGAACTTGGCAAAGAGCACTCCGCCGGCGGTATCGACGATGAACGCCACCAGTCCAAGCCCAAAGATCAGCAAGGTCTGCGGACGCAGGAACGCGGCTCCTTTCATGGTGGAGGCGATGCTGATGCCCAGGAAGATGGTTACGAGGTTGGCCAGTTCGTTCTGCGCAGATTTGGACAGCCCTTCCAGCACCCCGCACTCACGGATCAGGTTGCCGAACATCAGGAAGCCGATCAGGGCGACCGAAGCGGGCACAAATATCCCCGCGATCAGGGTGATGGCGATGGGAAAGATGATCTTCACGGCCTTGGGAACGTCTCCGGCATGGTAATCCATGTGGATACGGCGCTCATCCCTGGAAGTGAGAAGTTTTATCACGGGTGGTTGGATGATGGGCACCAGAGCCATATAGGAGTAAGCGGCCACGGATATGGCAGGCAGAAGGTCCTGCGCAAAGCGGTTGGCAACGTAGATCGAAGTGGGGCCGTCGGCTGCTCCGATGATGCCGATCGCGCCGGCTTGTTTGAGGTCGAATCCCAGGAGCGTCGCTGCAGCAAATGTTACAAAGATACCCAGTTGCGCCGCCGCTCCGAACAATAGCATGGAAGGATTCTTGAGCAGGGGGGAGAAGTCGATCATAGCGCCGATGCCAATGAAGATCAACAGCGGAAACAGCTCCGTGGAGATACCGGCGTTAAACAGGATCTGCAGGGGACCGTGTTCTCCGATGGCGGCGGAAAGGGGGATGTTGGTCAATATGGTGCCAAAGCCTATCGGCAGCAGCAAGGTCGGCTCGTACTTTTTCGCTATTGCCAGATAGATCAGCGCCAGGCCGATCACGATCATGATCACCTGTTGGTACTGAAAGGCCGCTATACCGCCAAATAGTGTTTGCATGAAGTCTTCTCCTGTCTTCAAACTCGAAAAATCATCTTTTTCAGGGCAAGTTGTTTGTCAACAATAATATCCGTGCCAAGCGGGTAAAACACTCGCTGGCAAAGGAATTCCCGGTGGTATTCGCTCAATCCGCCAGGATCGCCGCCACTTGGAAGAAGCGCCGGCCGGCAAGCGCTGGATCGATCCTCCAGACGTTGCTTAGCACTGGATCGAAAGCGCCGCTGCCGGTCGTTTCCGTGAAGGTTCCATAGGGGTCAGAGGCGGCAAAAACGCGGTAGGTAACTGCTCCGGGAACCGGTGTGATGACAAGTGCGACCAATGTCCCTTCCAAGGCGATGGTGGCCGTGCCTTCCACCAAAGCAGTGACGGGGAGGCTTGAACTGGCAAGGCTTCCGGCGTAGTTTAGTTCGGCAGCGGAGACAGTGACGCTCAGAGCTGGATAGTTGACGTCGAAATCGGTTCCTACAGAGGCCAGGGTGACCAGGGCGGTCGTGGAATTCACATAATCCACGCTTTGAATGCTCAGTCCTGGAGGAGCGCCGTTCAGGGTGAAATTGGCGCTCTGCAGGAAAGAATCTGCGAATGTGGTGTTGACGAGGGATAGGGTTAGCACAGCGCCGTCAAGATTGGTCTCATCCAAAGTCTGGGGGGCGGAAAGAACCACAGAGGGGACAACAGGCTGGACCAGGGTCACCGCCAGGAAAGGGGAATACATGCTGTAACCCGTGAGGAACCAGGATCTCAGGCGGTAATAGTAGGTGCCGCCCACGCTCAGGTTGCTGAAGCTGCGGCTGGTGTCGAGATTCACGTCCAGGTTGTCGTAGCCGGTTACGATACTGGTGAACAGGCTGTCGGTGGCCATCTGGAAGTAATAATCCGTCGCGGAGATGGGGACGCTCCAGTTGGCTGTGAAACCGGTGGTCGTCACATTGGAGTTGGAAAGGGGGACGGGAGTCCAGATGTATTTTGCGTAAATGGGCATGTCGATAAAGGGATTGCGGTTGCCCTGACGTTCTGCGATGCGTTCGTTACGCTGTAATTCGCGGGCATCAGGAGGGTCTTGCACATGCCAGTTGAGCAGCGTGGCCAGTTTTCCGTAATATGGTTGCCCAATGCCAGCATCGGAATACACATAATCGACCAGCTCCAGATCCGTGCTAAAATTGGCATCGTCGCCTTCGTAACGGACCGCCATGTACATGATCATGCGGGCAACATCGCCCTTGTCCGCGCTGCGGGGTTCCCAGGTGTTGGGCGTGTCGAAGCAGCCGGTGTCGCCAGTATATCCGGCGGGAGGGGAATTGTCAATATAGGCAGTTCCGCCGTTATCAAAATCCCTGTTGCTTTTGCGGGAATTGACAGTTGAATCGCAAGGGCGCAAATGGTGCAAATCCGTTCCCGCGGGAGCCACATCGCCGAAATCGCCGTGGCTCTTGCTCCAGGTATGTTCACGGTTCCAGTCGGTGACCTCGGCGCCGAAATCGTTCTTCGCTACGCTCCATCCGGTGTAGATCTCCACCAGGTTGTCGGGATTATTCGGATCTTCGTCGGTATAAGGGATCTGGGTGATCAGGGCGGTGTAGGAATATTGGGTGCTGTGCGTGCTTTTTATCAACTGGTGAAGATTGGCCTTGAGCGCTGTGCCGTATCCATAAACGCCGGCGTAATAGCCGGTTCCCTGCGCGGTGAGAGTGGTGGCGGAGGCTGGATTGCCAGTGGCCTCCGAGGCCAGGTACCTGGTATGGGAACCGCTGCCGTCATACTCGTAGATCCGGAACCAGTACACGGTGTTGGGGTTGAGGCCGGTCACCTGGCAGCCGTTGAAGGGCAGATTTTCCACAATTTGGGTGCCGCCGTTGAAAACCACCTGTTCTCCAGCGCCCATCCATACGCTGTTCGCAACGGGGCTCGTTCCATCTGCGGGAGTGGTGAAGGAGTTGGCTGTGTTGATCTTGACAACGCGCAGCGCTCCGTCTCCGGGCGTCCATTCCAGAGCGATGGTGGTGCTGGTGGGATAGGATACTATCGCCGAAGCCTGCACTGTGGGCGGATCGACGGCGACTCCGCCACCGGCATAGGTATGCCTGCCCAGGTCGCTGAATGTGTCGACGGCGTACAGATCCCATTCCGCGGTTAAGGTTACGAAGGCGGAGGGGCCTGTTCCACTGGGATTGACAGTTACTCCGGCGCTGATTGCGGGCTTGCGCACCAAGGTCCTGTCGGCCGTTGTATATCCGCCATCGCCCGTCCAAGCCGATCCGGGATCGTCGCCGATCCTGCCAAAGATGTCCACATAGGCATTGGTGCTGATCTTGCTCAAAACCACGGCATCGTCGCCATTGAAATTGGCAACGCCGCTGGTTTGGTCGGCAACGGCCAGGATAGCCGCACTGGCAGAGGAATTGGCGATCACAAACACGTCTCCGTCGGCGAGGGTTCCGCTCAGGAGCAAGGTTGTGGACGGGTTGGCGGCGCCATTGGAATGCAGTTCCACCTTGTAATCGCTCAAGGCGACCCACGTTCCGGTGCCATTGAAGATCTCCAGCGCTTTGTTGTTGCTCGAGCCTTCTACATATTCGCTGAAGAAGAGGTCGGACGCCGCATTGGCCTGTCCGGAAACAATTCCCGCGGCAGCCAGGTTGACGTTGGCGGCTCCGGCGCTGGAATGCACAATGTAACCGCCAAAGGTGCCGGCAAGCGCTCCGGTCAAGCGAACCAGCACCGCGCCGTTGAAATCAGGCGGAACGCTGGCTGTTGCGGCATAAGAAGTCCCAGCGTCGGTGGAAATCTCAAAAGCGCTGGGAGCAATGATATCTATGTTGGCGGCCAGGGAAGAGCCTGAAAGGGCATAACTTTGGGAGGCGGAAGGCGTTCCCTCATCGGTGGAGAAAGGCACTAGAGCTCCGGTCACCATGATTTCAGACAGGGATACATAATCGGTGAGCGTGATCTCGTCGATGTTCAAACGCCGGTTGTCCGCTCCGCTGGCTGTGGCGCGCTTGATCCTGATGCGCGCGGCACTGGCCACATTGACGTTAACGGAGAAAGTCTGGACTACGTCGGAATCCGGAGCGGTAAAGGTCTCACCAGCCTGAATCCATGTCGTTCCGGCGTCAACGCTGTATTGGACCAGCCAATCGACCTGGGGATCGGTTCCATAACGCCGGTACTGGAAGGAAACGGTTCCCAGCCCGCCCGCTTTGTCCTGCAGCATCGTCAGCGCCGAGGCCGCGTAACCTCGCAAGCGGGCCGAACGGGCTCCGATCTTCCAATCGGCGCTCAAAGTACCAATCAGCGTTTCCGTTAGATCCCAATTCAGGCCGCTGAGTACGACGGTTCCGCTGGCGTAAGAACCCTTGGTTTCGGCGGGGCCTTCGAAATTGACAACGTATTGCCCCCAAGCAATGGCGACGGAGAGCAAGGCAAGGCAGGCAAGCAACGGTATCTTTGACATTCATACTCCTGGAGCGGCTGGCCAGTTGTAGGTCCCAGCCACTCCAGTCCCCTTATATGCGGGCTTTCAAATCTGTCAAGCGCTATTCGCTGAAGCCTCAATCCTGCTTCAATCCAGCCGCAATCGACACTGGCGGTTGAATCATGTCCGGAGTTCAATATCTTAATCAGTACCCGAATACCATGAAAAATAAGCACTCGCGGCAAGATTTCGCTTGACAGGATGGGCAAAGATGATTAGACTGACTCATATCTAGTAACATTTTAAAGAGGAATGAAATGAAGAAAGTTACCAGACGTCTTCTCATTACGATGCTTTTGCTGGCTTTAATGCCGGCCGTTTTCGCATTTGAAAGCACCCTGACCGCACAAGGCGGGGTGGCAATTCCCTTGGACGACATGGATGGTGAAAACATTCTCCATGGCGCTTGGGGACTTTCCTGGGATGCCTGGCTGACGAAATATCTCGCCCTGGGTGTCAATCCCTACTTCACAATGCTGCAAGGCAGGAATGGAGCCAGTTACTATAAATCTGAAATCCAAGGTGCCGACGTTTACCTGAAACTCCGCCCCACCGAAGTGCTGGCGCTGAACTTCAGCGAGAAATCGATCATCAACCGCATATCTCCTTTCATAGCAGCGGGTGCGGGTTACGCGCACCATGAAACGAAAGGCATCATCAATGCCATCCCCGGTCCGGAAAGCGACTATATGGCCGTGTTGCCGCATCTGGCAGCTGGCATTTCCCTGCTGACCAAGTGGAACACCACTTTCGACATCGGCGCCAAACTGGACTACACCACCACCGACCGGATCAACATGCTCACAGTTTCGGACGACGATCCTTTTAAGATGGACGCCTATCTGATGCCCTACGCCGGCATCGGCATCCATTTTGGCGGAATCAAGGACAAAGACGGCGACGGCATTCCGGACAAGCAGGACAAGGCTCCCCGCGATCCTGAAGACTTCGATGGCTTCCAGGACGAAGACGGCGCGCCCGATCCGGATAACGACAACGACGGCATCCTGGACGTCAACGACAAAGCGCCGAACGACCCCGAAGACAAAGACGGCTACATGGATAACGACGGCATTCCGGATCCCGACAACGACAACGACGGAATCCTGGACAAAAACGACAAGGCTCCCAACGATCCCGAGGACTTTGACGGATACATGGATACCGACGGCGTACCGGATCCCGATAACGACAAAGACGGCATCCTGGACAAGAACGACAAAGCCCCTAACGAACCTGAAGATTTCGACAGCTTCGAGGACAACGATGGCGCTCCGGACCTGGATAACGATCAAGACGGCATCCCGGACAAGAATGACAAGGCTCCCGGAACCGACGAAACGCTCCGCAACAATGTGGACACCAAGGAAACCTACAACGGTTACCAGGATGAAGACGGCGTGCCGGACGTGAAACCGGACGAAAAGGTCAAGGACAGCGACAACGACGGCATTCCGGACGACAAGGACAAAGCTCCGAATGATCCTGAAGACATCGACGGCTATATGGATTTCGACGGCATTCCCGATCCGGACAACGATGGCGACGGCGTCCTGGACAAGAATGACAAGGCTCCCGGAACCGACGAAACCGTCCGCAACAACATCGACACCAAGGAAAACTACAACGATTACCAGGATACTGACGGCGTGCCCGACGTCAAACCCGAAACGCCCAAGCCGGAAGAGCCCAAACCCGAAGAACCCAAACCCGCCGACCTGTCGCAGTTGGAGCAAGACCTCGCTCTGCACATCGTGCACTTTGAAACCAACTACTACAAGATCTCTGCTTCCGACAAACTCAAACTCGACGCTGTGGCGCTGCTTCTGAAGCAATTCACCGATGTGAAACTGCAAGTCCAGGGACACACCGACAGCACTGGCCCCGCCGACTTCAACGCCAAGCTGGCAGTGAACCGCGCCCAGGCCGTGAAAGACTACCTGGTGGGCAAAGGCATCGCGGCCTCGAGGCTGGAAGTGAAAGGCTTCGGACCGGATAAACCTGTGGATTCCAACGCTACCGTCGCGGGACGCGCCAACAACCGCCGCGCGGACTTCATCATACTCAAGTAAACACACTAAGATGATTCACTCAGGGACCCGTTTCGGCGGGTCCCTTTTGTTTTGCCTGGAAGGGGCTTTAGGCGAAACGCGCCTGTTCTGCGTTTGGAGCTCAAACCGCTATCCTGGTTAGCTCCTGAACGCAGGCTGCAGCAGCGGTTTGGACTTCAAACTCAAAATCCCTGGAGTTCAGTGACGCAGGAGCATGGACTTCAGGAAGAATGGGGGAAAGATCAGAGAGACAATGTGTCATCCCGGGAACACGCAGTGTTACCCGGGATCCAGTCTTTTCCCCCAATCCGCCACCACCGCTGTCATCCCGTGCTTGACCCGGGATCCAGTCTTCTGTCTTTATTACCCTACGTTGTATGTTGGGAGATTGGGTCAGATTTGGCATCTCAAAGACTGGATCCCGGCTCGCCATCCCACTCCGTGGGTCCCAGGCGTCCGGGATGACACCGTGTCTTACTATCGGGGCCTTTCCTCCAAACCCGTCAGAGTCATCCCGGGCATGACCCGGGATCCAGTCTTTTGTCTTCATTACCCTACATTGTCTATGTTGGGAGATTGGGTCAGATTTGGCATTTTAAAGACTGGTTTCCGGCTCGCCATCCCACTCCGTGGGACCCTGGCGTCCGGGATGACACCGTGTCTTACTATCGGAGCCTTCCCTCCAAACCCGTCAGTGTCATCCCGGGCTTGACCCGGGATCCAGTCTTTTGTCTTCATTACCCTACATTGTCTATGTTGGGAGATTGGGTCAGATTTGGCATTTTAAAGACTGGTTTCCGGCTCGCCATCCCACTCCGTGGGACCCTGGCGTCCGGGATGACACCGTGTCTTATACCAAATCGCTTTCAAATGGACAAATTTAACCATTTGAAGTGAGTCATA
>CAYSAT010000056.1:0-19692 GCA_964429035.1 uncultured Candidatus Cloacimonadota bacterium | reverse complement strand
GGAATCAGTTCAGAAAATCGGACTGGGAGATTCCTACTGCATTATTTGGGTTTATACGGTGATCTGGTTCGGCGCTCGCGGCTAGCAGTCAATCACTTGTCAATCACTAGTCAATCACTTCTCAATTGTTGACTAGTGATTGACTAGTGATTGACAAGTGATTGACTGCAAGCCCCCAGGGTGAAACGATCCGGACAAGTGGTTTTCCACCTATGTGTGTGGCACATATGTGTGATGCTCAGGTTCGAAACGGCAGGTGCCACGGCTATTGAATATATCGAACATCCAGCAGTTTTTATGCAGGATATGCGGCAAAGGTGGTAATATCTGTAGCGATAGCTCTTATCCGAAGGAGAATCCGATGAAAACACTTGCATTGACCGCGCTAGGCATACTGGTAGTTTGCGCCGGTTTGGCGGCCGAAACCATGTATGGCGCTTTGCGCCTAGACACCATTCCCCAAGGCACCGAAGTATATTTCTATAACACGGGGCAGTATTTGTGTACCACTCCCAGCCCCGTTTTACCAATGCTTTCGGAAGGCGAAGAAGTGGATTGGGATGGTTTCTCTGGCCGGATGCTCGAGCTCGTGTTTTTCCGCGAAGGATACCTGCCCCAGATCAAGGAAGTGTTTGTGCCCCTGCTATGGTTGGACCCCGAACTGGCGCTGGAATCCCCTGCAGTGGTAACCGTACGGATGGAACGCAACTGGCTGCAATCCTACAAAGACCATCCCGACTTCTATGACCGCCGGAGCTACGCCTCCAATCATCATCGCAGGCACCGCCATGTTTATGGGTCCTACTACGGGTATGATCAGGGAAACTATCCAGGATACGGTCCCTATGCAGGTGGCGGAGGCCACAACAACGGAGGCCATGGCGGTTACAATCCCCCCGAACCACCTGGCGGCGGACATGGCGGACACGGAGGCCACAACAACAGCGGAAACACACCACCCGAACCACCTGGCGGCGGACATGGCGGACACGGAGGCCACAACAACAGCGGAAACACCCCACCCGAACCACCTGGCGGCGGTAACGGCGGCGGATATGGTCATGGTAACAATGGCGGACACGGTGGAAACGGTCATGGCTTTAATGGCGGATATGATCCTCCCAATCCTCCCGGCGGCAATGGTAACGGAGGTGGCAATGGAAACGGTGGAAACGGTCATGGCGGCAATGGCGGCAACTATCCTCCCAATCCTCCCGGCGGCAATGGAAACGGCGGTGGCAATGGACACGGTGGAAACGGTCATGGCGGCAATGGCGGCAACTATCCTCCCAATCCTCCCGGCGGCAATGGAAATGGAAACGGTAATGGCAATGGTAGCGGCGGACACGGCGGAAGCGGAAACCCTCCGAATCCCCCTAACCCTCCAAATCCTCCTGCCAATCCTGTACTGGAGGATTCCAAACCGCCCTCTTCTTCAACTCCGGCGCCTACCACCCAACCTTACAACGAAGCAAGCACCAAACGGGAAAAACTACCTCGCAAGTAACCTAAACTTCATATAGAGCCTGATCCCGGGTTTCGGCAGCTGCGGAACCCGGGATCATTCTATGATGAGGCTTCGCGCTTTTGCAAACGATCCGGACAGGCTCTGCCTGTGTTGACTGAGGCCAAGCCAGGTCAATAGTTAAGGATCAATTCGGATAGAGGCTTGCGTTCCTGGATTTCCGCTTCCCTCTTTTGGTTGAATTCCGAAAGCATGGCAGGGTCGCCCAAATAGCCGATGGCCAGCATGGTCATAGCCTGAAGGCTGGGCGGCAATTGAAAATGCTCCTGAACCCTGGCTTGGGAAAAACCGCCCATGTTGTGCACATAGAGGTCCATTGAGGTCGCCTGGGCAGTGAGATTGCCGATCGCCAGGCCCAAATCGTGTCCGGCCCAGCGATTGGGCTTGCCGTTGTCGCTAAACTCGGTCTGAACCAGGGTTAGCATCAAAAGAGGCGCGAATGACGCCCAGGCCTGGTTTCCCGGAAGCAGGCAGTCGAACAGCAGTTTATAGAGGTCGGAGCCGTTTTTGTGCGACCAGATGAAACGCCAGGGCTGTTCGTTGTTGCAGGATGCCGCCCAACGC
This sequence comes from uncultured Candidatus Cloacimonadota bacterium, assembly GCA_964429035.1. GTDB lineage: Bacteria > Cloacimonadota > Cloacimonadia > Cloacimonadales > Cloacimonadaceae > Syntrophosphaera. Next base: position 17,603 of record CAYSAT010000056.1, on the reverse strand, counting down.
GCCGCTTCCAGGAGGAGCATCACCTGGCCGGTCGTGAGGGCTTTATCCGCGAACGCACGGGGGCTCCAGCGTTTTTGGAGCAGCTCGCTGATGGGATGGTCAAACTGGGGCAGTGGTTTCATTCCGTTCTTTCCTTTATCTGTATTTTCTGATGCCGATGTTTCCGTCTTCTGGAGAACCTCACCAGGGTTTTCGGCAAACGCGGAAACCCATGGTGTAGTTGGTTTCAGAGACTTGGTTGCTCCACCACAGGCGTTGCGAGGTAGCGCAATCAGGGGCGGGGCTGGAGTAACATCCCCCGCGGTAGACTTTGTTGAAGAGGCCGGTGGCCGGGCCGGTGGGGTTGGTCTGTGGTCCGGCGGGATACGCGCCGTAGAAATCCCAGCACCATTCGTTGGCGTTGCCGCTGAGGTCGAAAAGCTCCAGTTCGTTGGGCGCTTTGAAGCCCACGGGATGGCCCACCGCACCGCTGTTGCCAGCGTACCAGGCTACCGCGTCCACATTATTGCCGCCGCTGTATGTATAGCCTTGCGACAGGTTGCCGCCCCGGGCCGCGAACTCCCACTCCGCCTCGGTGGGCAGCCGGTAGCCTGTGGCGTTCAAGTCACACTGGACGGGGTTGAGATCGCCAAAAGCCAGCGTCCCCCAGGAATTCGGCCAATCATTAGGATTGCTGCCGTAAGAGCCGTAGCTGTAGCAGGGAGTGCGGCCTTCGGCGACCGAGCGCAGGTTGCAGTAGACAATCGCGTCGGCCCAATTCACGTTCACGATGGGATAATCGTCGGCTGATCCAGCGCCGCTGGTGCCGTGGACGCTGGCGGTGTAGAATATGTAATCGGCCCGGGTGGTTTCGTAGTTATCAATTACAAAGGGGGAGAGGGTGACGGCGGAAGAGCCGTTGTTATAGGTTCCGCCCTGCACCAGGGTGAAATGCTCCGGGGTGCGGCAGAGGCGGAATCCGGTAGAATTGTTTTGGTATTGGGTTCCTGAGGCGTCCCTGCGGTTGACGTAGCACTGATCCCAGTAACTACTAAAATGTCCTCCCCGGTTGACGCGGTGAATGGTGTAGGAAGCGAAGCCGTGGGGATTGACCGTGGGATTGGTGGGCAGCTCGCCATAGCGGTCCCACACCCACTCCGCGACGTTGCCGCACATGTCGTAAAAACCGAGTTCGTTGGCCAGTTTGAGTCCCACCGGTTGGGCGTGGTTGTCCGAGGGTCCCCAATACCAGGCAACAGAAGCACCGTTGTTGCTGCCGCTGTAGCTGTAGCCGTGGTTCTGGTTGCCACCGCGGGCCGCGAACTCCCATTCCGCTTCCGAGGGCAGGCGGTAGCCGTTGGCGGACCAGTTGCACAAAAAGTTCAGATGCGCTTCGCCGTTCGTTTGCCAACCGGCTGGCCACGTATCGGGATCCGAACCCAACAGGCCGTAAGAATAGCAGGGATTGAACCCTTCCTGCAGGCTGCGCCGGTTGCAGTATTCGATGGCGTAGTTCCAGGAGATGTAATAGGCCGCAAGTTTCGGTCCGATCCCGTGGCTGGAGGCGGGATTGAAGCCCATCACGGACTCAAATTCCGCTTGGGTGAGCTCGTATTTGTCCAGCCAGAAGGAATTGACCGTGACGTCTCCGAAGCCGTTGTTGAAGCTGCCGCCGTCCACCCAGACGAAGCGGACGGGATTTTCCACCCGACGGCAGACTCGGAAGCCGATGTTGTTAAGGGTGAGGTTGGCAGCCGCGTTGCCCCTTGAGGCGACTGTGCACAGCATTGTCGCGGAAGCCCAGCCACCGCCGCGCGTCACGACGTTGACGCCGCTCTCCGGACCGAGTGGATCGGTCTGCGCGGTTGAGGGATAGTCGGCGTAATAATCCCAGACCAGTTCATAGACGTTGCCGCTCATGTCGAAGAAGCCAAGTTCGTTGGCCGTTTTTTGCGCCACCAGGTGGGAACTGCCGCCGGAATTGGCGCTGTACCAGCCCAGGACGCCCATGTCCTGTCCTCCGCTGAAAGTGTAGCCCTGACTTTGGTCTCCGCCTTTAGCGGCGTACATCCATTCCATTTCCGTGGGTAGGCGGTAGCCGTTGGCGGACCAGTTTCCCTTGATCTGAGCCCGGTTTGCCGCGCTCGAGTTCCAACCGGCGGGCCAGTCGTCCGGATCGCTGCCTTCGCCGGCATAGTGGTAACAGGGCACCAGGCCTTCTCGCAAGCTGAGGCGGTTGCAGTATTCGACCGCGTCGAACCAACTGACGTTGTAAACCGGGTAATTGCCGCCGATGCCGTAGCCAGAAGCTGGATTGGCACCCATCACGGATTGGTAATCGCCCTGGGTGACTTCGGTCTTGCCCAGCCAGAACGAGGTCAGGGTGATGCTGCAATAGCCATTGAAGAAGGTCCCCCCGCTTACGCGTACCAGGCCGCCTTGGGAGCGGCAAACGCGGAACCCCTGGTCGGCGCCGTTGTAGGTGGGGCTAGCGCTTTCGCGGCGCGTGACCGCGCAGGATTCCGACCAATTGCCAAAACTGCCTCCCCTCTGTGTACGGTGGATGCCGTCGATCGGTTCTACAGGGCCGTGCGGATTGTACCAGTCGCCTTCATAGAGAGAACGCCAATTGTCCCAGGTGTATTCCTTCACATTGCCGCTCATGTCGTAGATACCCAGTTCGTTCGGGGCTTTGGTTCCCACGGGATGGGAGGTCAAGCCGAAATCGTAGCTCCAGGCCACATCGAAGGGATTGTTGCTGCCGCTGTAGGTGTAGCCTTGGCCGAGGGTGCCGCCCCGGGCCGCGAATTCCCATTCCCCTTCAGTGGGCAGGCGGTAGCCGTCCGCGTACCAATTGCAGCTGAGGTTGAGGTGATTGGCGTCGCTGGAGTTCCAGCCCGCCGGCCAATCCAGGATGTTGGTTCCGTAGGAACTGTAGCTGTAACAAGGTTCCAGTCCTTCCAGCAGGCTGCGGCGGTTGCAATACTCGACGGCCTGGTACCAGCTGATTTGGTGGACCGGATTGTTGGGTCCAACACCGTAATTGTTGGTGGGATTGTAGCCCATGACCGCCTCGAAGCCGGCTTGGGTGAGTTCATATTTATCGAGGAAAAAGCTTGAGACGGTCACGTTAGCCACGCCGTTGTAGTAACTGCCGCCTTCCACCATAATGATTTCGGAAGTGATGGTCTCCTGTACCGAAGTGACATAGTAAAAACGCGTCTGGTGGGACAATGGGGCTTGCCAGACGTTGCCGATGAAGGCGCCGCTGGTGTCCACCGTGAAGCCGGAATAGGGATTGGCGGAAGAATAGACCTTGTAATGCGTGGCGCCGCTGACGGGGGTCCAGGCTAGGGTGAGCAGCCCGTCTGAGGCGCTGAGAGCCACATCCTGCACCACGTCCAGGCGCGAATCAAGGTATTCCGGGGACGCCAGTTGAGCCAGATTCGCGGAGAAGGCGACTGTTGGGGAAGGCTTAGCCGGGTTTGCTGCACCCGCCAGTACTGGCAACATTGAACAACCAAGCAAAAAAACCACAAAACACAACACTATTCGGTTCATCTTACTCGCTCCTTACTGCTCCGAACGCAGCCGTACGTATCGATACAGCACAGCTCCACCTGCAGCTTTCTCGTCCGCGGAGCAGGATTCAAGAGTAGGTTGGGGATTCTGTATGTCAAGGGATTTCTTTGCTCATTATGTTTTATTCAATAGGAAAAGCCCCTTATGCAGCTCTTGCTCTGTTCGAACTGCCGCTCCCAGCCAATAGAAAAGGGGTGCGGACAAATCCACACCCCCATACTCGTGAAGGAACCGGGCCTGTTATCTGGGGCCGCGGTTCCTCGGGCTGTCGTACCTCTCCGGATTTGCCCGATGCCGGCGCGGATAGACGGCCAGATGGATCAGCGCGTTTTCCCAAAACAGCGCGGAACCGATCAGCGAGTCGTGCTCAAGGCGGATGTCCTCCCCGATACCCACGCTCTTGAAGGACGAGAAATCGCAATCAGCCAGGCGTCCGAACAGCTTGTCCAGCTTGCCGGCATCGATGGTATGGGCCTTCACAGGGTGAGTTACGGCGTCGATCGCGTAGCTGCGCACGACCTTCACTTGCAAATCCCTCCAAACCTCCGGCCGTGAAACCAGGTCCAGCCCCGCGAATTGGCCCCCGATCTCGGCATAAATCCCGATTTGCCCCTCAAGCAGCGGGAACGCGGCGCAGAGTTCATCCAGATCCTGCCCCCGTGCCCGATAAACGTCGTCCATGGCGGAGGTGGGGGACGGGGTGTCGTGTTCCATCTGCATCCTGTCGATTTCGTCCCAGACCCTGCCCTGATTCGATCTGTATTCGCCGCTGGTTTTCAGGTTGGAGATCATATCCTCGTTTTTGACGATCTTCTGGCGCGAAGGCAGCACATTGCCCGATTCGGAGAATTCCCGGCCGCGATATCCCCATCTGCCTCTTTCCACGCAGCTCACGGGAATGATCAGTTCACTGTTGGGCGCCACCAGGATGCTGGCGTTGAGCACACGATTCTGCTTGGCTCCGCGCAGTTCTTCGCCGTCCAGAAGCAGGACCGCCTTATCGCCCCGGTTTTGCACTTTCAGGTTGGGAACGCTACCCCCTTCGCTGATTTCCGAAATCACCACAGCGCCCTGCTCCAGTGCTTTGTGCAGCGAAATGTAATCCCTGATTGGGGCTCCATTGCTGAAAATGGGAAGGATAGCCAATCCGCCCGATGACTGGCACTCGCGGGCGAAGTATCCGCCCAGGTTGTCGATCAGGTGTTGTTTCATGAATCTACCTCCGTAGATCTCAGACCACTTTCCGTGATCCGCGTTTGTACACATCTTCCGGATTCGGTTACCGAATCCCCTTAATTCCGACGTTTACAGCGGACCTTTGCTCCCGAAACCGGTTGCCAGGGCCGGCCAATGTTTTACCCAGCACCTTAGCACATTTTTCACGCGGAGCAAAGAGCAAATCACCGCTGTCAGACCAAAAAAAATACCGGCTGCCAGGAGCCGGCGGATTAGACTGCGAATCAGCCATTCCTTAGCACATTTTTCACGCGGAGCAAAGAGCAAATCGCCGCTTTCTTCTTCCGACAGGCCCTGCGGACTGGCTTCCGGAACTCATTTCCTGTCTCGAACGCCCCGACATATATAATATAACCGAAGTACCGGAAAAAGCAAGGGAAATCTCACCCTAAACCAAACAAAATTATAGGATTTCGAGATATTTTCGTGAGGTTTTGGATGAGGTCGGCGCGAAGGTTGGGGCGGGTCCTCGAGAAGCAAACGCAACTATCTGCGGGACAGCACTATCCCGCTAATGTCCGGCCGCTGGCAAACATTCCCTTGACGGGATGCTCCGCTTCCCCGTTTTTGCCCTCTATGCAAAAAACACAACCACAGACGCTGCGCATCGCGGGCCTGGACATCGAAATCACCCGGAAAAGGGTCAAAAACCTGAACCTCAGGGTGTGTCCGCCCCACGGAACCATCAAAGTTTCAGCGCCAATGAGGATCAGCGACACGGCCATCCGGAGTTTTGTCCTGTCCAAACTTGAGTGGATCGAGCGTCACGTAACCAGTGTTAGGAACAGGAAGGCAGCCGCGCCGCTGGATTTTGTCACCGGTTCCATCCACTATCTGGCCGGCCAGGAGTATCGCCTGAACGTTATCCAGCCCGCGTCGATCAACCGGATCGTCTTGCGCGACGGCTGCCAGATCGATCTGCGCTTGCGGCCGGAAACCACTCCGGAGCAGGTCAAACTTTTTTTTGCGCGTTGGCAGCATTCCCTGCTTCAGGCAAGGATCGAGCCCCTTCTGCGCAAATGGCTGCCGGTTATCGGTGTAAACATCGCCGGCTACTCCATCCGCCACATGAAATCCCGCTGGGGAACCTGTAACATCAGAACCAGGCGCATCCTGATTAACCTCGAGCTGGCCAAGCACTCGGATGCCTGCCTGGAATTGATCATCGTTCACGAACTCGTGCACCTGCTTGTCCGCTATCACGACGCGCGTTTCTACGCCTACATGGATAGTTTTCTGCCCGCTTGGCGAATTCCCAACGCGGAACTGAAGAAACACCCGCCGCTGGTTGATTAAGGAAATGCCGATTCCGGCGTTCTTCAGGCTATCGTTTTCCCGCTGAGCCTGGCCAGAGAAAGCAGCGGCAAAGTGAAGCATAAACTTTTCCTTGACCTGAGACGGGCTTTGATTTTGCTATTAACCAATCCCTAAGACCTCTAAAATAAAACATATTACGAACGCGGAGGAAAGGCGTCCTCTTGCTCTGGATAAGAAAAGATGAAAAAGAAACTCTGGATAGTGCTGATAATCGGACTGCTTGCCTTGCTGACCGGCTGGCGTCTCTGCGCGCGTAATGGCAAGGATCAGAAAGACGGCCGCGACGGACCCCAGGCCGTGGCAGTGGAAACTGGCAAAGTGGAACTCCGGGATCTGGATGACAGCGCGAGTTTCAGCGGCAATCTGAAGGCCGCCCAAAGCTACATCCTGGCGCCTCGGGTGGCTGGGCAATTGGCCAGGCTGTATGTGAACATCGGCGACACAGTCAACCGCGGGCAAGTGGTGGCGGAACTCGACGACGCGCTTTTCCGCCAGGAACTGGAGAAGGCTGAGGCCAATCTGGAACAAGCCGCCAGCGCTCTGGCAGAGGCAGCCAAAAACCTGGAAAACAGCCGCCAGCTGCTTGCCGGCTCCTACATCTCCCAGGCCGAGTACGACCGCGTGAACGCCCTCTACATCTCGGAACTGGCCAAACACCGGGTGGCCCAGGCCAGCAAAAACACCTCGCAGATCCAGCTCGGCCACACCAGGGTCACTGCCGATTGGAGCGGAGGCGGTTCCCAACGCGTTATCGGGGAAAGATTCGCCGAGCCTGGCCAGTTGCTGAGCGCTGGGGCGCCCTTGGTTTCGGTGCTGGACATTTCCACCCTGCTGGCCCAGATCGATGTGATCGAAAGCGATTATCCCCGCCTCAAGCTTGGCCAGCCGGCCACGCTAAGTTCGGATGCCTGGCCGGGCGTAAACTTCCCCGGCCGCGTAGCCCGCATCGCGCCTCAACTTTCGGAACAATCGCGCCAGGCCCGCGTCGAGGTCGAAGTTGCCAATCCCTCCCTCCAACTAAAACCCGGCATGTACGCGCGGGTGCAGATCATATATCAGACGCGGGTTCAGGTAACTGCCGTGCCCACCGCGGCGCTGTTTAAGCATAAAGGCCAGGAAGGCGTGTTTTTGGTGGACAAAGCCTCGTCCAGCGTGAGTTTCGTGCCCGTGGAGAAGGGCATTTCCACCCGCGAATATGTGGAGATAATCAGCCCCGATATCCAGGGCGAGGTCGTCACGCTGGGTCAGGATCAACTCGACGACGGACGCAAGATCATGCTCCCCGGTGCCGGTAAATCCCCTTCCGGCAAGGCCGGCAAAAAGAAATGAAGATCGCCTCCTCCTCGGTCAACGCGCCCATCACCACCATCATGGCGGCGCTGATCGTCATCATTCTGGGCGGCATCGCGCTCAGCCGGTTGCCCATCGACGCCATGCCCGACGTTACTTCGCCCACCATCAGCATCTCCACCGGCTATGGCAAGGCCAGCCCGCTGGTGATGGAGGAACTGGTCACGCGCCCCATCGAAGAGGCCGTGAGCGCGGTTGCCGGAGTGGAAGAGATCTCGTCCCGCTCTTCGGAAGGCAGCAGCAACGTGCAGGTCTATTTCACCTGGGGAACGGATCTGGAAGCCGCGTCCAACGATCTGCGCGACCGCCTCGACCGCATTCTTTCCCGCCTTCCCGACGACGCCAGCCGGCCCTCCCTGCGCAAGTTCGACCTCGCCGCCATGCCTGTCGTGATGATGGGCGTGGTCAGCGATCTGGACCCTGTTACCCTGCGCACCCTGATCGACAACGAGATCAGCTACCGCCTGGAACGGGTCAACGGTGTGGCCAGCGTCAACGTCTGGGGCGGCCTCACCCGCGAAGTGCAGATCAACATCGATCCCCAGAAGATCAAAGCCCTGGGCCTGTCTTTGGACCAGGTGGTCAGCCGCATCCGCGCCGCCAACGTGAACCAGCCTACGGGCAACATCTATCGCGGCAACTATCAGATCACGGTCCGCGTACCCGGGATTTTCGCGAATTTGGACGAACTGCGGGAAACGGTGGTCGCCTCGCGAGGCGGAGCCTCGATCTCGCTAAGGGAGATCGCCAGTGTCGAGGACGCTTCTTCACGTGTGACCAGCATCGTGCGGATCAACGGCGAACCGGGCATCCAGATCGCGGTCAACAAACAATCGGGCGCCAACACGGTGCGCGTGGCCAGGGGCGTGCTGAAAGAGGTTGCCAATATCAACCACAGCGTCCCCCAGGTGAAGGTCGTGCCGCTGGTGGATCAATCGGTCTACATCAGCCGTTCCATCAACAACGTGGGCTCCTCCGTGGTGATCGGCGGCATCCTCGCCGTCCTCATCCTGCTATTTTTCCTGCGCAACATCCGCAGCACCATGGTCATCTCCACCGCCATCCCCATCTCCATCATGGCCACCTTCGGCCTGCTTTACTTTTCCGGCTTCACGCTGAATTTGATGACCATCGGCGCCCTGGCTCTGGGCGTGGGCCAACTGTTGGACAACTCCATCGTGGTGCTGGAAAACGTCTTCCGACATCGGGAATTGGGCGAGAACCCCGCCCCGGCGGCCATTCTCGGAGCGGATGAAGTCACCTCGCCGATCATCGCCAGCACGCTCACTTCCGTAGTGGTGTTTTTACCCCTGCTCTTCATGCGCGGCATGACCGGCCTGATGTATAAGCAGCTGGCCGCCGTGGTCGTTTTCGCGCTGCTCTGTTCTCTGGTCACGGCCCTCACCGTGGTGCCCATGTTCTCCAGCCGGATGCTTGCCGTCAGCAGTGAGCCCAAACGCAAGAACAGCCTGCGCTGCCGGCTTTTCCGCGCTACGGGGCGCATTCTGCACGGAATGGAAGGCGTCTATGCCAAAGCCCTGTCCGCCGCGCTCAACCACCGTACCCGCACTGTGGTGATTGCCAGCGCCTTGCTGCTGGGATCGGCGCTGCTGGCCCTGTTCATTGGTTCGGAACTGATGCCCGCTTCCGATGAAGGCGAGATCCGCGTCAATCTGGATATGGAAGCCGGAACCCGCCTGGAAGTGGTGGACGCCAAAATGAAACTGCTCGAGCGGCGTCTGCAGGGCATCGGCGAGATCGTGAACGTCATCACCCAGGCTGGAAGCGGCGGTTGGGGTTCCGGCTCGAACAGCGGTTCCCTGCGCATCCGCCTTTCCGGACGCACCGAACGCTCCCGCAGCGATGAAGAGATCGCCGGCGAGATCCGCCAGCGCCTTACCGGCATAGCCGGAGCCCGGATCCGCGTCCGCACCGCCACCAGCAACCAGATGTCCCGTTTCATGGGCGGCGGCGACCGCCTGGAAATCCAGGTCCGTGGCCACGATCTGGACGAATCCTACCGTCTGGCTAACACCATCCTGAAATCCATAGAAAGCGTCGAGGGCGTCACGGACGCCAATCTCAGCCGCACTTCCGGAGCCCCGGAAGACCTGATCATCATCGACCGGGTCAAAGCCGCCGAACTCGGCCTCAGCGTGCAGGAGATCGCCTCGCTGCTGGAAACCGCGCTCTCCGGTTCCAGCGCCGGGGAATATGTGGAGGAAGGCCGCGAATACCCTCTGCTGGTGCGGATCCGCGAGGCCGACCAGCTTCCCCTGGAGCAGCTTTTGGACCTCTCTCTGGTGAATTCCGTGGGCGAATCCGTCATCCTGCGCAACGTGGTGCGCGTGGAGAGCAGCCAAGCCTCGACCGTGATCGAACGCCTGAACCAGGAGCGCATGATCGACATCTCCGCCAACCACAGCGGCCGCAAACTGAGCGCCGTGGTGGCCGACATCCAGGCCCGCCTGGACAAAATCCCCCTGCCTTTGGGCTACAGCGTGGAGATCGCCGGCGACTACAAACAGCAGCAGGAATCCTTCCGCGAGATGTTCATCGGCCTGATTTTGGCCATCATCCTCATCTACATGGTCATGGCCAGCCAGTTCGAATCCATCAAAGATCCCCTCGTGGTGATGTTTTCCGTGCCTTTCGCCTTCATCGGCGTCAGCCTCATCCTCTTCCTCACCGGAACCACTTTCAACATCCAGAGCTACCTCGGCATCATCATGCTGGCGGGAATCGTGGTCAACAACTCCATCCTGCTGGTGGATACCGCCAACAAACTGCGTCGCAATGAGGGAATGGCGCTGCGCGAGGCCATCGAAGCGGCTGGACGCCGGCGTTTGCGGCCCATCCTGATGACCGCCATCTCCACGGTTTTAGGCTTGCTGCCCCTTGCCCTGGGCCTGGCGGAAGGCGGCGAAACCCAGGCTCCGCTTGCCCGCGCGGTTATCGGCGGCCTCACTGTTTCCACCCTCATCACCCTATTGCTGATCCCCGTGATCTATACTTTCTTCGAAGGCGGCTTGCGCCGAAAAAGCCTCAAATCCTGAAGCAACCATTAGCCTCGCCCCTTCATGTACCGGCGGATGCCGATCCGCCGCATCATGTACCGGTAGACGCCGATCCGCCGCATCATGTACCGGTAGACGCCGATCCGCCGCAGACGCGGATATCATCCCAGCCTCGCATATCAAAACCCAGTCCAGTGTCTGTCATCCCGGGAACACGCAGTGTTACCCGGGATCCAGTCTTTTCCCCCATTCAGCCACCACCGCTATGATCTGACGCACCCTCCGGGGCTTGCCATTGAGATTGAGATGAATATTTTTAACACGCCCAAACCACTTAGTTTGGAAAATAGCCATGACTTTCCGCTTTGTCATTCTATACCATCAAAACGCTCATATCAGCATTCAAATCACCGAACATGGATTCCAGCCTTCGCTGGAATGACCACATCCCGATTCTTACATCCCACGGATTCTTGCGCGGTTTTACGCCTTTAGCAGAGCGGTTTTGCAAGAACGCAAGCATTTTTGGCACTTTTGGTTCTATTTATTTTCTGAATGTTTTCTGCTGACTGGGAAAAATGCTTGCATTCTTGCAAACCCTTTAGCAGCCTGATGTAAAACGCTCAAAACGATTCTTGCGGATTCTTGCGTTCTTGCGCTTTCTTCCGATCTACGGATCCCCATATCCCGGCCCCCCTGTTGAACCTGAAACCGATCAATCATCCCAGACGAACAAAAGGCCTGCAGGATTACACTCGCTGCCCATTGCACCAAACTTCCTGTCCGCTCTTCACAGAGGCTATCGACCCACCGGAACACCAGATTTATCTGGTCGGTTCACCAGATTCATCTGGTTTTTTGATCTCTTCTCACCCCTCCAACCTCATGCTGGGACACCTGCGCTTACTATCTCCACCGGATGAATCCGGCGGACCGACCGGATGAATCCAGTGTTCCGGCCACGCGTGACACTTTCTTACGCGGCATTTTCAGCCCTGGCCTGGACAGATTTCATCTCCAGATCCCCTCCTTCCGCAAAATGTCTCTCCGCCTTCATTTCTGAGGTTTTTCCCACTCCTGAATTCGCCCAATACACTCCCAAGTTGACTCGGATTGTCCTGGGCGAGTTCATTCTCGAAATCAGAAACAGCCGTAAGGACGGAGGACGAAGACTCAATTGCTCTGAGATTCCAGACTACTCCTGGCCATTCCAGAATATCGTGGGTTTTTCTCAGTCTGAAGAGCATTATCTTCTTAACCTGAGGGTCGCGGGTTCGAGTCCCGTTGCCCGCTCCATTGTTATTAGAGGGTTTGGAGGGTATGCATGTTAATGTAAGACTTCTATCGAGCCGCAGAATGGACCTCAGATTGATTACTGCTTTCCTGAGCAAATTGTGTTGATGTTCTTGCATATCCATTGGAGATAAGATATAGTGATATCTCATTACAAGCATAACAGCCCTTGGCAAACACAACAAGATACTGGATGTAGCATCTTGTTTAGAAAAACATTGACGAGGATTGTAGCGATATAAATAATGCGATTGGCATCTTGGCTTAAAATAGATTGTGAGTAACGAGGGATGTCAGATGTCCTCAAACGAACAGAGAAACAATGAGTTAGGATTTAGTGCCAATATTTGGGAGTCAGCAGTTTGAGAGAGAGCCCTACTTGATGCCCTGTGACATATTCTCTCCTATGTCCCAGTTCGCTTGAGTATACCCATACCAGTAACCTATGTATGATAAGCCCTCTAACAACAATGGAGCGGGCAACGGGACTCGAACCCGCGACCCTCAGCTTGGGAAGCTAATGCTCTACCAACTGAGCTATGCCCGCTCGCTGTGGTTCAGATTTGAAAATGGAGTTTATTTGTCAAGCGGATTGTCTGCTCGTTACGCAAAAACAGAGGCGCATCCAAGGCCTGGAGCTCATTCCCATTCGATGGTCGCCGGGGGTTTGGAGCTGATGTCGTAAACTACGCGGTTCACACCGGGGACTTCATTGATAATGCGGTTGGAAACCCGTTTGAGGAAGTCGAAAGGCAGTTCGGTCCAGTCCGCCGTCATGCCGTCCAGGCTGTTCACGGCACGCAGGGCGCAGACGTTGGCGTAGGTGCGTTCGTCGCCCATCACGCCTACGCTTTGGATGGGTAAGAGTACGGCGAAGGCCTGCCAGGTGGCGTCGTAGAGCTTCCACTTGCGAAGTTCGGAGATGAATATCTCGTCGATCGCCTGCAGGGTGCAGATCCGCGCGGCGTCCACCTCTCCGATGATGCGCACCGCCAAACCCGGACCGGGAAAGGGATGGCGTCCGATCAGTTCTTCCGGCAAACCCAGTTCGCGCCCCACTTCGCGCACCTCGTCCTTAAAGAGTTCGCGCAGGGGTTCGATCAGGCGCAGATTCATCTTTTCCGGCAAGCCGCCGACGTTGTGGTGGCTTTTAATGGTGGCGGAGGGTCCGCGCAGCGACACGCTTTCGATCACGTCCGGATACAGGGTTCCCTGGGCGAGGAAGCCGGCGTCGCTGTGCCTGGCGGCTTCGCGTTCAAAGACCTCGATGAAGGCGGCGCCGATTATCTTGCGTTTGCGTTCGGGATCGGTGACCCCTTGCAAGCGCTGTAAAAAGAGTTTCGAGGCGTCCACGAAGTTGATCTTGATCCCTTCGATGCCGGCAAAGGACTCGCGCACGCGTTCCGCCTCGCTGTGGCGCATGCAGCCGTTATCCACGAAGATGGGGATGAGTTGGGAGCCGATCGCCCGGTGCAAAAGAGACGCCGCCACGGAGGAATCCACGCCTCCGGACAATCCCAGGATGACTTTGCCGGAGCCGACCTGGCCGCGGATAGCTTGCACCGCGCTGTGGATGAAGTTGTCCGGAGTCCAGTCCGCCTGGCATCCGGCGATATCCAGGACGAAATTGGCGAGGATGGTTTTGCCATTCACGGTGTGCGCCACTTCCGGATGGAACTGCAAAGCATATACCGGCTCGGTTTGATGGGCGATCGCGGCATAGGGCACGCTGGAGGTGGAAGCCAGCGCCACGAAATCGCGGGGTAGCAGCGAAACCGAGTCGCCGTGGCTCATCCAGACCTGTTCTTCGCTCTCGAGCTTCGCCAGGAGCGGATGCGGACGGGGTATCTGCAAGCGCGCGTAGCCGTATTCCCGGCTGTCGTGGCGTTCGATCTTGCCTCCGAAGCGCGCCGCGATCAGTTGCATGCCATAGCAGATGCCCAGGATGGGAATGCCCAAAGACCAGATCGCGGGATCGGGTTGGGGCGCGCCCTCCTGATAGTGGCTGAACGGGCTTCCGGAAAGGATCAGCGCCTGGGGACGCAAGGCCTGGATGCGTTCCGGGCTGAGATTGTAGGGGTGGATCTCGCAGTACACGTGCAGGGAGCGCACGGCCCTGGCTATCAGTTGGGTGTATTGGGAGCCGAAATCGAGAATTAAAACGGGGGAGTGGGGCATAGTCTATCTACCTTATGAAAGTGGGGGAGTCCACGAATTACACGAATTAACACGAATTGGAGGTGGAAAGGTGGAAGGGTGGAAAGGTGGAAAGGTGGAAGGGTGGAAAGGAGGAAGGGTGGAAAGGTGGAAAAGGGGAGGGAAGTGATCGCAGGATTCGAGCAGAGAATCGTGAGGTGATTCTGTTGTCATCCCGGGCTTGACCCGGGATCCAGTCTTTTCTCTGTTACCGTTAACGTGGAACATCAGGCTTTGTTCTGATTCAGGCATCTTAAAAAACTGGATCCCGGCTCGACAGCCCGTTGCACGGGGACCCCGTCGTCCGGGATGACACCAGGTCTGATTTCCAGGATCTTGCCACTGATCCACTTTTCCACTATTCCACTGTTCCACTGTTCCACTGTTCCACTGATCCACTTCCCTCACCTTACAAACGGATTATTCTTCTTTTCCATCCCGATGGTCGTCCGCGGTCCATGGCCCGGAAAAACCACCGTGTCGTCGGGCAGGATGTAGAGTTTGTGTTTGATGGAATCAACGATCTGGGCATGGCTGCCACCGGGGAAATCGGTGCGTCCGATGCTCAGTTCGAAAAGCGTGTCGCCGCTGATCAGGAATTTCTCCGCCAGCAGGCAGATTCCGCCGGGAGTGTGGCCCGGGGTGTGGATCACGCGGACCGGATACTCGCCCAAACTGAGGTCCATCCCTTCTTCGGCGAACGTGTCAGCAGCCCGCAATGCCAAAGGCGTGCCCATGTATTCGCTCAGGTTCTTGCGGTTGTCCGTGAGCATGCGGGCGTCGGCAGAATGGATCATGACCGGAGCGCTAAGTTCCTTTTGAAACCAGGAATTTCCGCCGATATGGTCGCCGTGGCCATGGGTGTTGACCAGGTATTTCACCTTCAGGTCCAGTTCGCGGATGTGCTTCAAGAGATCTTGGGATGGGGCGGAGGGGTCGATCAACAGGGCTTCTTGGGATTCGGTTTCCCAAAGCAGCCAGGTGTTGGTCCCATATTCCGGGAGCAGTACGAAAGCTTCGATTTTCAGCATCAGCGGTCCTTGTCCAAAGAGATCAGATAGTGCCTGAAACTGGGTTCAGGGCATTTTTCCACCTGTATTTCGCGGGCGTAATTCTTGTCAACACCATACTTGAGCCAATCCCGCGAATCCGCTTTGGGACTGTAATGCAGGATGATGGACGCGGCCAGATGGAGCAGTTCTTCCGAAGGATCGGCGGCAGTGAGCAGACCCAGCGGACCTTCCACGTCGCGGAGTTTGAAATACACGCCGGGAAAGTCTTCCGCTTCCAGGCCAGCGTTGTCTGACTGGGTGCGGCCTACGATGAGTTTGATCTGGTCGTTCAGGCGGAAATGCCTGCCCCAGCGCAGCAAGCGGATGTTATCCGGGCTGGCTTGTCCGTGCGCGAAGAGGTCTTTGAGGCGCAGGGAGAAATTGCGGTCGGTGAGCAGGCAGCCTCCACCTGGAGCCGGATAACTGAGGCCAAATTGCTCCGCCAGTTCCATCTGCTGCGCTCTGCCACGGCCATGGATAGCCAGCAGGTCGTTTTTGTCCACCCAGTTTTCCCTGATGGGCAGGGTGTCCGGGAGCAATTTCTGGGATAGCGGGCGGACGATCAGGTCGCCGCAGCCGCTCAGTTTCTCCACCGCCTGCAGCGAGTTCCGGCGCTGGGACATCGGCCTCTGGCCCAAAACTTCGCCGGAGATCAGGTAATCCGCGTCCAGTTCGGAAAGCAGTTTTCCCGCCTCTGCAAACATCAAAGCGTGGCAGTCGATGCAGGGATTGAAGTTCCTGCCATAGCCGTGGACGGGTTTTTGCAGCATGGCCAGATGCGCTTCCGAGATGTCTTTCACGATCAGGTCCAAACCGTTTTCCCGGGCGGATTTTTCGGCTTTGTCGGGGGTGATGTAGGCGGCGGCGAAAGCAACCGGGAGCACCTCATAACCGTGCCTCCGCATCCAAACCACGCTCAGGATGCTATCCAGCCCTCCGGAAAACAGGGCCAGGGCGCGATGTTTCTTATCCGCCAAAGCAAGCTCCAAATTCAGGCCTAACAACCAGCCAGGCGCCAAACAAAAACCAGGCCCGCGGCAAAGCGCGAACCTGGTGGAAAGGCAGGGCGGGCAATATCAGCCTAGTTATTGATATCCGCCTGAATCCGGTCCAGATACTGGAAGGGCTTGCGTTCCGGACGGCTGGATGCGTCCTTCACGTCATTGGGCCATTCATAGTAGTTTCCGGTTTCGCCAACGATCAGGACCTTGTTGCCATTCTTCATTTCATAGCCGACGGCGTTGATCCCAAAATAGAATTCCTGGATCGGAACCAGATTTGACCACATCGATTGCAGCAGGGTGTAGGCCTCGTCGGTTCCATCGATCTGGCGGATCCAGTTGATGTCTGTGGCTTCGCCTCTGGCATAGGCGTCGATCACGTGGAATTTGGGATCGGTGGCGCTGGACCAGGAAGCCGAGTAGTTCACGTTTTCGGCGAAGGTGGGCCAGGTGGTGACCTCGACCTGTTTGGGCAGGGCGGAGATGTTGCCCTCGTAGGTGCTGCCGTCGTTGGTGATCTTGTAGGACACAGGCTGATCCGTATTCAAAGTGTATTGGCCGCCGAAATAGATCTTGCCCTTGGTGTAGGAAACGACCTCGGGGAAGTCAATGGCTTGAGTGCCGATCATCAGGGCCGCGTCGGGATTGTCACCCTTGGCGCTCATCATCAGGTTGACCGTGGCCACGCCTTTGGGGGCATCCTGGTACACCAGCTCGAACCACAGGATGTGGTTGTACTCCCAAACATAGGATGGGACTCCGCCGATCTCGAAATTGGGGGTGGTGGGCGTTTCATCCTTGGAACAGGATAGCAGCGCCAGCATCAAGAGCCCCAGAACTAGTGTCAATGCAATACGTGCAGAATTTTTCATTTCTTTTCTCCTTGTTTGGAAAGCATTTTCACAGGGGAAAATCAAACTCTCCTCAAGACAGTTTAGCCGGGAATCGTTTTTAGTCAAGGTTTAATTTCGCCTCAAGCTGCATTCTGCGGAATAAAGCGCAGGGCTGAGCAGGAACGATAGCAGCAGAGTGGATGGTCTTTTTGGGCACGTTCCTAAGTATTTCAAAGTTTGGATCGAGTAGTTGGGAATTGTTCCCCTCCTGCGGACTCGGTTCCCGTAACCATTGCGCGGTTATTGCGCGCTTACTGCGGGTTAAGCCCGCAATGACCGCGCAATGAGCGCGTAATCATCGCCTGTGCGGCCTGGATCAGTTTACCGGCCGGATGAGGTTCAGAATTCCACCCAAAACAGCTGTTGATATGCTGGTGATTTAGCCTGACAGGTGATGAACTCAGCAGTGCCAAAAAGCCCGTGGCAAGATTTTTTCCACATTCCTAAGATCTTTTCAGCAAGCCAGATAAATATGTTTGCCGCCACCCTGTTTACAAAATCCCAAAGATTTGTGTTGACTAAAAACCGGCGCTATTTTTTGTGACATAACCTGTCCGCTTAACGTTGGCAGGCGATAGTTCTTTGGCAGTATATAGAGTGCTATAGAGGTTTGTGCGAGCCAATAAGTCAATATCATTATAAATGATGGAGAGTTTGATCCTGGCTCAGGACGAACGCTGGCGGCGT
>CAYSAT010000055.1:9651-19897 GCA_964429035.1 uncultured Candidatus Cloacimonadota bacterium | reverse complement strand
GACTATTTTTATGTCAAGTCAAAATCCTTATACACCACTTTCTGAGACGTTACCGCCTGCAACCCTTACCGGTCCTGAACTATTGGGCTATTTTGCTCCTATGGGGCTTGTTTCGATCGTTTTGGGTCTGGGGTGGGTTTACCTCATAAACCTGACGACCCGGAATCCGTTGTTGAGGAATTTGTCGCCGGGCATTTGGGCAAAGCGGACAAAAACAGTGCACATGTAGGAGGCGTCGGTATAAGATCCGCCCCTGTGGATGCGGCTGCTGCCGTTGGTTGGGCCATGCGGGTCGATCGGGACGTTGTTTTCGTATTTGCCGTGCCAATCCCAACACCATTCGCGGACGTTGCCGCTCAGGTCGTAGAGATTAAGATTATTGGGCGCTTTTTTCGCCACGGAATGCGCCCGGTCCTCGGAGTTTTCGCCAAACCAGGCCACTTTCTCGATGTCGTTGGAACCCGAATAGATGGAACTCCTGGAGGAAGCGCCGCCTCGGGCCGCGTATTCCCATTCGGCTTCGGTGGGCAGACGGTAGCCGTTGGCCGACCAATCGCAGATGATGGCGTCCAATCTGCCTTTGTAGCAGGGGGTCAGTTCTTCCTTGAGGCTGCGCTGGTTGCAATACTCCACCGCGTCATACCAGTTCACCATGGCCGCTGGGGAATGCGGTTCCTGCCAGTTGGAGAGCTGCGTGCCCATCAAATCCCGCCATTGTTCCTGGGTGATGGGTGCTGTGGACATGTAAAATGAAGTGATTTTCACGGTGTGGATCGGCCTGGTGCCAGCCCAGTCGTTGGATCCCATGCTAAACTCACCTCCCGGCACAAACACCAGGTCCGGCCTGGGATTGGGATCGATGGGCACCACGTCGGGGATGTCGGGTGAGAAAAATCTGCGGATATGCATTGTTCCTCCTCTGGAACAAGGTTCGCGGGCACGCCCCGATCCTAACTGACCGCAGACATGCCTCCATGCTTGCCAGGATATTTTGAACACACATAATTGTCAAGTTATATTTCACAACGCCGGAATCTGATTTTCAAAATTGAATTGTCAGGCGGAGGACCTCGGTAAATGCATTGTTACGGATTGCGCAGAGCTATGGGGACGAGGATGTCAGGTTGCGGTAAATCTGGCTCAAGTTTAATTATGGCGGGTAAGCCCGGAGGGCGTAGGATGGTAGGCGGGTGATTTATCGCCCGTGCCAAACGAGAGGCCATTATGCCATCCACCGGTTACAACCGGTGCAGGACTTTACTGGCAAGGACCTTGAGAACGTGTCAGATGCTGGATGAATATACCCTGAAGTCCTGCACTCATTGAAATGAGTTTACTACAAAATGGTGCGGAGCTTGGTTCATACTACACGGGCGATAAATCACCCGCCTACCGTCCTGCACCCGCTGAAGCGGGTTTGCCACCGGGTTAGGTTCACAGGGTTACCCACTCGGTTTGGCAGAGAGCTTTACTTAACGCACCAAAAATGAACTTGAGCTGTAAATCTCGAACAAACCGGATTAATCCGGCGGTCCGGCCTGTTGAAACCTGGGTTCCGGATGAGGAGGAACTTGTTCTACGCCGCGATCCTACGCGCCGCGGACAAGGTGGTGAGGCGCAGCCCCATGCTTTGGATCTGGGTGATGAAGCTTTGCAAGGCGTCCAGTTTGGCGCGGTTGTGGCAATGGGTGATGATGACGATGGGTTCCCGGCGGCCATTGTATTTGCCCAAAGAGGAGATTTTCCCGGCGAGGGTGGCGTCGGAATTATCCGGGACATCCAGGAAGATATCCCGTTTCAGCGCGGGAAAACCAAGGCTGCGTGCTAAAGACGGACTCACGCTTTGCGCCGTCGTCGCGCTATCCACAAAAAATAGGCCTCGCGAATGCAGAGCCCGCAAAACCGAGGCCATGGCGTCGCGGTCCGCAGTCACGGCGCTGCCCATATGGTTGTTGGCAGCCACCGCCATGGGCAATTGCGCCGAAAAATCGGCGATCAGGGAACTGATCTCATCCGCGTCGGTGTTGGTGCGGATGTAGTTCTTGCCGGGTTTTTCCGAGGTGGAAACCGGCTGCATCGGCACATGGATGAGCACTTCGTGGCCGTATTGGGCGGCCAGTTCGCCAGATTGGCGGGTAAAAGGCAGGTCTGGAAGGATGGCGAAAGCCACTTCAGAAGGGAGTTTGGCGAAGTCGCTGAGCAAAGCTCCGCCGCTGTTGCCAAAGTCGTCGACGATGATCACGATGTCCGGGATACCCGCGCCATCGGTCCAGCTGTAGCTGTATTTTTCCAGGGGCTGTTGGTCGCCTGGCTGGCTGGCTTGGGATTCTTCTTTGAGTTCATCAGGGGGGATTTCGTCCTGCAGATGCTCGGAATAGACGCTGGGTTCATCGTCTGTAACGTCGCTTTCGCGCTTTCCGCAGGCAAACATCAGGCTGAGCAAGAGGAGCGGGATCAGGATCCGGCAGAGTTTAACGGGGTCCATGAAATTTTATCTCCGATGGTTAGATTTTGTTTTCGGGACAGTCCGGCGTTGATTTCCAGCACGTAGCGATACAAGCCGCCGGGCTCGATGGCGTCTTCGCTGAAGGGATGGGTGTTTTCGGCGATATGCAAGATCTTGCGGTCTGCGTCGATGAAGATGATGTCCAGCGGAAGATAGGTGTTCTTCATCCAGAAGGGATTGCGCGAAAGGCCCTGCGGATCGAAGAGCATGCCCCTATCTGCTTGCATGGTCTCGCGAAACATCAAACCCTGCCTGGTGGCTTGTTCCGTGGCGGCGATCTCAACGGCGTAAGACGCCCTCAGAGAGCTGTCCGGAGCTGTGATCGCAAGATCCGCGTCATGCCGGAAAACGGGTCCGGCATCAGTTTGTGGCGTGGGCTCCGGCTCCGTTTTCCTGCAGGAGGAAAGGTTTATGAGCGTAGCCAGGAGCAGCAGGCAGAGCAAAAACTTGGACACGAGGCGGTCACTTGATCAGGATCATCCTGCGGGTGAGGCTTTGCGCCCCGCTCTGCAAGCGATAGAGATAGATGCCGCTGGAAACGGCGTTGCCGGATTCATCCAGGCCGTCCCAGACCAGGCTCTGGCTGCCGCTGTTCAGAACCCCATCCGCCAGGGTCCGCACCAATTGGCCTTTGCAGTTGTAGATCCTCAGAGTGGCCAGCTGCTTGTCCTGCGCCAAAGAAAAAGTGATCCCGGTCTGCGAGAAGAAGGGATTGGGGTAATTCTGGTTCAGGCTGAAAACTGGTTGCGGGACGGTGGGATCGTCGGAAGCGGTTCCCGTAGGCAAATTGAGGGTTCCAGACGCGCCGTTGGCAGTGTAATCCAGAGACACGGAGGGAAGCGACGTTTGATAATAGAGATGCAGCTGATTTATCGAAACATCTCTCAGAGCGATCCAGGCAAAGCGTTTTTCCATGTAATTGACGGATGCCAGGCCCTCATCTTGGGGGATAATCTGTAGTTCCGCCAGGTCGACCTGGTCAGCGGGATTGAACTGGAAGTCGAAGCAGCTGAGCTCGCTCTGGGGCTCGAAAGTAAGATAATAATGGACGTCTGGTGTGTTGGGCACCTGCGTCGTAACGACCGTTACCGGCGTGAACACAGCCTCTTCCCCGCTCTGGGTTTCGAACCGGAAGGCGGGGTTCAGGATATACTGCATGATCAGATAGGCGTCCGTGGAATTCAGGAGTAGATCCGCGTCCACATCGCAGGCTGCGACACGGTTGGCGTCCCAAGGCCGGGGATCGGTATCCGGCAGGGGATCGAATCCCACGATGTAATCCAAAACTGCCTGAGCGTCGCTCCGGGTAACGCATTTATCGCCATCAGCATCGCCATAGATGATCTGGCCGGCATCGGTACCCAGGATACGGATGTCGTCCAGGTAGATGCCGTCGGCGGTCTGGCTGTAATCGGTGTCGATCACAAAGCGCACATAGACGCTCTGTCCGGCACACTGCTGCAGGGAATAACTCAGGTTTTGCCAGCTGGATTGAGTGCCAGTGACGCTGCCCAGGGTCGTCCAGTTGTTCGTGGTGGTGGAAGCCTGGACCAGCACGAAATCGTAGCCGTTTTCCAGATCGTAAACGGTTTTGAATTCCAGATTAGGATCAGTTATGTTTTGCAATGAGATAGGGCTGGTGAGGCGAAGCGATCTGGTAATGTTGTTGGAGTAATTTCCTGCTGGTGAATCCGTTATCACGCTTTCGCCCTGGTAGGTCGTGACAGCCCAGGGACTGGTCGCGGTCCAGTTGAGGATGTTGTTGCAAGGGTCGTTGAGCAACACGGCGGGCTCGGTGATGGTGAAAACCTGGTGGTTTTGCTGGGCTGTGAGCAAAAAGTCCGTCTGATACACTACGGATCCCTGAGATGAAAAACTGAGCTGGTAGATTCCCTCGGTGACACCCTCAAACTGGAAACAGCCGGCTGCATCGGCGGTGGCGTTCTGTACCGGATCGGTGTGCAGCGCCACTTCGATCCCGGCGATTCCGATTCCCTGCAGGTTGCGCGCCTGGCCATAGAAATCGACGGCCTGGGCTGGCGCCAGAACGAAATCGTGGGTGGTCGATCCTGAGGTGGGAACGGTGATCTGATCGGTTTGAGGGATGTATCCGTCAGCCTGGATGGTGATTAAATAGCTTCCCGGCAGCAGCAAACGGTGGTAATCGCCGGCGTCGGGATCGGTGGTGACGATCTTGGTGTTGCCCTGAACGGTTATCGAGGCGGCCAGAGGCGCCCCGGCTTCCGAAGTTACGATGCCATGGAGGCCCCTGTGGACGAATTCCAGATAGGAAAGCATTGATTCCTGATTTTGGGACCAATATGTGGGCAGGGTCGAAGCCGGCGGCCAATAGGCCTCGCTGATCTCCGCAGTGATGTCGGTATCGTCGGTGAAGAAGTAGTTCCAATCCTGCATGGAGCCGGTGATCACGTACCAGGCGGCGCCGTTGGTGATGCCATCTTCAAACTCGTTGCTGTTGTACATGGGCAAGTTGTGGATGGAATAGGTCAGCGCGGCCTCCTGGAGCAAGGCGTCGTCCGGAGCAAGGGTATAAGTATAGTCCCAAGGGTAATTCATGACCAAAGCGCCGCAATGGAAATTCGCGGAGAGGGTGAAACTGTGGTCTTCAAAGAAATCGATCATCGCCAGGGTTTCGGGAGCCCAATTGTTGCCATCCGGATGCTGGACGCCTGTGGGCATGGGGAAATTGCGGTTCAGGTCGATACCCGCGGCATTCTGGCGCTGGCCCAGCACGAAACCATCGGGATTCATCAGCGGGCAGATCCAGATCTCGGTGGAGTTGACCAGATCGGTGATCCGGGTATTGGTACCGTACTCTGAGGTCAGCTGCTGGATCAGGCGGATGCACATGTCGTAGCCCACCACCTCGTTGCCATGGATGGTGGAAATATATCTGAATTCCGGCTCGGGTTCCTCGAGGGAGGGATTGTCCGTGATCTTCAGATAATTCAGCGGACGGTTCTGAATGGAGTTTCCCGCTGAGACCAGCTGGCAGATATTGGGATACGTCGCGGCGGTGGAAACCATGAATTGCTGGTATTGGTCGATGGTGTAGTATTCGTCGCGCGGCGGGTCAAGCGACCTGTCCTGATGCAGTTGGAGGGCGTTTTCCCGGGCGAGGTCGGGCAATTTGTCGGCCGCGAGGCCATGGGCCAGCAAAGCGCCGAATTCCTCGTCGTCCCACACGTCCGCCACGATCCGTCCCCGTGTCCAGTCCACCCGGTCCACGCTGGTTTGGAGCACCTGCAACGTCCGCAGATCGCTCTTGAGATCCCAACTGGTGATCAATACAGGATAGGCTCCTACCGCGGCGATCAGGCCAAGCAGGGCGCAGGAAAAAACTATTCTCTTCATTCATGATCCTTGTAAGTTCGGATTTTCGGGGCGGGAAGCAGATCCAGCCAGACAGAACAAGGTAAAGAAGCCAGGCTTACAGCGACACATGTCCACATTGCTTAATGCTGCTTCATTCCTGATCTGACATGGTTCACAAGCTTTCATTGCGCTGCGCCTGGCTATGCCAGTAAATCGATTGGAGCAAATCTGTCAACACTTTTCATTTTTCCCTTGTCAGATTCAGGGGCTGAATTATCTGGCATCAACTGAAGAAAATCGTTAATGAAAAAGCCTGGAGAACCTTTTGAGTAAAAACTTCTGGCGTCCCTTCCTGATCATGGCGGGGATGCTGATCTTGCTGCTGACTTACGCGCATTGGATCCCCGCGTGGAGCAATGATTTCTTTGCCCTGAAAAGCTTCAATTTCGCGAAAAGCGTGCGCGATGCCCTGGTACCGGCGCCTGCCGACACCGTGCAGCAAGTGGCCGAGCAGCTGGTCGTGCCCAGCGAAACCAAGCCCATGGTGAGCTTCATTAGAGGGCTGGCGGAACGCAAACAGACCGGGCAGGGCAGCCTGCGCGTCGCCTATTTCGGCGATTCCATCATCGAGGGGGATCTGATCACCAGCAAGCTGCGCCAGCAATTGCAGCTCAATTACGGCGGCAGCGGAGTCGGACTCGTGCCCATCACCTCGATCGTCAATGAGTTCCGCAAAACCATCAAGCACCGGTTTTCCCGCAACTGGGAAACCCTGTCGTTCATGAACCGCGGCAACGGCATCACGCCCCTGGGCATGATCGGCTACACTTTCATCCCCCGCAACTACTATTACACCGAGTCCGTGGTCAGCGTGCCTGTCCAGCCGGTCTATTCCGATACCCTGAGCCCGGACACCTCCAAACTCCCTGCCACCAAGACCCGCAAAGAGACGCAGCGCAACTATCTGGGCGGACCAGCCTGGGTGGAGTACGCTGGCGTGGACGTTCCCGGCGGAGCGGTCGACCTGCGCCATATCCGCCTCTTTTACAGCCATGCCCAAACCAATTCGCAAGTCGTCGTCTACTGGGATGACGGGCCGCCCCAGACCCGTTATCTGAGCAAAGCCGGCGGCGTGCAAATGCTGGATCTAAGCCCCAGCGCCCCGGTAAAGAAGATCCGCGTGGAGTTCAATCCCGCCGATCCCATCCATTTGTATGGAATGTCTTTTGACGAACCGGCGGGTGTTTTTGTGGACAACCTCTCCGTCCGCGGCTTTTCCGGAATGAACCTGGATGCCATACCCGCTGAGTATCTGAGGGGCTTCCAGCAGCACCTGAATTACGACCTCATCGTGCTCCAATACGGCGAAAACGTCTCCCATGCCGATGTGCGCGACTACAGTTTTTACCGCCGGGGGATGATCAGATCCATCCAACACCTCCAAGCCGCAATACCCGGCGTGCCCATCCTCATCGTCAGCGCCCATGACCGCAGTGTCCGCCAGAACGGTGTGTTTCAAACTTCCCCGGACATCCCCATCCTGGTGAACACGCAGAGCGGCTTCGCGGTAGAAACAGGCAGCGCTTTCTGGAATATGTTCAACGCCATGGGCGGCCTGAATTCCATGCCCCAATTCGTGCAGGCCAGCCCGCCTCTGGCCAATCTGGACTACACCCATTTCACCAGGGCGGGCGCCGACAAGATCGCCCTGATGCTCTACAAAGTGCTCACCACGGGGCAATTGGACTGATATGCTGAAGAAACTGCTCATCCTGGCGGTCTGCATTGGATTGTGCAATACCACCTGGACGCAGAGCCTGCTGATCGACCTGGAAAACGAGATCGAGCAGGTGGAGGGTTATCCGATCGCCGTGGACACTCTCGAGGAGTTCATCCAGAGCTATTACACCTTGCTGGACAGCGAGGAATACCTGAAGGGCTTTTCCTTCATCAAGCGCGACAAGAACGTAATCCCGGATTCGGACACGCTTCTGGGCGATTTCCTGTATAAACTCATGGAACTTCGCAGCGGGCTCCGGGACCGCGTAACCATCTACCAGATCGGCGATTCGCATATCAAGCCGGGCTTCTTTTCCACCACGGCGCGCAGCTCCCTGATCAAGTATTTCGAGCAGTCGAACTCCGGCAACTCCCCCATCCTGAGCTTTCAGTTCACCGGGATCATCGGCGCCTCCTACAAAAACCTTCTGGGCAACGAATCCATATTCCGGCGCTGCAGAGAACTCAAACCCGACCTCATCGTGATCTCGCTGGGCACCAACGACGCCCAGGGAACTTACAACGCGCAGCGCTTCCGGTCCGAACTGCTGGCGTTCATGAAAAAACTATCCACCTATCAGGGCGAAGCCGAGATCCTCTTTACCCTGCCTCCGGACACCAATAAATACGGCAGGCACAACGCCGATGTGCCGAAAGTAAGCGCCGAGATCGCAGCCTACGCCGAAAGCAACCGCCACGCCTGCTGGAATCTGGCGGAAGTGATGGGCGGCCGGGGTTCGATCGTAAAATGGCGCGCGCAAGACTTCGCTTCCAGCGATCTGGTGCATTTCAGCCCCAAGGGCTACATGCTGCAGGGTTACCTCTTTTACGACGCGCTAATGCAGGCCTACAAGAGCCTCACGGAAACATCCGGGTGAACTGGGACCACCTGATCCACCTGCTGTCCTACGATCCGAAACAGCCTTTGCTGTTCACCAGCGGATTCTTCCTGTTCTTCTTCGTTGTCGTGATGCTCTTCTATCCTTTGGTAGTGGGCAGGATCCGGGTGCGCACCTGGTATCTGATGCTGTTTTCGCTATATTTCTATTACAAGACCAGCGGAGTGTTCCTGCTGCTGCTGTTGGCCACGGCGGGAGTCAATTTCCTCTTGGGCGGCGCCATCTACCGGGCCCGTAAAAGGGGCTGGCGCAACACCCTGATGTGGCTCAGCGTGCTGTGGAACATCGGCTCCCTGGGTTATTTCAAATACACCAATTTCATCTTCGAGACCATCAACCAGCTATTCGGCGGATCGCTTCCGGCTCTGGACATCTTCCTGCCCGTGGGGATTTCTTTCTTCACGTTCCAAACCATGAGCTACACCATGGATATCTATTTCCGGAAACTCGAGCCGATCCGCAACTTCGCCGACTTCACCTTTTTCGTGTCCTTCTTCCCCCAATTGGTCGCCGGGCCTATTCTGCGCGCCTCGTGGTTCATCCCCCAGATCAACAAATATCTGACCCTGAACCGCGGCCAGATTGCCAGGGCGCTAGTGCTGGTCATCGCCGGATTGATCAAGAAAGGCGTGATCGCCGACTACATCAGCATCAATTTCGTGGACCGCGTGTTCAACAATCCGGAGCTCTTTTCCGGGGTGGAGAACCTGATCGCGGTCTATGGCTACGGATTGCAGATTTACTGCGATTTCAGCGGCTATTCCGATATCGCCATCGGACTGGCCACCCTGATGGGCTTCGATCTGCAGGCCAATTTCAACGTCCCTTACCGCGCCACTTCCATCACCGATTTCTGGCATCGCTGGCACATCTCGCTTTCCACCTGGCTGCGCGACTATCTCTATATTCCTTTGGGCGGAAACCGCAAGGGGAAGGTGCGCACCTACATCAATCTGCTGGTCACCATGCTGCTGGGCGGACTCTGGCACGGCGCTTCCTGGAATTTCGTCTTCTGGGGCGGCTTGCATGGAGTGGGCCTGGCGCTGGATAAACTACGCCTGGCCTTGTTGGGCGAAAGCACTGACAAGTTGGCCCGACGTGTTCCCTTCGCCGGATTCCTGATCAAAGCCCTGGGCCTGCTCTTCACCTTCAATTTCGTGGCATTCGCCTGGATCTTTTTCCGCAGCCCCTCTTTTGCCAGCGCGGAAGTGATGCTCACGCGCATCTTCACCAGCTTCAACGCGCCCCTGTTCTGGCTGTGGCTCTCCAAATACCAGGTGGTGGCTTCGCTCATCGCTTTGGGCTATTTTTTCCATTGGCTGCCTTCCCGCCTGGAAAAGGGCATCGAAAAGGGTCTGGGCAAAGCCCCGCTGCTTCTGCAATCGCTGATTCTGGCGATCGTGATCTGGTTTTTGTACCAGTTCCGTTCCGCCGATCTGCAGCCCTTTATCTATTTCCAATTCTGATATTAGGGTAGTGTCGCTTGCCAAAGCGACATTGCGAAGCTAGCGTAGCATTCCGATGCTACATGCGCGGGATAGCGCTAAATGGTAGGATTGGAATCCTACCCTACGTAGCATTTCGATGCTACATGCGCGGGATAACGCTGAATGGTAGGATTGGAATCCTACCCTACGTAGCATTCTGATGCTACATGCGCTGGATAACGCCAAATGGTAGGATTGGAATCCTACCCTACGTAGCTTTCCGAAGCTACATGCGCGGG